>NZ_JBIGIN010000008.1:0-135850 GCF_043558715.1 Scandinavium sp. M-37
CAGCACCGTCACGCCACGCACGGAAGGACAGCACGTCTTTACCGCTCAGGAAGTGAAGGACGGTAAGCTGGGTGCGGAGAGCAACAGCTGGGTGGTGAATGTGGATATTCCTAATCAAGCACCGGCTAAGGCGACGGTTGATTATATTGAAGATAATTACCAGTACAGCCAAAATATATATTCAAATGGTAATCATTTAGGGTACAAAGCCATTAATGACTCAACGCCAACATTACATGGCAGCGGTGTGGCTGGTCAGATTATTTATTTTAAGCAGTATGATGATTACAACACAGTCGGTTCAGTGAAAGTTAACAGTGGCGGCCACTGGACCTTTACTGCACATGTATCAGATCCTGATGGTCCTTATGGTGGTAGCGCTTCTGTCTACTGGGACTTATACAGCAAAAATAGTTCGGGCCAGTTACAACTCGTTGGGCAAAGTGATGTTGTTAGCTACTTCCAAGCGAGCGATTATACTTCTTCAGGGCCAGTTGTTGACAATGCTTCAGGCGTCCATGCAAGCCTCTCGTATATTACAGGCTATGGCATCTCCATTCAGGATGCCAGATCAGAACACATGCTTGAAACATTATCCCCGGTTGAAACGCATAAAAATGAGCCTGCTCAGGTCGAGCTACCTCAATCTAACTTAATTGAAACGCATGACAACTCACTACAAACCCTCACATTAAACGACATCCTCAGCGAAGCGCATGACAACCTGTTTATTCAGGATGGTCATAAGCAACTGGCGGTAACCGGTGATGCCGGTGATGTGGTAGAACTGAAGGTTGAAGACCTGGCGCATAACACCTGGCAGGATGCTGGTCAGGTCACGGCGGGCGGTGTTCAGTATGAGGTTTACCAGCATGCGGGCAGTAACGTTGAGCTTCTGGTGCAACAGGGTGTGGAGCTTCATCAGGTTTCATAATCTGTAGAATTATTCCAATCCTTAACTCATCCCCGGCTACGGCCGGGGATTTTTGTATAAGTGAATCTACATGGCTTAATAGACGCCACAGAGTCAACTTGAAATTGAATGTCGTAGTAACGTCAGCGCCTCGCTCATACCAGCCCCCAACCCTCCCCTACAACCTCCGGAAACACACTTGTTCACCTACCCCCATCGCAGTATTCTCGCCCGGCACCTGCAAAATCAGGTGCCTGGATTAGCCTCCTGATCTAAACTTGTTGGCGACACATGGCGCTTCGCGCCTTTTTTGTTTGTGTCGTGCGCACGGCTGCACTCCAATGGTGGGCCGGGCGAGGGCGTCGAAAGACGCGCCGGTTCCCAACAAGGCCGGTAAGGCTAACCTCTCCTGGTCCGCCACCCGCGAGATTAGCCTCTCCGCTGGCGGTATTTATTTACCACTTGTTGGAGTACTACCTATGACGACTATCCTTTCCCCTGACTGCGATTTACTGACACTCCCTTTTAGCGCCTCATCAGATTTTCTCGATCTGGCCGAATGCTGTGACCGTTTTGCTGAAACCCTGGTTGAATGTGGCAGTGACGAAAGCGTTTATAAGCTGGCGCTGTTAGGTCGCCTCGGCGCCTGTCTGGCCTTGCTGGCCCCGACGCTGAACGACCCTATTCCGCCGCATCTGGTTGATCGTCTGACCGTCGATAAATTCCCTGAGCCAGAATCCTATTTCGACCCGGACCACACTGCGCTGTGCGAGTATTGCCAGGCACTGACGCAGCTGCTGTGCCAGCAAACCTTGCCCCCTGAAATGGAGGTCACGCTCCGCGGCTTATTGTGTGAGCTGGTGTGGATGTTCGCGGCAGATATGAAAGCGCCGCGTTGGGAGCGTCAGTCAGCAGACCACTGATTGAATAACGTCGTGGTTGTGCCAGCGCATCGGGTTGGCACAACCCTGTTCGTTTTTATCTGCCTGACCGACGTCTGAAATTCTGCTAACATCCGTGCATCATTCACCTTGCACAGTGGCAGCGACTATGAAATTTGTTTCATTTAATATCAACGGCCTGCGCGCCCGCCCACATCAACTGGAAGCCATCGTCGAAAAGCATCAGCCGGACGTGATTGGCTTACAGGAAACCAAAGTTCACGACGATATGTTCCCGCTAGAGGATGTCGCGAAGCTCGGTTACAACGTGTTTTACCACGGGCAGAAAGGCCACTACGGCGTGGCGCTGCTCACCAAAGAGACGCCGATTGCCGTGCGTCGTGGCTTCCCGGGCGATGATGAAGAGGCCCAGCGCCGTATCATCATGGCGGAGATCCCGTCTCCCTTCGGCAATTTGACGGTAATCAACGGTTACTTCCCGCAGGGTGAAAGCCGCGACCATCCAACCAAATTCCCGGCCAAAGAAGCGTTCTACCAGAACCTGCAAAACTACCTCACCAGCGAACTGAAAAAAGAAAATCCGGTGCTGGTGATGGGTGATGTGAATATCAGCCCGACGGATCTGGATATCGGCATTGGCGAAGACAGCCGCAAGCGCTGGCTGCGCACCGGCAAATGTTCGTTCCTGCCGGAAGAGCGCGAGTGGATGGATCGCCTGATGGGCTGGGGTCTGGTGGATACCTTCCGCCACGCCAACCCGGAAACCCAGGATCGCTTCTCGTGGTTTGACTACCGCTCGAAAGGCTTTGATGACAACCGTGGCCTGCGCATTGACCTGCTGCTCGCCAGCCAGGGCCTGGCGCCGTACTGCATCGAAACCGGGATCGACTACGACATCCGCAGCATGGAAAAACCGTCCGATCACGCCCCGGTCTGGGCGACGTTTAAGGGCTGAGTCAGCTAAATAGTGATTACCCGTAAAATTGAACACACCTAAAATAGTGCTGCTGGCGTTGCTGGCAGCCTGTATGGTCGCGGGGTTCGCGTTCCTCCCCCGCGACCTGCTCACCCTGAGCACGTTGCAACACGCCCATGCTGCCGCCGTTGACGGCTATGTCCGGCATCCTCTGCTCGCCAGCCTGATCTATTTTCTGGTGTACGTCCTGATTACCGCGCTTTCCATTCCCGGTGCCACCCTGTTAACGCTGCTTGGGGCCGCGGTGCTGCCCTTCTGGCTGGCGGCGCTTCTGGTGTCGTTTGCCTCAACTTTCGGCGCTCTGTTGGCGATGCTGGTCAGCCGTTATCTGCTGGCCGATTGGGTCAGCCAGCGCTTTGCCCGCCAGATGGCGACCGTGAACGCCGGTATCGCCCGCGAAGGTGCGTTCTATCTGTTCGCCCTGCGCCTGACGCCGCTGCTGCCGTTTTTTGTGGTGAATCTGCTGGCAGGCATTACGCGCATCGGCATCTGGCGCTACTGGTGGGTGAGCCAGCTCGGGATGCTGCCCGCCACCCTGATTTACCTCAATGCCGGGCGGCAGCTGAGTCAGCTACACTCCCTACAGGATATTCTCTCTCCGGGCATGCTGCTGGCACTCACCCTGATCGGCGTCCTGCCGCTGGTGTCACGCAGGCTGTTCGGCCGCTTTCTTCACCGTTAAAGGAGTACGTATGCGCCGTGTGCGTTATGGCATCTTATTGGCTGGATTACTGGCGAGCGCCCCGCTGCTGGCGAACACCTCGTGGCAGCAAACCGAAAGCGAGGCTCGCGGGCAAACCGTGTGGTTCAACGCCTGGGGCGGCGATCCGGCGGTGAATCGCTATCTCGACTGGGTCAGCGGGGAGGTTAAACGCGACTACGACGTCACCCTCAAAATTGTCCATCTGGCTGATGCTGCCGATGCGGTGAAACGTATTCAGACCGAAGCCCGCGCCGGACGCCGCCAGGGCGGTTCGGTCGATTTACTGTGGGTCAACGGCGAGAACTTCCGCACCCTGAAGGAAGCGGGCCTGCTGCAAACCGGTTGGGCGCAGGCCCTGCCGAACTGGCGTTATGTCGACCTGCAAAAGCCGGTTCTGGAGGATTTTTCGATTCCGACCGATGGGGCGGAATCCCCGTGGGGCAGCGCGCAGTTAACCTTTATCGCCCGCCGGGAACAGACCCCGCAGCCTCCCGCCTCGCCAGCGGAACTGCTGGCATTTGCCACCGCCCATCCGGGGACGGTGACCTATCCGCGCCCGCCGGATTTCACCGCCACCGCCTTTCTGGAACAGCTGTTGCTGAACCTGACCCCGCAACCCGAAGCCTTAAAGCAGCCGCCGGATGCGCAGACCTTTGCCACCGTCACCGCGCCGCTGTGGGCGTATCTCGACCAACTGCACCCGCAGCTGTGGCGTAAAGGCAGCGATTTCCCGGCCTCTCCGGCACGGATGGACGCGATGCTGGCGAATGGCACCCTGCGCCTGTCGCTGACGTTCAACCCGATGCACGCCAGCCAGAAAGTCGCCAGCGGTGAATTGCCGACAGACAGCTACAGCTTTGGCTTCCGCGCGGGCATGCTCGGCAACGTCCATTTTGTGACTATCCCGGCCAACGCCCGTTCGCTGGCCGGTGCGCAGGTGGTGGCGAATTTCCTGCTGTCACCTGCCGCGCAGCGGCGCAAGGCTGACCCGGCGGTCTGGGGCGATCCGACGGTGCTCGACAAGACAAAATTACCTGAACCGTGGCCTGCCGCGTCCCTGCCACAAACCACCCCGCCGGTGCTGGCGGAACCGCACGCGGCCTGGGTTAATGCCCTGGAGCAGGAATGGCTGCGCCGTTACGGTACGCACTGACTGGCCTGCTGTGGGCGGCAATGGGGCTGATTTATCTCCCGCTGCTGCCCGCCGCCGTTCAGTTGCTGACCCCCGCGCTGACGGTTGCAAACTGGCAGGCGTTATTCGCCGACCCGCAGCTGCCGCAGGCCGCGCTGGCGACGCTGGTGTCCACGCTGCTGGCGGTATCAGGCGCGCTGGGGATCACCTGTGCGGTGGTCGCTGCCCTGTGGCCTTCGGTGGCCTGGCAACGGCTGGCCGGGCGTCTGCCGTTGCTGCTGGCCGTGCCGCATGTCGCCTTTGCCACCGCGGGGCTGCTGCTGTTTGCCGAAGGCGGCTGGCTGTTTCATCAGTTCCCACAATTGACGCCGTTTATCGACCGCTATGGGATAGGCCTCGGCCTGACGCTGGCGGTGAAAGAGAGCGTGTTTCTGCTGTGGGCGGTCTACGCCCTGCTCGGTGAGAAGCGGCTGGCAGAACAAAGCCTGACCTTACGCAGCCTGGGCTACGGGCGCTGGCAGTGCCTGGCGTGGATTGTCCTGCCCCGACTGCTGCCGCAGCTGCGGATTGTGCTGCTGGCCACCGCCGCCTGGACGCTCTCGGCGGTTGATGTGGGGCTGATCCTCGGCCCGGGCAATCCGCCGACGCTGGCGGTGCTGGCCTGGCAGTGGCTGTCGCAGGGCGATGCCTTGCAGCAGGCGATGGGCTCACTGGCGTGCCTTCTCCTGCTGGTCATGCTCGCGGGGCTGATGCTGGGGGCCGACCTTATCTGGCGCGGTTTTCGCGCAGGGGTGCCGAACGTGGACGGCGTCCGACGCCCGGCTCCCGTGGCATTCCCGGGTAACGTGCTGGCCTGGCTGCTGCCGCTCAGCGGTGTAGTCTGCGTCGGAACGCTATTCCTGCTGGCAGACAGCAGCCTGGCGAACCCCGACAGCATCAACAATAGTCTGTGGCTGGCGCTTGGGTCATCGTTGTTGAGCGTCGCGCTGGGCCTGCTGTGGCTCGAGTTCGGCCCGCTGCGCTTCGGGGCGTGGATTTGGCTGCCGCTGGTGCTGCCCGCCCTGCCGCTCGCCGCCGGGCAATATCAGCTGGCGCTGCTAAGCTGGCAGGACGGGGAGTGGCTCACGGTATTGTGGGGCCATCTGCTGTGGGTGGTGCCGTGGACGCTGTTTATTCTGCGCCCCGCCTGGCGACGGCTTGACCCGCGTTTACTGACCGTTGCCCGCACGTTGGGCTGGGGGCGCGGGCGCTGTTTCTGGCAGCTGAAATGCCCCCTGCTGTTGCGCCCGATCCTGGCCGCGCTGGCGGTTGGGTTTTCGGTCAGCATCGCGCAATATTTGCCGACGCTGTGGCTCGGCAGTGGCCGCATCACCACCCTGACTACCGACGCGGTGGCGCTCAGCAGCGGGGGCAGTACGCCGATGCTTGCCACCCAGGCGCTGTGGCAACTGCTGCTGCCCGGCACTTTTTTCCTGCTGGTCGTCCTGCTGCTCAGGGCGCTCGGCCATTTTCGACAAGGACTCCGTTAATGCTCAACGTGAATGCGCTGACGCTCAAACTGCGAGGTCGGACGCTGCTCAACGGCGTGGATTTTCAGGCTGAGAACGGCGAGATCCTGACGCTGATGGGTGCCTCCGGCAGCGGGAAGTCGACGCTGCTGGCCTGGATGGCGGGCGCGCTGGACCAGACCTTTCAGGCCAGCGGCCAGCTGTGGCTGAACGAACGGCGCTGCGACACCCTGCCGACCGAACGGCGGCTAATCGGCATTCTGTTCCAGGACGCGCTGCTGTTTGACCACTTTAGCGTTGGGCAAAATCTGCTGCTGGCCCTGCCCCGGGCGGTGCCGCGCGCTCGACGTCGCCCGGAGGTTGAAGCCGCGCTGGCAGAGGCCGGGCTGAGTGGATTTTATGCGCGTGACCCGGCGACGCTCTCCGGCGGCCAACGGGCCCGGGTGGCGCTGTTACGCTCCCTGCTGGCACACCCGGACGCGCTGTTGCTCGACGAACCGTTCAGCGGGCTGGATGCCACCCTGCGCGACAGTTTCCGTAGCTGGGTGTTTGCCGAAGTGCAGCGGCGCAATATTCCGGTGATTCTGGTCACTCACGACGTGGCCGATATTCCGCCCGGTGGCCGCTGTCTGCGGCTTGAAAGCTGGAGCTAAGCTGCGCCAGCGCAAGGATTTTCCTAAATCGGGAGTTCAAAATGTCGCTTCAATTTTCCTCTGACGGGCAATTCGATGAAACGTGTTTCTCAACTGACCGCGCTGGCCCTGCTGATCGGGCTTTCCTCCTCGGCTACCTTCGCCGCTGATATGCTTTCTCCTCTGACCTTTACCCAACTGCAACAGCAGAAAGGGGTCGCGATTGATACGCGTCTGAGCGCGTTTTACAACGGCTGGCCGCAGGTGCTGAACGGCAGCCAAGGCCATGAACCGGCGGCGCTAAACCTTTCCGCCACCTGGCTTGCGGCGATGAACGACGCGCAGCTTGCCGACTGGATCAAACAGCATCAGCTCCAGCCCTCCACGCCGGTCGCCTTATACGGCGTCCAGAGCGATAACCAGGCGGTAGCGGAGCGCCTGAAAAAAGCCGGACTCACCCAAATCAGCCTGCTCGGCGATGCGCTCCAGCAGCCGGATCGCCTGCAAAAACTGCCGCACTTCGAACAGCTGGTGTATCCGCAGTGGCTGCACGATCTGCAGCAGGGTAAAGCCGTTACCGCCCCGCCAAAAGGCGACTGGAAAGTGATTGAAGCCGCCTGGGGCGCGCCGAAGTTCTATCTGCTGAGCCATATTCCGGGCGCGGGTTATATCGACACTAACGACGTCGAAAGCGAGCCACTGTGGAATAAAGTCTCCGACGACAAGCTGAAAGCATTACTGGCAAAACAGGGGATCCGCCACGACACCACCGTGATTTTATATGGCCGTGACGTGTACGCCGCCGCCCGCGTGGCGCAAATTCTGCTGTATGCCGGGGTGAAAGACGTGCGCCTGTTAGACGGCGGCTGGAAAACCTGGTCCGACGCCGGTTTGCCGGTCGAGCGCGGCACGCCGGGCAAGGTCACCCCTGCGCCAGATTTTGGGGCGACGATCCCGGGTCAGCCACAGCTGATGCTGAGCACCGACCAGGCGCGTAGCCTGTTGCAGCGGAAAGATGCCTCGCTGGTGAGCATTCGTTCGTGGCCGGAGTTTATCGGCACCACCAGCGGCTACAGCTACATTAAGCCAAAAGGCGATATCGCCGGGGCGCGTTGGGGCCATGCGGGCAGCGATTCCACCCATATGGAAGATTTCCACAATCCGGACGGAACCATGCGCAGCGCCGATGATATCGCTGCGATGTGGGCTGAGTGGCACATCCTGCCATCGCAGCAGGTGTCGTTCTACTGCGGCACCGGCTGGCGCGCCTCCGAAACCTTTATGTACGCCCGGGCTATGGGCTGGCAGAACATTTCGGTGTACGACGGCGGCTGGTATGAATGGAGCCAGGACGCGAAGAACCCGGTAAGCCACGGCAGCCGTGGCCCGGACGCCTCGCTTTAAGGCCGATCTGGCCCGGCGGCATCTTTGTTTGCCGGGCCAGAGAATTGACTCAGCGTCAGATACCCACTCCACACCCGCGTAAAGGTCGTCAGCCAGCACAGGCTGCCGAACAGCCACGCCATCCATGCAAAATAGTGCGGCAACAGACAGCTCAACACGAACAGCGCCAGGGTTTCGCTGCCTTCGGTCAGGCCGCCGAGATAATAAAACGATTTATGCGCATAGCCGGGGTTATCAATCTGATGCTTCGCGGCCAGGGCGGCAAATGCCAGAAAACTGCTGCCGGTGCCGATAAACGCGAACAGCAGCCAGCCGCCCGCCAGCGCGTTAGCCTGGGGATCGGCCAGAATGAACCCGAACGGCACCAGCGCGTAAAACAGGAAATCGAGCGCGATATCCAGAAAGCCCCCGGCATCGGTCAGGCCACGCCGCCGGGCCAGCGCCCCATCTAACCCGTCGAGCAGCCGGTTGAGCACAATCGCCACCAGCGCCGGAATATACCAGCCCAGCGCCAGAAACGGCAGCGCCAGCACGCCAATCGCAAACCCCACCAGGGTAATGCCATCCGGCGAAATGCCCGGCCGGTCGAGCGTTTCGGCGAGGCGATTAAGCCCCGGTTTCAGGCGGGGATGCAGATGACGGTCAAGCATGAGGTTTCCCCTGGGTGTCGCACAGCCCTTGCGAAGGGATATCCAGCGCGGCGTTGAAACGCGCCGAAAGATTCTGAAACGCCACCAGGGCGGTCATTTCACAGATAGCGTCGTCAGCATAAAAGCGTTTGAGCGTTGCCTTTTGATCCTCGCTAATCACCGGCGGCGTGGCGGTCATCCCGTCGGCATACGCCAGCGCGGCACGCTCTGCGTCGCTGAACAGCGTCGAATCTTGCCAGTTCGCCACCGCCTGCACTTTCTCCAGCGCATTGCAGCGCTGCGCCAGCCGCAGGGTGTTAGCATCAATACAGAATGCGCAGTGGCACTGCTGCGAAACGCGGGTCATCAACAGGGCGCGCAGTTCCGGAGACAGGCGCGCCTGCTTGCGCTCCAGCCAGCCGACAAACAGCGCCACCAGCCAGAACAGGCGCGGCATCCGCCCCCACCAGCGCGTCGGATGCAGCACATCGCCGTAATGTTTCTTCTGCATCATCACGATGGGGGTCAGTGACGACGGGATGTGGTCCAGCGGCGGCACCCACGGTTGATGTTTTTTCACCCGGAAACTCCTGTAAACCCTGAATATTTCAGATAGTATGACACGCTCTGGAAAGGAACCTTGACCTCTATGCTCAAAACAATTGATGTGGTGGCGGCGATTATTGAAAAAGACGGGCTGATTTTACTGGCCCAGCGCCCGTTACAGGCTGACCAGCCCGGGCTGTGGGAATTTCCCGGCGGCAAAGTGGAACCCGGTGAAACGCAGCCCGAGGCGCTGAGGCGTGAACTGCGCGAGGAGTTGGGTATCGACGCCCTGCCCGCAGCGTATGTGGCGAGCCATCAGCGGGAAGTTTCCGGGCGTCTGATTCATCTCCACGCCTGGCATGTGCCGGAGTATCACGGCGAGCTGACCGCGCATGAGCACAGCCAGCTGGTGTGGGTCACACCGGAAGCCGCGTTCAGCTGGGATCTGGCCCCCGCCGATATTCCGCTGCTGGAAGCTTTTATGACCTTACGCGCCGCCAGACCAGCGGATTCGTGCTGATGGTTTTCTCATCGCGCTGGCACTGCAACAGAATGCCGTCCGCTTTGACCACTGCCCCTTCGCTGTAATTCTGGTCCTGATAAATGCAGCACTGGGAACAGGGCTGCGCTCGCTGGCCGCCGCTGCTGAACACTTCCGGTGGCACATTGACCTCGACGTCCGGCCCAAAACGCTGCGCCGCCTGCCCACCAAACGCAGCCAGAAGTAATAACCCTGTCATCAATACTCGTTTCATCGTCATTCCTTTTTTAAAAACGCTTCTGATAACTATATCGACACTGACGCCGTTTTCTTAAATTTTCATGGTCATCGCTTTTGGTTATGACAGACCGCTGATGATAAGTTTTCCCTCACGACGACGATTTTTTCTTGCCTGCCACGGCATCAGCGGAGATAGTCGACAGAAAGCGAACCGCAAAAAATAAACACACCAACATCATACCGTTATAACTATTAGAGGAACTTATCGTAATGGAATCTCTGGAAACGTTTCTGACCCGCGTACAGCAGCGCGATCCTAATCAACCGGAATTTGCGCAGGCGGTGCGCGAGGTGATGTCCACCCTGTGGCCCTTCCTCGATGAAAACCCACGCTATCGCCAGATGGCGCTGCTCGAGCGGCTGGTTGAACCCGAGCGCGTGATTCAGTTCCGCGTCACCTGGGTCGATGACCGTAATCAGGTACAGGTTAATCGCGCGTGGCGGGTGCAGTTCAACTCGGCAATTGGACCGTTCAAAGGTGGTATGCGTTTTCATCCGTCGGTGAATCTGTCGATCCTTAAGTTCCTCGGCTTTGAACAAACTTTCAAAAATGCCCTCACCACCCTGCCAATGGGCGGCGGCAAAGGCGGCAGTGATTTCAATCCGAAAGGCAAAAGCGAAGGCGAAGTGATGCGTTTCTGCCAGGCACTGATGAGCGAGCTATACCGCCATCTTGGGGCGGATACCGACGTGCCCGCCGGTGATATCGGCGTTGGCGGGCGTGAAGTCGGCTTTATGGCCGGGATGATGAAAAAGCTCTCCAATAACACCGCCTGCGTGTTTACCGGCAAAGGGCTGTCGTTCGGTGGGAGCCTGATCCGCCCTGAAGCCACCGGCTACGGACTGATTTACTTCACCGACGCGATGCTCAAGCGCCACGGTCTGGGCTTCGAAGGGATGCGCGTGGCGGTCTCTGGCTCCGGCAACGTGGCGCAGTATGCGATTGAGAAAGCGATGGCGCTGGGTGCACGGGTGGTTACCGCCTCGGATTCCAGCGGCACCGTGGTGGATGAAGCCGGGTTTACGCCTGAGAAATTAGCCCGGCTGGAGGCGATTAAAGCCAGCCGTGACGGTCGGGTCGCCGATTACGCCCGCGAATTTGGCCTGCAATACCTCGAAGGCCAGCAGCCGTGGGCGGTGCCGGTGGATATCGCCCTGCCGTGCGCGACGCAAAACGAACTGGACGTCGAGGCAGCGCGAACGCTGATCGCCAACGGCGTGAAGGCCGTTGCCGAAGGGGCCAATATGCCGACCACCATCGCCGCCACCGATCTGTTCCTTGAGGCGGGCGTGCTGTTTGCACCAGGCAAGGCCGCAAATGCGGGCGGCGTGGCCACCTCCGGGCTGGAAATGGCGCAAAACGCGGCGCGTATGGGCTGGAAAGCGGAGAAAGTCGATGCCCGTCTGCACCACATCATGCTCGATATTCATCAGGCGTGCGTGGAGTACGGCGGGGAAGATAAACACACCCATTACGTGCGCGGGGCGAATATCGCCGGGTTCGTCAAAGTCGCCGACGCGATGCTGGCGCAGGGTGTGATTTAAGGTTTTTGGTTTTTGATTGCCCGACGGCGCTGGCGCCATCGGGCTAAATCATGACGCTTCGGTTTTCTTTTTCCGCGCCTTGCTGAAGGTTTTCTTCTTCTGTTGTTCGCCACCCGGCGCAACCAGCCCCCGGAACTGCTTCACCGGGGTGCTTCTCGCCTGCTGGATGAGATCGAACAGCGTGCCGACCAGCGGCTGCATGAAGTCCTGATAACGGCACTGTTTCTCGCTGATTTGCGTCAGCACGGATTCCCAGTGCGCGGTCATATCCGGTCGCCCGGCCATTTCCGGCAGGGAGTGGATCAGCGCCCGTCCCGCTTCGGACGAATGAATATAACGCCCTTTCTTGGTCAGGAACCCGCGTTTGAACAGCAGTTCGATGATCCCCGCGCGCGTAGCTTCGGTGCCTAACCCGTCCGTCGCACGGAGGATTTTCTTCAGATCTTTGTCCTGCACAAAACGCGCGATACCGGTCATTGCCGACAGCAGCGTGGCATCGGTGAAATGACGCGGCGGCTGGGTCTGACGTTCAACCACTTCGCCTTTTTCGCACAGCAGTTCATCATCTTTCGCCACCACCGGCAGCGGCGTGCCGTCGTTCTCTTCGTCGCGCTCTTTGTTGCCAAACAGCGTGCGCCAGCCTGCTTCCGCGAGGAACCGCGCTTTGGCGACAAACTTGCCGTTGGCGATATCCAAATCAATCTGACATTTGCGGAACACCGCATCCGGGCAGAACTGCATCAGATACTGACGGGCAACCAGCTCGTACACTTTGGCTTCGTTGTCGGTCATGTTGACCGAGGAACTGCGCGCGGTCGGGATGATGGCGTGGTGCGCATCGACCTTTTTGTCATCCCAGCAGCGGTTACGAATTTCCGGGTCAACCACCGGCTGTGGCAACAGCCCAGAGGCATGGACGCTAATGGCGTTCAGCACCGCATGACGACCGGCAAAATGCTCTTCCGGCAGATAGCGGCTGTCGGAACGCGGATAGGTGATCAGTTTGTGGGTTTCGTACAGTTTCTGGCAGATATCGAGCACGTTCTGCGCGCTGAACCCGAAGCGTTTGGCGGCTTCAATCTGTAACGCGGAAAGCGAAAACGGCAGCGGAGCCGGTTCGGAATCCCGTTTATCGTTATAGGCCGTGACCACCGCCGGTTGTCCGGCAATCCGCCCCACGACGTGATCGGCCAGCGGACGGTGCAACAACCGCCCTTCTTCGTCCTGATAGGGTTCGCAGGCCTCGCTCGGCTGCCAGGTTGCGGTAAAACGTTCATTCGCAGGGGTGACGATATGCGCCTTCACGTCGAAGAAATCTTTGGCGACGAAGTTTTCAATTTCTTCATCACGACGCACCACCAGCCCGAGCACCGGGGTTTGCACCCGGCCAACGGAGAGCACGCCCTGATAGCCCGCGTTTCGCCCCAGCAAGGTGTAGGCGCGGGTCATGTTGATGCCGTACAGCCAGTCGGCGCGGGCACGGGCCAACGCCGACACGCACAACGGGATAAACTCATTGTTAGAGCGCAGGCGAGAAATCGCCCGCTCGACCGCCGATGGATTCAGATCGTTAATCAGACAGCGCTGAACCTCCCGGCGTTTTTCTGCGGGCATTTCGAGGTAATCCAGCACCTCATCCACCAGCAGCTGACCTTCCCTGTCCGGGTCACCGGCGTGGATCACTTCGGTGGCCTCTTTCAACAGGCGCTTGATCGCGTTTAACTGTTTGGTCACCGAGGGGCGCGGCTGCAGCTTCCATTTTTCCGGCACAATCGGCAAATCCATCAGGTTCCAGCGCGCATAGCGGCTGTCGTAGACATCCGGCTGCGCCTGTTCCAGTAAATGGCCGATACACCAGGTCACCACCTGACCGTTACCACATTCAATATAGCCATCGCCGCGACGGTGCGGCTTGGGCAGCACATCGGCGATGGCACGTGCCAGGCTCGGTTTTTCCGCGATAAACAAGCGCATCCGGTTAGCGAATCTCAATCATCGGACGCCCGCCCCGGGCGGTAACCAGTTCACCAATCGCAGTCAGGGTGATGCCATACTCCGCCGCCGTGGCTTTGGTTTCGTTTTCCGCTTCCGGCAACACCGCCAGCAGCAGACCGCCAGAGGTTTGCGGGTCGCACAGCAGGTTGCGCCACGCTTCCGGCATTTCGCCCATCAGATGACCATAGCTGGCAAAGTTACGGCTCGTGCCGCCTGGCACTGCGCCCTGGGCAATGTACTCTTCCACGCCCGGCAGTTTTGGCACGTCGGCAAAACGGATTTGCGCCTGCACGCCCGCGCCCTGGCACATTTCGCTCAGATGTCCGAGCAGGCCAAAACCGGTCACGTCGGTCATGGCTTTGATGCCGTCGATATTGGCAAACGCCGCGCCCGCGATATTCATCTGACACATCACTTCCGTCGCCAGCCCCTGATGTTCTGGCTTAAGCAGCGATTTTTTCTCCGCGGTGGTCAGCACGCCAATGCCCAGCGGCTTGGTGAGATACAGCTTGCAGCCCGCCTGGGCGGTGCTGTTTTTCTTTACGCGCTCGGTCGGCACTACGCCGGTGACCGCCAGACCAAAGATCGGTTCCGGGGCATCAATTGAATGCCCACCCGCCAGCGCAATGCCCGCCTGTTGGCAAGCAAACCGCCCGCCCTCAATCACTTCCCGGGCAATTTCCGGTGCGAGGGTGTTGATCGGCCAGCCGAGAATAGCGATCGCCATGATCGGCTTCCCGCCCATCGCGAAGATGTCGCTGATGGCGTTGGTCGCCGCGATGCGCCCGAAATCAAATGGGTTATCAACGATCGGCATGAAGAAATCGGTGGTGCTGATGACCGACGTGCCGTTACCCAAATCGTAAACGGCCGCATCATCGCGGGTTTCGTTGCCGACAAGCAGGTTCGGGTCGACAAACTTCGCCTGCTCGCTGTGGAGAATGGTCTCCAGCACTTTGGGGGAAATTTTACAACCGCAACCGGCTCCGTGGCTGTATTGCGTCAAACGAATGGCTTGCTCGCTCATGGACATCTCCTGTCATTGCAATCCTGCTATGTTAGCGCCCATTGTTGACTGTGGTAAGTCAGACAGTCTGATTTCGCGCACTGTTGCTCACTATCCGCGCAATTAGGGGGGTGGGCGCGCATCCGATGTGAAATTTAATTCATTCACGAAACTAATGTATCTGCCGTTTTGCGAGCTAACGCAACTTTTTCAGCGTCGATTTATGACAGAAATGTGACAGCCAGACCTTTGGACGATTCACATAAAAAAGGAACCACAATGAAAAAGAGTATTCTCGCGTTTTGCGTTGCCAGCCTGTTTTCCGTTAATGCCTTTGCACTGGTGCCCACAGGGAATGATGCCACCACTAAACCTGACCTCTATTTCCTGAAAAATGCCCAGGCCATCGACAGCCTGGCCCTGTTGCCGCCCCCACCGGAAGTGGGCAGCATTGCTTTCCTGAACGATCAGGCGATGTATGAACAGGGTCGTCTGCTGCGCAGCACCGAGCGCGGCAAGCAGGCGGCGGAAGATGCCAACCTGAGCAGCGGCGGCGTGGCGAACGCCTTCTCCGGCGCGTTTGGTTCACCGATCACCGCCAAAGACAGCCCGGAACTGCACAAGCTGCTGACCAACATGATTGAGGATGCCGGGGATCTGGCGACCCGTTCGGCGAAGCAGAAATACATGCGCGTGCGTCCGTTCGCCTTCTATGGCGTGCCGACCTGTAATACCAAAGAGCAGGATGAACTGGCGAAAAACGGGTCTTATCCGTCGGGCCATACGTCTATCGGCTGGGCAACCGCGCTGGTGCTGGCGGAAGTGAACCCGGCGCGTCAGAACGAGATCCTTAAACGCGGCTATGACCTGGGCCAAAGCCGGGTTATTTGTGGTTATCACTGGCAGAGCGATGTCGATGCGGCGCGTATTGTCGGCTCGGCGGTGGTCGCCACGCTGCATACTAACCCGGCCTTCCAGCAGCAGTTGCAGAAAGCCAAAGACGAGTTTGCTAAAACGCAGAAGTAAAACAGAGACTGCCCGGCATGCCGGGCAGTTTGGGTGACTTAAAAACGCACCACGAACGGCGTGGTGTCCGGCACCGAGACCGTCGTCGAGGCTTTCAGCTGCGGCGTACCCAGATAGAGGAAGCCGACGATTTTATCCTGCTCGCGGCACTGTAAGCCGTCGCGCACCACCGGGCTATCGGTCAACGCTCCGCTGCGCCAGATGCCGTTAAAGCCCTGCGCCACCGCTGCCATCTGCATCGCCATCACCGCACAACCGGCGGACATTTCCTGCTCCCACACCGGCACTTTGTGCCCGGTCTGACATTTCGCCACCACCGCGATAATCAGCGGCGCGCGGAATGGCGCATTACGCGCTTTATCAATCGCTTTTTCATCCTGCCCGGCAGCAATGGCCCCTTTTTCCAGCAGTTGGCTGAAACGATCGCGTCCTTCGCCTTCAATCACGAAGAACTGCCACGGCTGCAAGGTGCCATGATCGGGCGCACGCAGGCCCGCACGCAGAATGTTTTCCAGCTGTTCGCCTTCCGGCGCCGGATCGGCCAGACGGGAAGCGCTGCGACGATTAACGAGTAGTTCGAGTGCATCCATTGAGAGATCTCCTGACATAGGGTTTTCATAAAATTAACATGAGAGCAGATTTTGTTACAGCAGCGGAGGCGATTCCTGCTGACAACCGGCGACGGTGTCTTTAGGATAGCCACACGTCGCGCCTTTGCGGGCGGACCTCTATTCATTCAGGCAGGGAGAAAACATGCGAACCCTTTGGCGATTCATTGCCGGATTCTTTAAATGGACGTGGCGCTTACTGAACTTCATCCGTGAGCTGGTGTTGAACGTGTTCTTTATTCTGTTGGTGCTGGTGTGCGTGGGCATCTGGATGCAGCTGAGTAGCAGCAGCACGGAAAGCTCGGGCCGCGGCGCATTGCTGATGGACCTGACCGGGGTGGTGGTTGATAAGCCCTCGACCAGCAGTAAAGTGGGCGCCATTGGCCGCCAGTTGTTAGGCGCCAGCTCCGATCGTTTGCAGGAAAACTCGCTGTTCGATGTGGTGCAAACCATTCGCCAGGCGAAAGATGACCGGAATATCACCGGGATCGTCCTTGATTTGAAAAACTTTGCCGGGGCCGATCAGCCGTCGATGCAGTACATCGGGAAAGCGCTGCGCGAATTCCGCGACAGCGGCAAGCCGGTTTACGCCATTGGCGACGGTTACACCCAGGGTCAGTACTATCTGGCCAGCTTCGCCAACAAGATTTACCTCTCCCCGCAGGGCGAAGTGGATCTGCATGGCTTTGCCACCAACGGGCTGTACTACAAATCCCTGCTCGATAAGCTGAAAGTGACGACCCACGTGTTCCGCGTCGGCACCTATAAGTCTGCCGTGGAGCCGTTCATCCGGGACGATATGTCTCCGGCCGCACGTGAAGCCGACAGCCGCTGGATTGGCGAACTGTGGCAGAACTATTTGAACACCGTGGCCGCCAACCGCCAGACCACCCCGGAACAGATTTTCCCGGGCGCGCAAGGAGTGCTCGACGGCCTGCGTAAAGTCGATGGCGATACCGCGAAGTATGCCCTGGATAACAAACTGGTCGACGTGCTGGCCTCCAGTACCGAAATTGAAAAAGCGCTGACCAAGCAGTTTGGCTGGAGCAAAGCGGATAACGATTATCGCGCCGTGAGCTACTACGATTACTCGCGCAAAACGCCTTCTGATAAAGGGGCCAGCGTGGCGGTTATCTTTGCCGACGGGGCGATCATTGACGGACCGGAAACGCCGGGCAACGTTGGCGGCGATACCACCGCGTCACAGATCCGCGATGCGCGTCTTGATCCGAAAGTGAAAGCTATCGTGCTGCGTGTCAACAGCCCGGGCGGCAGCGTCAGCGCCTCTGAGGTGATCCGCTCTGAACTGGCGGCGGCACGTGCGGCCGGGAAACCGGTCGTGGTGTCGATGGGCGGCATGGCGGCCTCCGGCGGGTACTGGATTTCCACCCCGGCGGATTACATCGTGGCGAACGCCAGCACCCTCACCGGCTCGATTGGTATCTTTGGGGTTATCAATACCGTGCAGGACAGCCTGGGCTCTATCGGGGTGCATACCGATGGCGTCGCGACCTCTCCGCTGGCGGATATTTCAATGACCAAAGCCCTGCCGCAGGAAGTGCAGGAAATGATGCAACTGAGCATTGAGAACGGCTATAAGCGCTTTATCACCCTGGTGGCGCAGTCACGTCACAGCACGCCGGAACAGGTGGATAAAATTGCGCAGGGCCACGTGTGGACCGGCCAGGACGCGAAAGCCAACGGGCTGGTCGATAGCCTCGGTGATTTTGATGATGCCGTCGCCAAAGCCGCCGAACTGGCGAAGCTCAAGCAGTGGCACATTGACTATTACCAGGAAGAGCCAACGCTGTTCAACTCGGTGGTCGACAGCCTGACCGGTTCGGTTCGGGCGGCGCTGCCGGAAGCGTTGCAGGCCTATCTGCCAGCCCCGCTGGTTACCGCGGCAACGGCGATGAAGGCCGAAGGCGATAAGCTCGCAGCCTTCAATGACCCGCAGAACCGTTATGCGTTCTGCCTGACCTGCGCTAACATACGCTAATTCACATCCCCTCCACCGGAGGGGATTTTTTCATTCTGAATCCGTTACTTATCATGCAAAAGAAATCAATCTACGTCGCCTACACCGGCGGGACCATTGGGATGCAGCGCTCTGAACAGGGTTACATTCCGGTGTCCGGCCATCTGCAACGTCAGCTGGCGCTGATGCCTGAATTCCATCGCCCGGAAATGCCAGATTTCACCATCCATGAATATGCCCCGCTGATGGATTCTTCCGATATGACGCCGGAAGACTGGCAGCATATCGCCGAAGATATCCAGGCGCATTACGATGAGTACGATGGCTTTGTTATCCTGCACGGCACGGATACCATGGCGTTCACCGCCTCAGCGCTGTCGTTCATGCTGGAAAATCTCGGCAAACCGGTCATTGTGACAGGGTCACAAATCCCGCTGGCGGAGTTACGTTCCGACGGACAAATCAATCTGCTGAATTCGTTGTACGTGGCGGCGAACTACCCGATTAACGAAGTGACGCTGTTCTTCAACAATCGCCTGTATCGCGGGAATCGCACCACTAAAGCCCATGCCGACGGTTTTGACGCGTTCGCCTCGCCGAACCTGCAACCCCTGCTGGAAGCCGGGATCCATATTCGTCGGTTAGGTACGCCCCCTGCGCCGCACGGCATGGGCGAGCTTATCGTCCACCGCATTACTCCGCAGCCGATTGGCGTGGTCACCATTTACCCGGGCATTTCCGCCGACGTGGTGCGTAACTTCCTGCGTCAGCCGGTCAAAGCGCTGATCCTGCGCTCGTATGGCGTGGGTAACGCCCCACAAAACGGTGATTTCCTCAAGGAACTGGCAGAAGCCAGCCACCGCGGCATCGTGGTGGTCAACCTGACGCAGTGCATGTCCGGCAAGGTGAATATGGGCGGCTATGCCACCGGCAATGCCCTCGCCCATGCAGGCGTGGTGAGCGGGTTTGATATGACCGTGGAAGCGACGCTGACCAAGCTACACTATCTGTTAACGCAGGGGCTGGATGTCGATGCGGTGCGAACCGCGATGCAGCAGAACCTGCGCGGTGAACTGACGCCTGACGAGTAAGGAACCATGATGAACCGACGCGCGCTGTTACTGGTCGATTTGCAGAACGATTTTTGTGCCGGAGGTGCCCTGGCGGTGCCGGAAGGCGACAGCACGGTGGATGTGGCAAATGCGATGATCCACTGGTGCCTGGTACGCGGGGACGCCATTGTGGCGAGCCAGGACTGGCATCCGGCCAATCACGGCAGCTTTGCCAGCCAGCATGACGTTGAGCCGTATACGCAAGGTATGCTCGACGGCCTGCCGCAGACCTTTTGGCCCGATCACTGCGTGCAGAATAGCGAAGGGGCGGCGCTGCACCCGATGCTGAACACGCAGTTTGTCGATGTGGTGTTTCCGAAAGGGGAAGCCGTCAATATCGACAGCTACAGCGCCTTTTACGATAACGGGCATCGGCAGAAAACCGGTCTCGACGCGTGGCTGAAAGGTGAAAAAGTCACCGAGCTTGTCGTGCTCGGCTTAGCCACCGATTACTGCGTGAAGTTTACGGTGCTCGATGCGTTGGCGTTGGGTTACGAAGTGAACGTGATTACCGACGGCTGTCGCGGGGTTAATCTCACGCCACAGGACAGCGTTCAGGCGTTTATGGAGATGGCCTCCGCCGGGGCAACGCTCTACACCCTCGCTGACTGGCAGGAAACCCAAGCCTGACACCCTGCCCGGCATCCCGCCGGGCAATTCCTCTCAAATACAATAATTTGAAGCTTTCTCGCAGTTTTAGCGAAGCGGCAATGCTACTCTTTTCTGGCTGTTTTTTCGCCACGCCGTTGTGTGGCGTGCGTATTTTTTATCAGTCAAAGAGGAAACTGTATGAAGCTTATGCCTGTTCTGGCAGCCTTACCCCTGCTCTGCGCGCCCTACGTTTTTGCGGCGGATATGATGTCCGTTGGCTATTTCAACGGCGGTGGCGATGTGACTGCGGGCCCTGGCGGAGATATCGACACGCTGGATGTGCGCCAGATTACCCACCTGAACTACTCGTTCGGCCTGATTTACAACGATGAAGCGGGCGAAACCAACGAGGCGTTGAAAGACGCCACTAAACTGCACCAGATTTGGCTCTCGCCGAAGGTGATTGCCGACCTGCATAAAATCCCTGAACTGCGTAAACAAAATCCACAGCTGAAAGTTCTGCTGTCGGTCGGCGGTTGGGGGGCACGAGGATTCTCCGGGGCGGCTGACAGCCAGGAGAGCCGCGCGGTATTTATCCGCTCCGTGAATGACATCGTCAACACCTACGGTCTGGATGGCATCGACCTCGACTGGGAATTTCCGGTCAACGGTGCCTGGGGTCTGGTCGATAAGCAGCCGCAGGATAAAGACAACTTCACCGCGCTACTGAAAGAACTGCGGGAAGCCCTGCCGAAAGAGAAATTAGTCACCGTCGCGCTGGGCGCGAATGCGGAAAGTCCGAAAAGCTGGGTCGATGTGAAGGCCATTGCGCCGTATCTGAACTACATCAACCTGATGACCTACGATATGGCCTACGGCACGCAGTACTTCAACTCCAACCTGTATGACTCCAGCCACTGGCCAACGGTGGCTGCCGCCGACAAGTACAGCGTGGATTTTGTGGTCAACAACTATCTCGCCGCGGGACTGAAACCTGAGCAGATGAATCTGGGGATTGGCTTCTACGGCCGCGTGCCAAAACGCAGCGTTGAGCCGGGTATCGACTGGTCAAAACCCGATGCGGCGAAAAACCCGGTGACCCAGCCCTACTTTGGTGCGCCGGAAGTCGAGTTGTTCAAATCGCTCGGCTATGACCTGACCAAAGATACCTACGTGAAGTACAACGATATTGTCGCCAGACTGATTAACGATCCGCAGAAACGCTTTACCGAGCACTGGGACGACGAGGCGAAGGTGCCGTGGCTGTCGGTGAAATCAGCACAAGGCAAACCGCTGTTTGCGCTGTCGTATGAAAATCCACGATCCGTTGACCTGAAGGCGCAGTACATCAAAGAGAAAGGTCTGGGCGGGGCGATGTTCTGGGAGTATGGCGCCGACTCGCATAACCAGCTGGCGAAGCAGCTTGCGACATCACTGGGGATTAAACACTAACCCGATACCAACCGGGCTGACGCAATCAGCCCGGTTGGGCCGGTAAGCCCGGTAAGCGAAGCGCCACCGGGCAACAAACCACTCACTGCATTTTCAGCGTCGCAATCGGCTTCGGCGCGAGGCCAAAATCCTCTTTCAGCTGCTGTTTACTTTTCATCACCATCTGCCCTTGGGTGTCGATGGTCATGTGCTGCGCGTCGGTGTTGTAACGCGCCTGCCACAGCATCACCAGTTGCAGACTGTTCTCTTTTTGCTCCGGGGTTAACGCCACGCCATCCGGCCATTTTCCCAGCTCTACGGCGGTGGCCAGACGCTGATAAACGTCCTCGGTCATACCGTCGATAATTTGCTCAATTTCCACGTTCAGGCCCGCTCCTCAGGAATAATTTGCTGAATCGTTTCTTCAACCCTTAGTTTGGTCGCCATTTTGCTCATCGGTGAAGCTCAGTGACGCCGAGTTCACACAATAACGCTCTCCGGTCGGCTGCGGACCATCCGGGAACACATGGCCGAGATGTGCGTCACAGTTCCCGCAACGAATTTCGGTGCGCTGCATCCCGTGAGAGTAATCATTCAGGTATTTGATCGCGGCGTCGTTCACCGGCTCATAAAAGCTCGGCCAGCCGCAGCCAGAATCATACTTGCTTTCGGCGGTAAACAGCGGCGCATCGCACACCAGGCAATGGTAGATGCCGTCACGCTTGTTGTGCAGCAGGCGGCCGGTGAACGGCGGTTCAGTACCGTGATTCTGGGTCACGTAAAATTGCATTTCGCTCAAAGAGCCTTTCAGCTCTTCCGGGGAAGGTTTATTGGCCATATGCTCACTTCTCGCTGTAAAAGGGACCACTTCTGCGACGATTCTAACAAAACATTAACAATGAAGTGCGAACTTTTGTTCTAAACTTATTCGTTGCGAAAGGGCAGCCAGGTAATTGTGACCCACATCACATTATTATCTCTTATGGCCTTTAAAATTCCCGCCGCAGGCCGCATATGGAAATGAGCCCAATGGATGAGTGAGGCAGTCAGTCGCGCAAAGGTTGTGCATAGGATTGATTTGTCGCAATGATTGACACGATTCCGCTTGACGCTGCGTAAGGTTTTTGTAATTTTACAGGCAACCTTTTATTCACTAACAAATAGCTGGTGGAATATATGACTATCAAAGTAGGTATCAACGGTTTTGGCCGTATCGGTCGCATTGTTTTCCGTGCTGCTCAGGAACGTTCTGACATCGAGATCGTTGCAATCAACGATCTGTTAGACGCTGACTACATGGCATACATGCTGAAGTATGACTCCACTCACGGTCGTTTTAACGGCACCGTAGAAGTGAAAGACGGTCATCTGATCGTTAACGGTAAAAAAATCCGTGTTACCGCTGAGCGTGACCCGGCTAACCTGAAGTGGAACGAAGCAGGCGTTGACGTTGTTGCTGAAGCAACTGGTCTGTTCCTGACCGACGAAACCGCGCGTAAGCACATCACCGCTGGCGCGAAGAAAGTTGTTCTGACTGGCCCATCTAAAGATGACACCCCAATGTTTGTTAAAGGCGCTAACTTTGACAAATACCAGGGTCAGGACATCGTTTCTAACGCATCTTGCACCACCAACTGCCTGGCACCGCTGGCAAAAGTTATCAACGACAACTTCGGCATCATCGAAGGTCTGATGACGACTGTTCACGCGACCACCGCAACTCAGAAAACCGTTGATGGCCCGTCTCACAAAGACTGGCGCGGCGGCCGCGGCGCAGCACAGAACATCATCCCATCCTCTACCGGTGCTGCTAAAGCAGTAGGTAAAGTACTGCCAGAACTGAATGGCAAACTGACTGGTATGGCGTTCCGCGTTCCGACTCCAAACGTATCCGTTGTTGACCTGACCGTTCGTCTGGAAAAAGCAGCGTCTTACGAAGAAATCAAGAAAGCAATCAAAGCGGCTTCTGAAGGCGCAATGAAAGGCGTTCTGGGTTACACCGAAGACGACGTTGTTTCTACCGACTTCAACGGCGAAGTTTGCACTTCCGTGTTCGATGCTAAAGCTGGTATCGCACTGAACGACAACTTCGTGAAACTGGTTTCCTGGTACGACAACGAAACTGGCTACTCCAACAAAGTTCTGGACCTGATTGCTCACATCTCCAAATAAGTTGAGATGAGAATCTGATTCAAAACGGATCTAAAAAGGCGACCTCGGTCGCCTTTTTTATTGCTTTACGTTTACGGCTAACCTTTAGGATTGCACCATGATTAACAAAATTTTTGCTCTCCCGGTAGTTGAACAACTTACCCCTGTACTTTCTCGCCGCCAGCTTGATGACCTGGAACTGGTTGTGGTCGATCACCCACAGGCCAAAGCCTCTTTTGCTCTTCAGGGCGCACATTTGCTCTCCTGGAAACCGGCCGGAGAAGCCGAGGTCCTGTGGCTGAGCAACAACACTCCGTTCAAAAACGGCGTCGCGCTGCGCGGCGGCGTGCCGATTTGCTGGCCTTGGTTTGGCCCGGCGGCACAGCAGGGTCTTCCTGCTCACGGCTTCGCGCGTAATCTGCCGTGGACGCTGAAAGCACATAACGAAGACGACAACGGCGTGGTGCTGACGTTTGAACTGCAAAGCAATGAAGCAACGCTGAAACTGTGGCCGCATGACTTCACGCTGTACGCCCGTTTCAAAGTGGGCAAAACCTGCGAGATTGAGCTGGAAGCCCATGGCGACTTTGAAACCACTTCCGCCCTGCACAGCTACTTCAACGTGGGCGACATTAGCGCGGTGAAAGTGAGTGGCTTTGGCGATCGTTACATCGATAAAGTCAAAAATGCGGAAGAAGGTGTGTTGTCCGATGGCGTACAGACTTTCCCTGACCGTACTGACCGCGTGTACCTGAATGCAGAAGCCTGCAGCGTGATCCACGACGGTGCACTGGGTCGTAACATCGACGTGGTACACGGCCATCACAGCAACGTGGTGGGCTGGAATCCAGGCCCGGCGCTGTCCGTCAGCATGGGCGACATGCCGGATGACGGTTATAAGACCTTCGTTTGCGTGGAAACCGCGTGCGTGACCCAACCGCAGAAAGCGTCGGAAGAAAAACCTTCCCGTCTGTCTCAGTCGATTCGCGTCGCGAAACGCTAATCGCTGCCGACACCAACACGCTGCACCAACACAATGCAAAACAGGGCGTTTCCGCCCTGTTTTATTGCATCTTAGGCACTGAAAAAGTGCGCTATCAGAAGCTGTAGGTTATCCCGGTGGACAACAGCCCGGTCCAGTTTTTATCGACCATCGGGCTGTCGGTCACTTCGTCCGACAGGCGGGTATAACGCCCTACCCCATACACGCTCCAGTCTGCATTCAGCTTATAGTTCACAGAAAGCTCGACATACGGGTTCCAGCCGTCGTTAGGATCGTAGCTGCGCAGGCCACTTTTCTTCGACTCGTTTTTGGAAACACCATAGTAGTAATCGTTCTGGTTCTCGCTGTTCCACTGTAAACCGATCCCCGGGGTGACGGTCAGGTTACCGGCGTTATAACGGTACAGCCACGCCATATCCCAGGCGATGCCGTTGCTCTTATCAAGCGTGTCACCAGCAAGCGTGGTGCGCAGGAAGCCGTATTGGGTGAAGTGCATATAGGACAGGCCGGCCATCATCGTCGACTGGCGACGATCGAGCTTACGCAGTTGATTGTTGTCGCTGTCACCTGGCTTAAAGTACAGCGGCGACCAGTAGGCGGTGATGGAGAGCTTATCGGCAGTATCGTTCCACAGGTAGTACCCTGCGCCGATGCCATGGAACCAGAAGTTATCACTTTCAAAATCAATGGCCGGGAACGGGTACACATCACTGCTGTACTGTTTGTACGGATGTCCAACCACCCCCACGCCTGCGCCGAGCGTCAATTTACTGTCGGCAGCCTGCACAACGGTCGATGCTGTTGCGAAGAGCAGACCCGTTGTTAATAGTTTGATTAATTTCACGTTGCATATCCCTTTCAAATTACAAGCGGCTGAAGTTTACCCGCCCGGTCCGCTGGCCTCAAATTATTTACTTCTGCTTACGATATTTAACCGCTCAAATTGCCAACGTCAGATGACACGTCGCTTGCAGTCCGATGACAGTCCGGTGAATCCCTTGAATTATCTTCCACTTTAAGTCGCGGTATTTTTTGATGAGTTATTGATATGTCATTGAAATTGACTTTTGCCAACATGCAAGTTTTCCAAATGCCATCTACGCTTAAATTCAGAAGGTGTAATCGCGGGGCACGTTATGTTTTCAGACCCGTCAACCTGGCATAAGGGTTGCTGGAGATTGGACAAGCGCGGTTCAGTTTACCTCTTCCGGGAGCCTCTATTACTCATACGAACGGCTCTTATCCTGTGCTAAAAAACGAAAGGACGGCATGCCATGAATATATTCGATCACTATCGCCAGCGTTATGAAGCTGCCAAGGACGAAGAGTTCACACTGCAGGAATTTCTTGCAACCTGTAAGCAAGATCGCAGTGCCTATGCCAATGCGGCAGAGCGTCTGTTAATGGCCATCGGTGAACCCGTAATGGTGGACACTGCCCATGAGCCACGGCTGTCCCGTCTATTTTCGAATCGGGTGGTTGCACGCTACCCGGCGTTTGAGGAGTTTTATGGCATGGAGGATGCTATCGAACAGATAGTGTCGTACCTGAAACATGCCGCTCAGGGACTGGAAGAGAAGAAACAGATCCTCTATTTACTCGGCCCGGTGGGTGGCGGTAAATCATCGCTGGCAGAACGTCTGAAGGCGTTGATGCAACGCGTGCCGATTTATGTGCTGAGCGCCAACGGCGAGCGCAGTCCGGTCAACGACCACCCGCTGTGCCTGTTTAATCCGCAGGAAGATGCGCAGATTTTGGAAAAAGAGTACGGCATCCCGAACCGCTACCTTGGCACCATTATGTCGCCGTGGGCGGCAAAACGGCTGAATGAGTTTGGCGGTGATATCACCAAGTTCCGCGTCGTGAAAGTGTGGCCGTCGATTCTGGCGCAGATTGCGATTGCGAAAACGGAACCGGGCGATGAGAACAACCAGGATATCTCGGCGCTGGTCGGTAAAGTGGATATTCGTAAACTGGAAAACCACGCGCAGAACGATCCGGATGCGTACGGTTACTCCGGGGCGCTGTGCCGCGCCAACCAGGGTCTGATGGAATTCGTCGAGATGTTTAAAGCACCGATCAAAGTGCTGCATCCGCTGCTGACCGCAACCCAGGAAGGCAACTACAACGGTACCGAAGGGATCTCCGCCCTGCCGTTCAACGGGATTATTCTCGCGCACTCCAACGAATCGGAGTGGGTGACCTTCCGTAATAACAAGAACAATGAGGCGTTCCTTGACCGTGTGTACATCGTCAAAGTGCCTTATTGCCTGCGGATCTCCGAAGAGATCAAGATTTACGAAAAACTGCTTAACCACAGTGAGTTGACCCATGCGCCATGCGCCCCGGGTACTCTCGAAACGCTGGCGCGATTCTCTATTCTGTCGCGTCTGAAAGAGCCGGAAAACTCGAGCATCTACTCGAAAATGCGCGTGTATGACGGGGAAAGCCTGAAAGACACTGACCCGAAAGCGAAATCCTATCAGGAGTATCGCGACTATTCCGGCGTGGACGAAGGGATGAACGGTCTGTCGACGCGCTTTGCGTTTAAAATTCTCTCGCGGGTGTTCAACTTTGACCACGTAGAGGTGGCGGCCAACCCGGTCCATCTGTTCTACGTCCTGGAGCAGCAGATTGAACGTGAGCAGTTCCCACAGGAGCAGTCGGAACGCTATCTCGAGTTCCTCAAAGGCTACCTTATCCCGAAATACGCTGAGTTTATCGGCAAAGAGATCCAGACTGCGTATCTTGAATCCTATTCTGAATATGGGCAGAACATTTTCGACCGTTATGTCACCTATGCAGACTTCTGGATCCAGGACCAGGAATACCGCGACCCGGATACCGGTCAGCTGTTCGACCGCGAATCGCTGAATGCGGAACTGGAAAAAATTGAGAAGCCAGCCGGGATAAGCAACCCGAAAGACTTCCGTAACGAAATCGTCAACTTTGTGCTGCGCGCCAGAGCAAACTACAGCGGACGGAACCCGAACTGGACCAGCTACGAAAAACTGCGCACGGTTATTGAGAAGAAAATGTTCTCGAATACCGAGGAGCTGTTGCCGGTGATTTCGTTTAATGCCAAGACTTCAACTGACGAGCAGAAAAAACACGATGATTTTGTCGATCGTATGATGGAGAAAGGCTATACCCGCAAACAGGTTCGCCTGCTGTGCGAATGGTATCTGCGCGTACGTAAATCGTCGTAATGTAGAAAGTCGCCCGGCGGCGCCTCGCCTGCCGGGCCTACGTAGCAGAAGGTTGGCAAATGCAGTACGGGAGGGAATATGACCTGGTTCATAGACCGACGCCTGAACGGTAAGAATAAAAGTGCGGTGAACCGCCAGCGCTTTTTGCGCCGCTATAAGGCGCAGATAAAACAGTCGATCTCCGAGGCGATTAACAAACGTTCGGTGACCGATATCGACAGCGGCGAGTCGGTTTCTATTCCGACAGACGATATTAGCGAACCGATGTTCCATCAGGGACGCGGCGGCCTGCGCCATCGTGTACATCCAGGCAACGATCACTTCGTGCAAAACGACCGTATTGAACGCCCTCAGGGTGGAGGCGGCGGCGGAGGGAGCGGTCAGGGACAGGCGAGTCCGGACGGCGAAGGCCAGGACGAATTCGTGTTTCAGATCTCAAAAGATGAATACCTGGATCTGCTGTTCGAAGATTTGGCCCTGCCGAATCTGAAGAAAAATCAGCACCGCCAACTGACGGAGTACAAAACACATCGCGCCGGATACACCGCCAACGGCGTGCCGGCCAACATTAGCGTGGTGCGCTCCTTGCAGAACTCACTGGCGCGGCGTACGGCGATGACCGCCGGGAAACGTCGCGAACTGCGGGAACTGGAAGCCAGTCTCGACACCGTCGCCAAAAGCGAGCCGGTGCAGCTGCTGGAAGAGGAACGTCTGCGTAAGGAGATTGCCGAACTGCGGGCCAAAATCGAGCGCGTACCGTTTATCGACACCTTTGACCTGCGTTACAAGAACTACGAGAAACGCCCGGAACCCTCCAGCCAGGCAGTGATGTTCTGTCTGATGGACGTCTCCGGTTCGATGGATCAGGCAACCAAGGACATGGCGAAGCGTTTTTACATCCTGCTGTATCTGTTCCTCAGCCGGACCTATAAAAACGTCGATGTGGTGTATATCCGCCATCACACCCAGGCGAAAGAAGTGGACGAGCATGAGTTCTTTTATTCGCAGGAGACCGGCGGCACCATCGTCTCCAGCGCCCTGAAGCTGATGGATGAAGTGGTGAAAGAACGTTACGACCCGGCGCAGTGGAATATCTACGCCGCGCAGGCGTCGGATGGTGACAACTGGGCCGATGACTCACCGCTGTGTCATGAAATTCTGGCGAAGAAAATTCTGCCGGTGGTGCGGTACTACAGCTATATCGAAATCACCCGCCGGGCGCATCAAACCCTGTGGCGTGAATACGAGCACCTGCAGGCGATGTTTGAGAATTTTGCCATGCAGCATATCCGCGATCAGGAAGATATTTACCCGGTCTTCCGGGAACTGTTCCACAAACAAGGCACCACCACCAGCTAAGCCCCTCAGCCAGATAGCATTTATCTGGCTGATTTTCTTCTGCCTCCCCTATTTCTGCCACGCTTGCCCCACCGCATCTGAGCGATTATCCTGACCGTTCGGTTCTTTTGATGGAGTCACTATGTCTGACATAACGTCGTCTGAAATAGCATCCCGCGACGTTCACCAGCATTTGCTGGCCGTGCTGAATACTCAGCAGGCTCGTTTTCGGGTGATGGAACATGAAGCCATTGGTAAGTGCGAAGCGGTGTCTGAGGTGCGCGGTACGGCGCTCGGACAAGGCGCTAAGGCGCTGGTGTGCAAAGTGAAAGGTAACGGTGTCAAACAGCACGTACTGGCGATCCTGGCCGCCGATCAGCAGGCAGATTTATCCCGCCTGGCGTTGCATCTCGGCGGCCTGAAAGCCTCGCTGGCAAGCCCGGCAGAAGTGGATACCCTCACCGCCTGCGTGTTTGGCGCGATCCCGCCGTTCAGCTTTCACCCGGCCCTGAAGCTGGTCGCCGATCCGCTGCTGTTTGAGCGTTTTGATGAAATCGCCTTTAACGCGGGATTGCTGGAAAAATCGATTGTGATGGATACTCAGGATTACCTGCGGATTGCCCAACCCGAACTGGTTGATTTTCGACGCGCGCAAGACGCTGAATAACGACAGGCGCTAGTGGTGTCTTTCCAGAAACAGGACGGACGCCACCAGAATCACCCCCATCGATAAAAATGAGAGCAGGATAGTCAGCGTTTCGATAAACAGTTGATCGTGCATTATTACCCTCCCATTCTGATTTTCTCTTTTTACGCCCCCTTAATGACACTGGCATGACAGCGTGTTTTTTCTCCTGCGCAATAATTAAAGCGCAATTTGTTACCGGTATCACGAAAAGGACTTTCCATAAGTCTGATGCCAAATCTCGTAATTGTTAACTTTGCTCTGCTGGTTAACCATCAATGTCAGAACATCCTCAAATAAACCTTACACTGGCAAGGTGAATACAATGACTGACAAGGTAACCCGCAAAGAAAAAATCAGTTATGGGTTGGGCGATATGGCCAGCCATATAGGGCTGGATAACGTCATTATCTTTCTGACTTTTTATTATACCGATGTGGTCGGGCTGCCTGCTGCCTTCGTCGGCACCATGTTCCTGTTGGCGCGAACCGCTGATGCCATTATCGACCCGGCGATGGGTTATCTTGCCGACAGGACGAATTCGCGCTGGGGAAAATTCCGGCCATGGATGCTTTGGCTCGCTCTGCCCTTCGGCGCCAGCTGTCTGCTCACCTACGCAGTGCCGGAATCGCTGGATTTACACGGTAAAATGATTTTCGCCACCCTGAGCTACACCTTTATGATGCTGATGTATACGGCGATTAATATTCCCTACTGCTCAATGGGAGCGGTTATTACCCCGGATAACAACACGCGTATTTCTCTGCAATCGTATCGCTTTTTTCTGGCGACACTCGGCGGGGCGTTATCCACATTCTTTATGACGCCTTTGGCAGAATATTTAGGCGGCGCAGATAAATTACTTGGCTATCGCTGGGCGATGGGAATTATGGCCTCGGTGGCAGTGGTTATGTTCTGGGTGTGTTTCGCGAACACCCGTGAACGGATTAATGCTCCGGCGACCCATAATAATTACCTCGCTGAATTACGTGATTTATTACGCAACGATCAGTGGCGCGTTGTGGCCGTACTGGTATTAACCAACATTGGTTTTGGGGTTATTCGCCTCGGGGCGATGATGTATTTCGTCACCTATTATCTGGGCAGCGCCAGCTATTTTATGTGGATGCTCGGGGCGCATATTCTGGGTAAAGCCGCGGGTAGCGCACTGGCGAAACGACTCACTCATAATTACAGCAAAGTGCAAATGTTTGGCTACTGCGCCGTGCTGGCCGGGGTAATGAGCATTGCGCTGTTCTTCGCGCCGAAATCGGTGTTCATCCTGGTGCCGCTTACGTTTGTGATTTCAACCCTGTACCAGGCCACGACCACTCTGATGTGGGTGATGATGGCGGACGTCGCCGACTACGCCGAATGGAAGCAAGGCAAACGCATGGACGGCGTTATCTTCTCGACCTTCCTCGCGGTGCTCAAATTGGGGATGGCGATCAGCGGGGCGATCGTCGGCTGGACCCTGGGCTTGAGCGGCTATGTGCCGAACGCCGCCGCCCAAACCTCTACCGCAATGTACTGCATTATCGCCCTGTTTACCGTCGTTCCCGGTCTGTTGTCGCTGGGCGCTTTCGCCACCCTGCGCTGGTACAAACTCGACGACAGCACCATGAAATCTATCAATCTCGCCAGACACAGTATTTCGTAAAAGGACAGTTAAACCATGAGTGAACTCATTTCGCATTCCAGCAGCATTGAGTGGCGCTTCGAACGCCAAATCCTGCGCATTGAGCCGTGGGGTAAAAACAGCCTGCGCGTCAGAGCCACCTGCGCCCCCGAATTCAGCGAAAGCCTTCATGCGCTGCTTCCCGCTGAATCTTGCACTGTAGCGGTAACGGCCAGCGCCGAAAGCCTGACCCTGCGCAATGGCAATATTACCGCCGTGCTCAATCTGAAAGGACAGCTGGCCTTTTATAATCAGCGCGGTGAACTGCTGCTGGAAGAAATGTGGCGGCAGCGGTCAACCGTCGGCATTGGCGCCAGTGAAAAAAGTCAGGATAAATATGTCAGTGCCTTAAAACTCGACGGTCGCGAATTTAAGCCGCTGACGGGGGGCAAATATCAGCTCACCGTGCGCTTTGAATCGCGGCCTGGGGAGCGACTTTATGGCATGGGGCAGTACCAACAGCCGTGGCTGGATCTAAAAGGCTGTACGCTGGAACTGGCCCAGCGTAACTCCCAGGCCAGCGTGCCATTCATGCAGTCGAGCCTCGGCTACGGCCTGCTGTGGAATAATCCGGCGATTGGTGAAGTGAACTTTGCCAAAAACCAAACCGAGTGGCGGGCACGCGTCACCGGAGAGATGGACTACTGGATAACCGCCGCCGACAGCATTGTCGACATCACTCGCCAGTATGCCCACGCGACGGGAACTCCGCCGCCCGCCCCCGCATTTATCAGCGGGTTATGGCAGTGTAAATTACGTTATCGCACCCAGCAGGAAGTGCTGGACGTCGCCCGCGAATACCGTCGCCGCCAACTGCCGCTTTCCGTGATGGTGATTGATTTCTTCCATTGGCCGAATCAGGGCACGTGGTGTTTCGACCCGATTGACTGGCCCAACCCCCAAGCGATGGTCGACGAACTCAGCGCGATGGGGATTGAACTGATGGTGTCAGTCTGGCCGACGGTTGAAGCGCGTAGCCCTTTATATCCGCAGATGAAAGCCAAAGGCTGGCTGGTCAGCAGCGAGCGCGGCGTGCAGGTGAATCTCGATTTTATGGGCAACACCACCTTCTTCGATGCCACACACCCGCAGGCGCGCCAGTTTGTCTGGGAGACGGTGAAGAAAAATTACTATGATTTGGGGATCAAGCTGTTCTGGCTCGATGAAGCAGAGCCTGAGTATCGGGCCTATGATTTTGATAACTATCGCTACCACGCCGGGCCGGTGCTGGAAGTGGGCAACCGTTATCCACGCGACTTTGCTCAAGGGTTTTACGATGGCCTGCAGGCCAACGGCGAACGCGATATCGTTAACCTGGTTCGCTGCTCCTGGGCGGGAAGCCAGCGCTATGGCGTGCTGGCCTGGTCCGGGGACGTACACTCCTCATTCCATGCTTTCCGCAATCAGGTTGCCGCCGGGCTGAACATGGGTCTGGCCGGTATTCCGTGGTGGACCACCGATATTGGCGGCTTCCAGGGCGGAAACGTCAACGATCCCGCCTTCCATGAACTGCTGATCCGCTGGTTCCAGTGGGCGGTATTCTGTCCGGTCCTGCGGATGCATGGCTATCGTGAGCCGCAGATCCAACCGCCTGAACGCTATCGCGACGGCATTCCGCAGTGCAATAGCGGCTCGCCCAATGAGCTGTGGAGCTACGGTGAGGCTAATTTCGACATCATGCAGCACTGGCTTACCGTGCGCGAAAAGCTGCGGCCATACATTGATGCGCTGTATGACAACGCGCATCAGCACGGGGATCCGCTGATGCGTCCGCTGTTCTGGCATTATCCGCAACAGCAGCAGAGCTGGGAGACGGAAGATCAGTATCTGTTTGGCGAGGATTTACTGGTCGCCCCGGTCATGCATGCCGGGCAACGCCAGCGTGAGGTCTGGTTACCCGCAGGCACCCAGTGGGTCGCCTTTAACGGGGAGCGTTATCAGGGTGGGGAATGCATCACCGTGGACGCGCCGCTGGAAACCATTCCGGTCTTCATCCGCGCAGGCAGCGCGTTGGTCACCCTCCTGGTGAACTGATCTTAGCCTTCTTACAACAAGACTTTTTTTTACAAAAGCCTGTTTACTCACGTATTTATGCGTAAAGTAAGCAGGCTTACTTTTTTTTTGGCAAGGATTCCTGCATGTTTGACTCTACCCTGATGATTCTCCTCGGGCTGGCGGCGCTGGGTTTTATCAGCCATAACACCACCGTCGCGGTCTCTATTCTGGTGCTGATTATCGTGCGCGTCACCCCGCTCAGTACCTTCTTTCCCTGGATTGAAAAACAGGGTCTCAGCATTGGTATTATCGTGCTGACCATTGGCGTGATGGCCCCGATCGCCAGCGGCACCCTGCCCGCCTCGACGCTGCTGCATTCGTTCTTCAACTGGAAATCTCTGGTCGCTATCGCGGTGGGGGTGTTTGTCTCATGGCTCGGTGGCCGGGGCGTGCAGCTGATGGGCACTCAGCCACAGCTGGTTGGAGGCCTGCTAGTCGGAACGGTTCTTGGCGTGGCGCTGTTCCGCGGCGTGCCGGTGGGGCCGCTGATCGCCGCCGGGATCGTGTCACTGTTTATTGGCAAGGGCTAGTCAGACAGTCCGTTCAGGTAACGCCCCGGGGTTTGGCCTAATCCTTTGCGAAACATGGTGATGAAGGCGGTAGTGGAATCATAGCCCAACGCATGGGCGGTCTGCTGGACGGTCTGCCCACGGATAAGCCCCTGCAGGGCCAGGATCAGCTGAAGCTGATGCCGCCAGCGGCGAAAGCTGAGTCCGGTCTCTTTCACCACCAGCCGGGCCAGATTGCGCTCGCTCATCGCGAAGTGGCTGGCCCACTGGCCTAACGTTTGCCAGACCGCCGGTTCGGCGGCCATCGTCTCCACCATCGTGCGAATTTTCGGATGCGTTGACACTGGCAATTGCAGCTGTTCCTGTGGCTGCTGCGGTAGCTCGTCGAATAATACCTGAATCAGCCGCTGCATCGCCGGGGTCTGTTTCTCGCCCTGATTACGCGCGGCCATCGTCAGAATGAGCTCCCGCACCAGCGGCGAAATCTTCAGCGTGCAGCAGTGGTCCGGCATCGCCGCCACGCCAGGTTCGATAAACAGAAAACAGAGTCTGGCCCCCGGGGTGGCACGGTTGCTGTGCGGGAGTTGACCGGGGATCCACACCGCATACTGCGGCGGTACCATCCACATCGCGTTTTCGACTTCGCAGGTTATCGCCCCGTGCAGGGCCAGGATCAGCTGGCCTTTACGGTGCTGATGCACGGGAATGAACTGTTCATCTTCGACTACCTGAATGCGGAACGCTTCCGCGGCGTCATGCTGGCTGTCGGGCTCATACCCTTCCAGCCCTAATCCTGACAGCATTGCTTTGTCCGATTTGAGCGATTATTTGTCATTTTAGCTTGATTTAAACGCGGAGGAAAACCGCTATTGTAGGCGCTTCTGAGAATGACCGAGAACACCATGAGTACAGTTGCTATGACCTCCCGTCGACAGAACCTGCTGTTGATTGCCGGGATATTACTGATCGCCACCTCACTGCGGGTGATTTTTACCGGTGCCGCCCCACTGCTGGACAGTATTCGCGCCGACTTTGGCCTGTCCACCGCTCAGACTGGAATGCTGACCACCCTGCCGCTGCTGGCGTTTGGCTTCATATCCCCAATGGCGGCTGGCATCGCGCGCCGTTTTGGCATGGAACGCAGTCTGCTGGCCGCGCTGCTGTTGATGTGTATCGGGATTGGCATCCGTTCCCTGCCCTCCCCGGCGATGTTGTTCGTCGGAACCGCGATTATTGGCAGCGGCATTGCGCTGTGTAACGTCCTGCTTCCGGGGCTTATCAAGCGTGATTTTTCCGGCCATGTGGCGCGCATGACCGGGGCGTATTCCCTGACCATGGGCGTTGCCGCCGCGCTGGGTTCCGCCTTAGTGGTACCGATAGCGATGAGCGGTGCGGGCTGGCATGGGGCGCTGTTAGCGCTGATGGTGTTCCCGCTGCTCGGTCTGATCGTCTGGCTGCCGCAGCTGCGCAACCCTACGTCTGGCACCATCACCGGGCCACGCAGTCTGCACAACAAGGGCATCTGGCGTTCAGCGCTGGCCTGGCAGGTGACGCTGTTCCTGGGCATCAACTCTCTGGTGTATTACGTGATCATCGGCTGGCTGCCCGCCATTCTGATTAGCCACGGCTACAGCGAAGCGCAGGCGGGTTCATTGCACGGCTTATTACAGCTGGCGACCGCCGTGCCGGGGCTGCTCATTCCCCTGGTGCTGCATAAGCTGAAAGACCAGCGCGGAATTGCCGTCGGGGTGGCCCTGATGTGTGCCGTCAGCGCCGCGGGCTTCTGGCTGTTGCCGCAACAGGCCACCTTGTGGACGCTCGTTTTCGGCTTTGGTTGCGGGGCGACGATGATTTTGGGACTGACGTTTATCGGCCTGCGCGCAGGTTCAGCGCATCAGGCCGCGGCCCTGTCCGGGATGGCGCAATCCGTGGGTTATCTGCTGGCCGCGTGTGGGCCACCGCTGATGGGTAAAATTCATGACGCCAGCGGCGACTGGCATATTCCGTTGATTGCGGTGGCTATTCTTTCGCTGATGATGGCGGTGTTCGGCGGACTTGCCGGACGTGACCGGGAGATCGGTGAGTAACTGAATAATGCCCGGTGGCGCTGCGCTTACCGGGCCTACACTTGCGTTGTAAGCCCGCATACGGGCTTTTTTTAGTTGGCCGCCGCGCGTAAAAACGCATGAACCAACGGCGCCGGGCGACCCTCCAGGGCATTACGTTCGTGCTGGAACAGCGTGCCGACAAAGAAGGGATGAGTGATGAGTTCCACCGCCCGAATCTCACCTTCCTCATCCCAGCCGGTCACGCGCAGGGCGCCTGACTCAAGTTCTGCCGCAAACTCCGGTGAAATACCGTAGTTGCAGTGATACCCCTCTTCAATGCTCAACCGACCGTAGGCTTTGGCGATCAGCGTATTGGCCCGCAGCTCAATGGCGTCAGTTTTTTCCACCAGCGAGCAGGTCAGCGGCGCAATCACCATCCGGCCTTCGGTGTCGGTTTCGGCGTGCGCGGCATCACTCCAGCCCAGCACGTTGCGGGCATATTCAATAATCGCATGCTGGAAACCACCGCAGGTGCCGAGGAACGGCAGGCTGTTTTCACGCGCGTAGCGGATGGCGATCAACGCCCCTTCTGCATTTTTGTACGGGCTGGCCGGAACCAGCCAGATGGCGTCATAACCCACCAGGTCGTCGGCACTGCGGATATCCGTGGTCGCAATCCAGTCGTAGTCGGCGGTGAGTTCCTGAACAGCCGCAGCATCGTCAATCGCCAGCGGGATCGCCTGATGGGCAATCACGTCGGGATTAAAGTCGCCAACGAGGGCAATTCGCAGTGTCGTTTTGTTCGAAGGGTGTTCCATGAGGGGATTCCTTATGCGGTGCAGTTTACGGGCTACATAAGGAACACCAGACTACCGGGATTTTGCGTGCAGAACAATCCCCTGAATGAGCAAGTGATGCGGGTTTACTCAATCACCTTTTCAAGCTCATCGGCGGGCAGCATGTCCGGATTCAGCGGCATCAGATGTTCCGGGCGTACGAACGCAAATCCGGCCTGACCGTCTACCGACTGAATATTCCCGGTCACCAGCCACAGCGGGCGCTGTGCTTCACGCGGTAACTCTGTCACCACGCCGTTCACGGGATTGAGAATACGTTCACCGGGCTGACACAGCGCAAAAAGTGAAACCGATTTGCCGATGTTGGCACGACCTGCGGGGGTACGGGCCGCGATGATCATCGCCAGAGTGCCCGGTTTAAGCTGAAACATGCTGCTCTCACACTATCCAATTTTAAGATTTATCTTAACTCTAATTGTATCCTGGAGAGCAGCGCGCTGTCACGACTGAGAATGATCGCGACGGTACAGCGTCCACTCGTCAATCACTTCGCCATTCGGCAATTTGCAGTCGGTACGCACACCCTGTGGGCTCTGCACGGGTACTTCCGTCCCGCCCTTCTGCTGACAGTAGACCGCCGCAGGATTGGCCATCCCCATATTCGGTGGCGGCGGTGCATCGTTTTGTTTGGCCGCGGTGCAACCTACCAGTACCAGTGGGAGTAATAATCCGGCATATTTCATTGATATCGCATCCTTTAATTGGGCTGAATTGCCTTATTCTTCACTATTTCTTCATTTTAAATGCACTTTTGCAACTTAAATTAGGAGTGTTCTCGAACTAACCCGAGAACACATCATTCCATAATCAATGAGTTTTGCCCCGCCTCCCCCGGCGGGGCTTTTTTTGCTACAAAATCCGTCTTTTCTCGCCCATTCGATGTATAAAATTTGATGTATTCATGTTTTACTATTGTTAGATAGTCGATATTTTCAGCATAGCGTGCAGCCGTAGCCGTTATTGCACGGGAGCTTCCAGGTCATGTCAGATATTATTCTTGCCCGCGTCTCACAAACCCTCGCCACCGAACAAACGCTCGAAAGTTTGGTGCGCCAGCTGCTCGAAATGCTGGAACTGGTCACGCATATGGAATCGACGTATCTGACTAAAATCGACAATGCCACCCGCCTGCAGCATATTGTTTATGCCCGTAACAGCAGCCAAATGCAGATCCCCGAAGGGTTTTCCGTGCCGTGGGATGACACGCTGTGCAAACGCGCCGTCGAAGAGCAACACTATTTCAGCAATGACGTGGCCACCCGCTGGCAGGAGTGCCAGGCCGCTCAGTCTCTCGGCATCAATACCTTCTTCACCACCCCGGTTCACCTTGCCGATGGTTCACTGTATGGCACGCTTTGCGCTGCCAGCCGCGATACGCACAGCTATAGCCTCAACAGCGAACACGTATTGCATCTGTTCGCGAGCCTGATTGCGCGTTATATCGAGAAAGAGTCTTTAGTGATGCAGCTGCGCGAAGCTAATGCGGCCCTGGTCGCGCATTCCTATACCGATGCGCTGACGGGCCTCGCCAATCGCCGGGCAGTGTATGAACTTCTGGATGCGCTGTTTGAACGCGTACGCCGCAATCAAACCCGGGTGCTGGTGGCGTTTATCGATCTCGACGATTTTAAAGAGATTAACGATATTCATGGGCATCAGGCGGGAGATGATTTCTTGATTCAGGTCGGCCATCGGCTGACGTCAGTGATGAGCGATGCCGATATCGTCGGTCGTCTCGGCGGAGATGAGTTCCTGGTCGCCTGTGAAATTAGCTCCAGCGGGCAGAAACTGCCTTTTATTGAGCTGCTGCGCCGTCAAATTGGCGGCCACTATCAGCTTTGCAACCACAGTATTCACTATCCGGGTGCCAGCATTGGCGCCATCGACGTCTGCCCACAGGAGATGGACGCTGAAAGCGCTATTCAGGCCGCAGACGCCGCGATGTATATCGATAAGAAAGCCCGTCAGCGCGCCGGGGTTGCGACCTGACGACCCAACGCTTTACTTATCGCGTTCTGGCTCCAGCAATATAAATCCTAGTGGGATTGAACACAGCAACGTGAAGACGGTGCTGTAAACCAATACCATCGCGCCCTGCATGATAAACATCGACGTTGACCACGCGTCATACGGTAAATCGTACTCCTGCACTACCCCACCAAACGTCGCCTGCCCGACCAGCGTCAAGGCAATCGCAAAGATGACCATCACCGCCAGAATAAAGCGTTTACCGTTTTTCGTTTTAAATCGTTCCAGCTGCATTACAGACTTCTCTGATGGGATTTCCGGCGCATTTTTAACATTAAAATAACCTGACGGATATCTGTTTTTATGGCGATTTTGTATCTGTTCTTTTCTTGCACAAAAATTCAGCCTGACTGCCTTTTTGTGGCGCTCTTTGCGGATTTCGCGACGAATAACAGGCATAAAAAAACCGCCCAGAGGGGCGGTTATTTGGAGAAGCAGATTTACAGATACTTTTTCGCTGCTTTGAGAATATCTTCTGCAGCACGTTCTCTGTCTGCGGCAACCTGACGTCGCCTTTCCAAAAATAGATTTTACTGTTAACGACGGTGCTATTACTTTCTGATTTCAGCAGAAACAGAGGCAGGTCGATGCCAGGTAAATACATTATCGAACGTCGTCATTGCCGATTTGCAAAATATACATTTTGCGCCAAACGGATTTTTCTCAGTCACATCGAACGATGAAGTCCGATATTGTGAACCGTGGCAACATGGGCAACGGAAGTGGATTGAATCAGTAATAATCAAGCCCTCAGCGTGGTACCACGTTGACAGCGGAAGGACCTTTAGGACCTGCTTCAACGGAGAATTCAACTTCTTGATTTTCATACAGAGTACGGAAATCATTGCTCTGGATAGCAGAGAAATGTACGAAGACATCTTTGCTACCGTCTTTAGGGGTGATAAAGCCGAAACCTTTTTCAGCGTTAAACCACTTTACTAAACCAGTCATTTGATTAGACATATCATTTTACCTTTTATTTTTATTTCGCCCGCAGGCCATTTTGGTCTGAATAAACTGTTAATGCTAAGAAACGATGCTGGAAGCTTAGAAAACTGAAGAAGAGACATCAAGGAGAGAAAATGATGAGAACGACTTAAGAGAACTGTTTCAGATAACGTGTATGTTCAAACCGATGAGCCATTAACGCATGATTAACTTTTCAACGCAAGGGGTATCTCAGAAAGATTTGTCAGCGCACGGAAAAATCCGCAATGTTAAAAATAAAAAAATGAATGAGGGCTTTTCCGGGGCTATTGAGGTATTGTTTTGCGCCAACATAAAAGGAATACACATGGCTGAACGTAAAAATCGTCAACTTCGCCCTTCCCAACCCGCAGAGTGTTCTTGCCCTAAATGTGCAAAACAATCCATGCACAGTCCATCCAGAATCAAAAAAAATAGCCCTTTGCTTTGCCCCTATTGCGGGACGCTCTTTTCCGCATCGCAGCTTTCTGCCAGGTAACATCAACGCCAGCGGCCTGAACCTCGAGTTCAATGCATCCGCGAGCGAAACAAAAACGGGAACCCTTACGGTTCCCGTTTTTGTTGTGTCCTGCCCGCTATCATTACAGCGATTTATCGACGGTGGTATCCGAGCCTTTGGTCAGGATCCGAACCTTATCACCTGGGTTAAAGACGATACTACCGTTGTAATTCTGCACCACATCAATGGTTGCGCCGGAATCCGTTTTGATCAGTAAATCAACTTTCTGCGGTGCCTGCTGAGTACTCTGATGATAGCGAGAAGCCCCAGCCCCAACGGCAGCGCCCGCAACGGTCATCGCCGTTTTGCCTTTCCCGTTACCGAACTGGTGGCCAATCACGCCGCCTAACGCCCCTGCCGCCACGGTGCGCAGAGGATGATATTGCCCGTTGGCCTCGGTCATTACCTGGCTCCTCTGAACCACGCCATACTCAACTAAGGTCTTGGTGCCTGCAAAACTGGACTGGCTGGCAAGAAACAGAAAACTGATTGCGATGAATGCACTTTTTTTCATGAGATTATCTTATAGTCATTAGGAAAGTACTCAAGATTCTGCCATCCCCTGTTTATTTCCTCTAAGACATTAATGCTACCGGACGTTGGCAAACGCCTTATCAGAACATGCCTGCGCTGAACATGTGCAGGCCCCGCTTGACACTGAGTATTCATACAGTATAAAACTGCACGCCTAATCCGTACAAAGGAAGCAGTCATGTTCGTCGAACTCATCTATGACAAACGCAATGTGGAAGGTTTACCCGCAGCAAGAGAGAAAATCCTCAATGAACTCACCCGCCGTGTTCATCACATTTTCCCGGAAGCAGAAGTGCGGGTTAAGCCGATGATGACCCTGCCCGCGATCAACACCGACGCCACTAAGCACGAAAAAGAGCAGATCAGTCGTGCCGTGCAGGAAATGTTCGAGGAAGCCGACATGTGGATGGTCGACGAATAACATCGCTTTATTCAGTTCACCATCAGCCTCAGACATAAGTTTTCCGGATACGGGGCAAAGTAATTCTGCGTTTGCAGATAACGGTCCGGATATTCAGCCAGATAATGTTTTAGCAACGTCAGCGGGGCCAGGATCGGCAGTTGCCCTTCACGGTAGCCGAGGATTACATCGCGTAGTTCGCCGCGCTGACGCGTATTCAGCTGCTCACGGAAATAGCCCTGAATGTGCATCAGCACGTTGGTGTGGTTTTTGCGGGAGGCGGGCTTCTTCAGGATAGTCATCAGTTTCTCGCGATAGACCACGAAGAATGCGTCCAGGTCTTGCCATTCGTGTAGCGAAGCGACGAAGGGGCCAATCTCACGGTAGCCCGGCTGATGATGCGCCAGCAATTGAAGCTTGTAGCGGCTATGAAAATCCAGTAGCGCATGGCGGTTGAGGCCGTTGGCGCGCAGGGTATTGAGTTCATGCAGGGCAAACACCCGCTCGACAAAGTTTTCCCGCAGCACGGGATCGTGCAAGCGACCATCTTCTTCCACCGGGAGCCACGGATATGTCTCCAGTAAGGCCCGGGTAAAGACCCCCACTCCTTCTTTGCGGCCGCGATTGCCTTTTTCATCGTACAAGCGCACGCGTTCCATTCCGCAGCTCGGGGATTTGGCGCAGACGATAAAGCCCGACAGGTCGCCCAATCGTGGCAGATAATCGGCGGTGAATTCCGTCATTTTCTCCGTCACATCGTCGTGCGGGGCATGGCTAAAGCGCATACGGATATCCCCGGCCGTCGTTTGCACCAGCCGCAGCGCCGGACGGGGAACAGGCAGGCCCATCGCCATCTCCGGACAAATGGGCTTAAAGGTCACCCATTGCGCCAGACTATCCATCACAAAGCCCATTCGTTTATGGCCGCCGTCAAATCGCACGGCCGAGCCGGTTAAACATCCGCTGATCCCAATGACGGGTTGAGTGTTCATGGCGTTATCCTCTCTCTACTGCGCTTTGCGGGTGAAGAACAACGTGACGGTTGCAACGGTCACTCCGAATTTCTTCATCTCGGTTTTATTAAAAAGATGGGTGCCGTCTTGCAGATACATCCAGTCATCGAAGTGCAACAGCCAGGTGCTGCCTTTCGCTGTCACATTCATGCTGTATCGCCAGTTAAAGGCATTACCCGCCGCCCGCCCGGTGGCGACACCATCGATGTCGCCTGCGGTGCCTTCGTAGCTGTCGGCCCCGACGCGGCGGATGTGCCACACCCGTTGCTGTTTCTCGCCATCGTCATAGACAAAATGTTCATTGAGCGTCAGGGTGTCGCCTTTAACATCGCCGGTAATCTCGACGTGGAAACGACGCAGCTGTTTTCCGCTGCGGTCCTGCACCATGCCCCACGCCTCGGTGTTGCCCTGGAAATAACGGAAGATGTCCAGCGGCGGCTGTTGAGCCTGGTATTCATTGACGTCCGTACTGCAGCCTGCCAGAAGCATCATCAGCCCCAGGGCCAGTATCAGAATACGTTTCATTTGCCACCTCCGATCAGCTGCTGACGCAGTTCAGGATATTGGGTGCGGGGATCGAGCCAAATCGCCAGGAAGCGTTGGCTGAAGGCTTCCGACTGGCGCGCCCCCAAGGGAGTGAAGGCTTTTTGCGCCGCCGACGCGCGATACCAAAACTGACCTTGCTGGCCGGTAAGGACAAAGGCCAACTGCGCCCCCGGCGTCACGTCGGGCCAGAGGGATTGCAGCATACTCAGCCAGGCGTCACTCTGCGGTTCCTGCTTAAGAATGCCCAGCGCCTGCCACTGCTCGCGGGTGGCATCGACCAGTTCCTCCCGGTCGATATCACGCTGGTAAGTAATGATCAGCGCCTGGTTCTGCGCCGGGCCGTCGTATCGCCCGTCGGGCGTACGCAGCTGGGATGTATAGACGGTAAATGGCCCCCACGTCAGCGTCGCATCGCCCACTTTGCGCCAACTTAACCAGTCGGCAGCATGACTGTACTGAGGGATGACTGCCAGCCACAGCAGCATCAGTAACGCGCTTCTCATGGTCGTTTCCCCATCAAAATGTGGAAAAATAGCATCAGTACCAGCCAGCCCGGCACCATCCAACTGACGACAATAAAAGTCGGTTGTAGAAAAGCGATCGCACCCAGACGTTCACCCAACACATATGCCACCGGCCCACCGCAGGTTGCCAGCAGCGCGAGGATCCACCCGGGAAGGGTTGAGGTGCTGCTAAGCGCGGTCCAGACGGTGGCAAACATCAGCCACAGCGCCACCATCCACAACGGCAACAAGGGCCCGCCGGTAAAATCGATAAGCTTTGTCAGTGCCCAGAAGGCATCCAGCGCACAGCCCGCGACTGCCAACAGCAGGGCATAAACTCGGTGTGCAGGCGACAGCATGAGGTACGCCAGGATCGCAAGACCGAGCCACAGAAACAGCCCACGCTCGCGAAACAGCACCACCAGCGCCCAATAAAAATCAAACGCCACCGCCATCAAAAAAACCTGCACATACTGTTTCATACGCGCTCCGCCGTAAGCTGCACCACGCTTATGGTCCGGGCATTAAACCCGGCTTCACAATAGCCAAAGTAGTAGAGCCACATGCGACGGAAGCGGTCATCAAAGCCCAGTTGTTCAATCTCTTGCCAGGCCTGAACAAAACGTTGCCGCCAGTGTGCCAGGGTGCGGGCATAATCGGGCCCCATATCAAACAGATTACGTACCACAAAATCGGTATGGCGGGTCATCAGCTCGCTCATCGCGGTGATACTCGGTAAAAAACCACCGGGGAAGATATAGCGCTGGATAAAATCGACGCTTTTGCTGTAGTCCCGATAACGCTGGTCCTGAATGGTAATCGCCTGAATCGCCATTCTGCCCCCCGGACGTAGCCGGGCCTGGCAGGTGCGGAAGAACGTTGGCAGGTAGCGTTGCCCCACCGCTTCTATCATCTCGACCGACACCAGTTTGTCGAATTCTCCAGTCAGATCGCGATAGTCGCACAGCAGCACCTGCACCTTATCCTGTAACCCCGCGCGGGCAATCCGGGCTGTGGCCCAGGTGTACTGCTCCTGCGACAGCGTAGTGGTGGTGACGCGACAGCCATAGTGCCGGGCGGCATATTCCGCCATCGCGCCCCATCCGGTGCCGATCTCCAGCAAATGATCGTCCGCCGTCAGCGCCAACTGCTCGCACAAACGTGCCATTTTTGCCTGCTGCGCCTGGTTTAGCGCCTGTTCGTCGGCGGTAAACAGCGCGCTGGAGTACAGCAGGTCTTCATCAAGGAAGTGCGAGTAAAACGCGTTCCCGAGGTCATAATGCGCAGCGATGTTTTGCCGCGCCTGGTCACGAGAGTTACGCCGGGTCCAGTGCCGCAGCCGCTCGACGGGTTTGCCCAGTAGGCGGAAGCCGCTTTCCAGTCGCCCCAGCACCCGGCCATTCAACGCCAGGATCTGCAACAGCGCTGTAAGTTGATGGGTATCCCACTCCCCGTCTATCCAGGCGTCTGCCGCAGCAAGACTCCCGCCGGTTAGCACTCGCCAGTAAACGCCCGGCGTCAGGATCTGCACGTCGGCACGCAGGCTTGCGGACGCATCGCCAAAATGCGTTGCCTGGGTTCCTTCATAAACGGTGAGCGAGCCGTGCCGAATCCCACTCAGCAGGCGAAACAGCAGCCAGCGTGCGACACGGACGTTGCGCGGGATATCGCGCTCAAGCGCAAAGACGGGATCGGTCATGAGCGTTCACTCCTGCTAACGGGGTGGTTATGGATCGGCACGCGTTTGAGCCACAGCCGCAGCGCCTGCCAGTAGATAGCAAACAGGGTTTTCAACGTCATCAGTGGCAGACGGCGCAACAGCGACGACAGATTTTTTCGCGTCAGGGGCTCGCGGTTCAGCAACAGCGTGGCATCAAACACTTTCGCCGCCTGATGGTTTTCGATATGCATATGCAGCGTTTTGCCAGGGGCGTTGAATCGCCAGTGATACACCATGTCCATCGGGTTAAAAGGCGAAACGTGAAACGCTTTTTCCATCGGCCTCGGGGCCTGGCCATCGATGGCATAGTAATGGCGTTCGTTCCACGGGGTGTTGCGTACCTCGGCCAGCACCCAGCGCAGGGTATTGGTCCGGTCATAGCAGTAATAAAAGTTGACCGGGTTAAAGTGAAAGCCGAAATACCGCAGCTGGGTCAAGAGCATCACCTGCCCCAGCGGACGCTCGCCGGTCAGCGATTGCAGCCGGTCGAGGACGTTTGCTTTCAGCGGCGTGCCCAGCGGATAATCCGCATCGTGGAAGGCAGCAGCGGCGAGGCGGTTGCGGCGAATGCCCACGGACGACAGCACCTCCAGCTCATCCAGGTCGAGCCAGGCCATAAACAGGTTGTAGCGAAACTGATGGGGTGTCGGCTGGAGGCGGCGATGGCGTAACACGCCCTGATACAGGCAGCTGTTCATCTTATTTGCCCTCTCCGGCGGCAATCCCGTGCACCACATCCAGTGCGCTGCGCACCCCATCCTCATGAAAACCGTTGTACCAGTAGGCGCCGCAAAACCAGCTCCGCTGATGGCCGTTTATTTCTTGCCGACGGGCCTGCGCGCGCCAGCTTTTGGGGTTAAAGAGCGGATGTTGATACACGAAGCGCTTCCAGACGTAGCGCGCGTCGACCGGGGTATCCGGGTTCAACGTGACGCAGAACAACGGGCTCCCCTCGGGTAGCCCTTGCAAAATATTCATGTTGTAGGTGACGCAGGCGCTGGCCTGATCCTGGTCGCTCAGACGATAGTTCCAGCTGGCCCAGGCGCGCTGGCGCACCGGCAGCCAGCGTGGGTCGCTGTGTAAGACCACCTCGTTACGCTGCCAGCCAATATCCCCGAGCACTTCCGTTTCGGCCTGCGTAGGGTCGGCCAGCATGGCTAATGCCTGCGCGGAGTGGCAGGCAAATATAACCTGGTCGAAGGTATGGCTTGCGTTTTCAAGTTCTATTTTTACCCCGCCGTCGAAGCGAATCACCTGCTGCACCGGGGCGTTGAGATGCAGGCTCAGACGATCGCCCAGCTTCGCCAGCATCGCGCGGATATATTCCCGCGAACCACCGGGCACGACGTACCACTGCGGACGTTGGGTGATATCCAGCAGTCCGTGATGCTCAAAGAAGCGCAAAAACAGCGGCAGCGGAAAACGGCGCATCTCCTGGAGCGACGATGACCAGATAGCGGCCCCCATCGGCAGAATATAATGGCGTGCGAAAAAGGGGCTAAAGCGGTGCTGCTCGAGGAAGGTTTGCAGCGTGTCGTTGGCATCGACGTCGTTCAGGGCCTGTTTTGCCAGGCGGTTGAAGCGCACGACCTCTTTCAGTAGCCCCCAGAATGACGGATTCACCAGATTGCGACGCTGCGCGAACAGCGACGTCAGGGTATGACCGTTGTACTCCAGGCCACTTTGCGGATTATGCACGGAGAAGCTCATCTGCGTTTTTTGCCCGCTAATGCCCAGTTCGCTCAGCAATCCCATAAAACGCGGATAGGTGCGGTCGTTGTAAACGATAAACCCGGTATCTATGGCATAGGTGCCCAGAGGGGTGGTGACATCTACGGTAGCGGTATGTCCACCTGCGGTGGGTTCGGCTTCGAACAACGTCACCTGATGATGCCCTGCCAGCCGCCAGGCGCAGGTCAGCCCGGCGATGCCGCTGCCGATAATGGCGATTTTCATGAGCGCACCATCCTGCGCAGTAACGCGCGTTGTAAAAACGCCGGAAGGCCTGCCATCAGACGCAGGATAAGGCTGAATCCTGTCGGGAAGGCGATGTGGTTCTTTCCTTTCGCCAGACCACGCCGGATAGCGGTCACGGCCTGCTCAACGCTCACCTGACCCGGCATCGCAAAATCATTTTTACGGGTCAGCGGGGTATCGACAAAGCCCGGCGACACCACCGTGACGGCAATCCCTTTCGGTTCCCAGTCCAGACGTAGAGTTTCGGCAAACCAGGTCAGGGCGGCTTTGGAGGCGCCATACGCTTCCGCTCGCGGAAAGTGCAGCCAATGCGCCATTGAACTGACCAGCACCACGCGATTACCCGAGACCAGCTGCGGCCCAAGCACCGCCAGGCAGTTTACCGGTCCGAGGAAATTAGTGGTCATCACCCGCTCCACCAGCGCGGCATCGACCACGCCGTTATCAAGATATTCGCAGGTGCCGGCACAGAGGATAACCAGGCCAGGTGAACAGTCTGCCAGCGCCTGGCGACAGGCGTCCCTGTCTGTCATATCGAACAGGCGAATCGAGATATTGGGACTGTATTGATGCAGGGCTTCAAGCCGGGCCGGGTCTCGCCCACAGGCGATGACGTGGTAGCCGTCATCAGCCCAGGATTTGGCGAGCCCGGCCCCAATGCCGGAGCTTGCGCCGGTGATGAGGACAGTCATCATGAGCGCACTCTCCTTTTGACACTGCGAACCGCCCACCCCAACAGCGGCAGGTGTTCGTAAATCATCTCGCCCGCATCGTAGTAATCGCGCTGGAGGACGACCCGGTCGTTACCGACTTCCACCATTGAGCATCCTGGCAGGGTCAGCGTTTCACCGCCGGCAATACGTGGATGCGACCAGTTCATCGTCCAGGTCAGGGCAAAACGATGACCGTCGCAAACCGGCGCATCAATCACAAAGCGGCAGTGCTCAACGTTGGCCAACAGATGGGTGAAGTATCGCTGGATGGCAAACAATCCGCGATGCTCGCCAAACGGATCGATAAGCGCGGCCTGAGCGTCGTAAAGCTCCGCCAGCGCCGAGGGCGGTTGGTTATCCAGCTCGGCGTAATAATCAATAAATCGATTGATAACGGATGGCATTGCACTCATGACTCTCACCCTAAACCTGAACAACGTGATGTAATCGTATAATTAAACTTATACAATAACGATAATTTGTCCAAGTTTTGAATGTGCTATTTTTAATAGCTCAATATTTTCAGTGAGATGGCAACGACTCTAGAGGGAGATAATCTCGAGGGAAGCGACCTGCGGCTGCCAAAGGTCAATCTGCCTTTGGCGCGCAGCCGTCAGTTTGCCGGTACTGACCAGCAGCCATTTGCGTTGCGGGAAGATTTCCGGCGCCAGGCTGGCGGGCGGGATCGGCAGCACATCGATGCGATGCCCCTGGCCGGTGCGTTTGAGCGCTTCGAGCCAGATCTCACAGGGGTCTGTCAGATGCCAGCCGGTAATCAGGTAATTATCGCCAGGCGCTTTTTTGTCACCTTCAAGGCAAAACGAGGTGTAGGAGATGATGATCCCGTCGAGGATTTCGCGCAGGGTCATCATCGCCGGAATGGTGGCCGAAACCTGGCTGCGCAGCGGACGTAGCACTTCGGTGACCAGTTCCGGGCGCGGATATTCACGGCCTGAGTCGTAAATCAGCTGGCGCAGGGATTCTATTTTTCCTTCTTTCAGCCGTTGCAGCATGCTCTCCTGCAAGGTGAGCCAGTTGTTCGTTCGACCCGCCTCTGGACGTGCCAGCAGCGGTTTCACCTGGCTGACGGGAACCCCTTTCCTCACCCAGTCGAGGATTTTGAGCGCCTGTTGGACATCGTCATCGCTGTACAGGCGATGGCCGCCATCGGTGCGCAGCGGTTTCAGCAGACCGTAACGTCGCTGCCAGGCACGGAGCGTGGTCGCGTTAATCCCGCAAAGCCGGGCAAATTCACCGATGGAGTAAGACATGTCAGACACCTGATAACAAAGAATACTCTCAATATACTACGAATAATGGCGGTCTGAATGAAGAGCGGAATGTTTGCACTACACTTTATTTCCAACTGCCCAGATGAAAGGAGTTCTCATGAAGCTATGGCCTGTTGTGACCGGTGTCGCTATTGCACTAACCCTGGTTGCCTGTAAATCCCCTACCCCTCCTAAAGGCGTTCAGCCAATAACCGACTTTGACGCCAGCCGCTATCTTGGCAAATGGTACGAAGTTGCACGTCTGGAAAACCGCTTCGAGCGTGGGCTTGAACAGGTGACCGCCACCTACGGTAAGCGCAGCGATGGCAGCATTAGCGTGCTCAATCGCGGTTACGACCCGGAGAAAAAAGCGTGGAAGGAGAGCGAAGGCAAAGCTTTGTTTACCGGCGCGCCGACCACCGCCGCACTGAAGGTCTCGTTCTTTGGCCCCTTCTACGGGGGTTATAACGTTTTCAAGCTCGACGATAATTATCAGTACGCGCTGGTGAGTGGCCCTAATCGCGATTATCTGTGGCTCCTGTCCCGGACACCGACTCTGCCGGATGCAGTAAAACAGGATTACCTGGACACCGCACGCCGCCTGGGCTTCCAGGTCGATAAGCTTGTGTGGGTGAAGCAATAACCTGACGGTCAGGTTAGGCGATTTTTGTGTTCATAAAATAAACCTCGCCCTTAATTTATTAAGGGGGTAATCTCGCAAAAAAAACAGGGGGCCATTATGAAAAACTTGATACTCGGTGTGATTGCCAAAATTTCCAAAATGGATGCTGAAGCCAAGCAGCTTGCGGCCAAAGTAGAGGCACAGTCTCTTCTGATAGGAGCATTATTACTGACCGTGGGTAAAAATGGCGGTATGAACGAAATGCTGGAAAACGTGAGGAAAGCCATTAATGCCGCACTGGATGCCGCTGATACCCCTTTGAAAAGCGATGCCGAATTATTATTGAATGAATTCAATGAACTGCTCATGTTGACTCAGTTACTTGAAACATCCGATTCTGAAATTGATTTTGAGGCGTTGAAGTCAATGCCTGGCGAAACGACTACAGACTGAAGCACCTAAAAGTCAACATAGATCCTACGTCTATGTTGACTTTACATGGGAACTTGAAGAGTACATATTCGCGTTGCCAAATAAGGAGCGATTCAAATGACTCGCACTGTGACATTGAGAATTGGTGATAAATCGAGATACTAGGGCAATGAGAACTGGACACACTAAAGCCCACCGCAGTGGGCCTTGAAAATTTATTACTGGTTATTTTTTAACAGAGTTGTCGACCGTTGTAATAGTATTGCCCTGCTGGTCTTTGATAATATTCAAAGAAACATTATCAACTTTGCGGGTAACGAGAACGTTGATATCTTTCTCGTCATTACAGTTAAAATCGCCTTGTACTGACAAAGCTATGGGTTCCAGACCATCGTCAGTTGAGAAAGGTATATAATCGACATGTCCATCCTTACTGATTTTCTTAACAACAACAGCACCTGTTTTTACGCTTTTTTCCAAGTTATAAACTATACCATTGCGGGAATCGGTATCAATAACCTTACCACTGCCTGAAAACTTCGCGGTTGTTAAGACTACTGCGTCAATATCCGTACCTGATGAAGCAGATGATGCGTCAAAGCTGGTGTCTATCATTTTGATGTAGGGATAGCCATTAGTGCCAGCACCAAGTGAATCCAGATCATAACCATACACACTACCAGTACTATTCGATTGGGTTGATACAGGGGCTATTTTTTTCCACGTGATATTGTCTTTTGAAACATAGGTGTCCCAATGTTCAACAACATTATGCTCATAGACATAGAAATCTGGAGCATTTGTTCCGCCTGTAAACAGTGTTAAATCTCCAGTAGAGAGAACCAAGGTTCCCCCTCCCCCCAAAGAAACCGTTAGCTGGTCAGGTTCACCCAGCGCCCGGGCCGGATCGTTCTGAGGTGATATTACTTTATCAGTACCCACTTTATATAACACCACCTCAGATGCGAAGCCCACTGCTTTTACCGGGATATCAGGATATCCCGAATATACCTGTGCAAAGCTGGAGACTGATGTTGCAATAAAAGAAAATGCTATGATTTGTTTAACTATGTTTTGCATAAAAATCCCTTTTAAGATGATAGCCTATCGAATTTAACATCCAGAAAACCCACGAGAGTGGGCACGCTAAGTGCTATCAATCATTGGTTCATTCCTGCACCCAGCACGGCTTGAACACTCAACGCCATTGAAAAACAGGATATCATGCCACATTGACGATGAGTGCAGCGCTATTTTGAACCTATCCTCAATAAATAACCATTCTATTTTTACTTTTCAGATCAACAATGATTATCTATTCACTGGGAATATCAGTAAGCAATAAAATACAACAAAGGCATGTATACATTCTGAATAATATATTTATGATGAATAGTCGGAAATGTCTAAATAAATCACCAGAAAGGCGGTTTATGGATAAGTAGTTTAGATAACAGTATGAATACTATGTATAAAAACGGGAACCATTTGAGCAGTAAAGACCGCTGCAATGGCGAATAAGGTTGTTGCTCAGACCTGCGTTTTTTAAAAACCTTCGCCAATATCCACTTCCTGCGCGAATTCATAATAAACCCCTTATCATCACTTATTAATGACAAAAAAATGCCGCCACAAGGGCGGCACATCACTGGACTAGCGGACCAGATGCAGGAAGTGAAGATGTTTCTCATACTGATCGAGTATATCGTTGATTAGCTGCTCCTGATTCCAGCCCATCACATCATAATCTTGTCCACCCTCTTTGAGATAAACTTCAGCTCTGTAGTAACGATGTTGCTCAGCCTGTTGCTCATCAGCGTCCATCGCCGCCAGGGCGAACGTAGGCGAGTTATAGCCACGGAGTCTCACTTCATAGATGAAGTTGAGCTCATTGCCTAAATCCACCTCAAAACGAATTCGATCATCTGATTCATCACCAATGTGGCTTAACGTGCCCTGCTTATTCAGTTCCTCCTGAACCAGGGACATAGCAGGTTTAATCACATCATCCATGAAACGTTTTACGAGCGAGCGTTTTGGCAGGTAGGCAATTTTACGCAGCCGACGCTGCCATGGAATGGGATTACGCGCCGCAGTGGGAGCAATCGTTGCCATGCTCAGACTTTCACGCTTGGTTAAATCGCGGCGAAGCGCCTTCAGAAGTCCATATATAGAGATGAGCAGGATCACTGAGAACGGTAGCGCGCTGGCGATAGTGACAGTTTGTAGCGCACTCAGCCCTCCCGCCAGAAGTAAGGCTATGGCGACAACGCCCATCAATGATGCCCAAAATATACGCTGCCAGACAGGCGTATTCGCCTCACCACCAGAGGCTAAGGTGTCAACAACCATTGCTCCGGAGTCAGCGGAGGTGACAAAGAAGACAATAACCATCGCCATGGCAATAAACGACAATATTGAAGAGAACGGGAAATGCTCAAGAAAATTAAACAGAGCCAGGGCCACATCCTGTTGGACGGTATTTGCGAGGTCAGTTGCTCCCTGATTCATAATGAGATTAATGGCACTGTTACCAAAAACGGTCATCCACAACAACGTGAAGCCTGCTGGAACAAATAATACTCCCGTTACAAATTCACGAATTGTTCTTCCGCGGGAAACACGGGCGATAAACATGCCGACAAACGGAGACCATGATAACCACCACCCCCAGTACAATAATGTCCAGCCACCTAGCCAGTTACTTGATTTAGGTTCGTAAGCGTAGAGATTGAACGTTTTGCTCACTAATTCCGAAAGATAGCCGCCGGTATTTTCCACAAAGGATTTAAGAAGCAATACCGTGGGGCCCAACAGCATAACCAGAACAAGAAGAATAACCGCCAGTCCAAGGTTGAGCTCAGAGAGAATACGTATACCTTTATCCAGGCCGGAGACCACTGAAATGGTCGCCAACCCGGTAATAACGACGATAAGTATGACCTGCACAGTTGCATTGATAGGCACACCAAACAGGTGGTTAAGCCCGGCATTAACCTGCAGCACACCGTAACCCAACGATGTTGCGACGCCAAAAACCGTACCAATAACGGCGAAGATATCCACGGCATGGCCTATCGGGCCGTAGATTTTATCCCCGATGATGGGATAAAGCGCCGAACGAAGAGTCAACGGGAGACCGTGACGATAGCTGAAAAAAGCCAGAATCAGCGCAACTATGGCATATATAGCCCAGGCGTGGAGCCCCCAGTGGAAGAACGTCAAGCGCATCGCTTCTTTGGCTGCGGCAACAGTTTCGGGTGTACCGACCGGCGGCGACAAATAGTGCATCACCGGCTCAGCCACACCAAAGAACATTAATCCTATGCCCATGCCTGCAGAAAATAACATGGCAAACCAGGAATGATAGCTAAAGTCAGGCTGCGCATGGTCGGGCCCTAGCTTGATATCGCCATAACGCGACAATCCCAGAAACGTCACACTGAGTAAAATTAGCGCGACGGCCAGGATGTAAAACCAGCTGGCATTGGTGAAGATTTTTTGCTGTAGAAGTTTGAAATTTTTATCGGCAACGTCTGGAAAGATCGCGGCAAATGCGACAAGAAGGAATATTAACAAAGCAGAGGTGAAGAATACTGCTTTGTTAATCTGGCTTTTTGACTGCTTTGGGACTGTTTCAGTTTCACTCATATTTTTTACTTTCCATTTATCGACCCTTGTGGGAGGTGTGATCTCCTACAGGGTAGCAAAATGGGCCTAAACTTGCATTTCTGGGCAACAAGAAGCAGCAACAGTAAAAAAGACGCGACGAAGGTTACTGCGGCTACTGTCGGGCTTCAGCATCGCCTTCTGGTGCACAGCAGATTGAACGTGAACACCTGAATCTTCGCAACCGGTAAAGCGACTAAATCGCAAGCCTCCTGGATACTCAAAATCATCCGAAAAAAAACGGGAACCTATTGGCTCCCGTTATTGTTTAACCCAGCAAGTGGATTACATGTTCGCGATGATCGCGTCACCAAACTCTGAACATTTCAGCAGCTTAGCGCCTTCCATCAGACGTTCGAAGTCATAGGTCACGGTTTTGGCAGCGATTGCGCCTTCCATGCCTTTAACAATCAGGTCTGCGGCTTCGAACCATTCCATATGACGGAGCATCATTTCCGCTGACAGGATAACGGAACCTGGGTTCACTTTGTCCTGACCGGCATATTTTGGTGCAGTGCCGTGGGTGGCTTCGAACAGGGCGCATTCGTCGCCGATGTTCGCGCCTGGTGCGATACCGATACCGCCAACCTGTGCCGCCAGGGCATCAGAAATGTAGTCCCCGTTCAGGTTCATACAGGCGATAACGTCGTATTCAGCCGGACGCAGCAGGATCTGCTGCAGGAAAGCATCGGCGATCACATCTTTAATGATGATCTCTTTGCCGGTGTTCGGGTTCTTGATTTTCTGCCACGGGCCACCGTCGATCAGCTCACCGCCGAACTCTTCTTTCGCCAGCTGGTAACCCCAGTCTTTGAAAGCGCCTTCGGTGAACTTCATGATGTTGCCTTTGTGAACAATGGTCACAGAGTCACGGTCGTTGGTGATAGCGTACTCAATCGCGGCACGAACCAGGCGCTTGGTGCCTTCTTCGGAGCACGGCTTGATGCCGATCCCGCAGTGTTCAGGGAAGCGAATTTTCTTCACGCCCATCTCTTCACGCAGGAATTTGATGACTTTCTCAGCGTCGGCAGAGTCGGCTTTCCACTCGATGCCCGCGTAGATGTCTTCAGAGTTTTCACGGAAGATAACCATGTCGGTCAGTTCCGGATGTTTAACCGGGCTTGGGGTGCCCTGGTAGTAACGTACCGGGCGCAGGCAGACGTACAGGTCCAGCTCCTGGCGCAGGGCAACGTTCAGAGAACGGATACCGCCACCGACGGGTGTGGTCAGCGGGCCTTTGATGGCAACGCGGTAATCACGAATCAGATCCAGCGTCTCAGCCGGCAGCCAGACGTCCTGGCCGTACAATTTGGTGGATTTCTCCCCGGTGTAAATTTCCATCCAGGAAATTTTACGCTCGCCTTTATAGGCTTTCTCAACGGCGGCATTCACCACTTTGATCATCGGCGGAGTCACGTCGACACCGATACCATCACCTTCAATGAAAGGGATAATCGGGTTGTGAGGGACGTTCAGTTTGCCGTTTTGCAGGGTGATTTTTTGGCCTTCCGCCGGAACAACTACTTTGCTTTCCATTAACCTCTCCTTCGAGCGCTTCTGGTGACTGCTCGTGCCTTTCGTGTCCTGGGTAACGTTGCTGCCCGGCAACGCGAATCAGTGTGAGCAATATTTTTTGTTAATGATTTGTAATGAGCTAGTTGATACTACCTGAATGTTGGGTTCCATGAAAGGTCTTCGTAATTAGGCTATAATGCGGCAATTGACCCGGCCTGAAAATACCATGACGAAAACTTCTTTTAGAAATCACCGCCTTAAGCGATTCAGCTCACAACAAGCTTCCAGACAACGCAAAGAAAGCCAACCAAAACGGGTGATTTTGTTCAATAAACCCTACGATGTTTTGCCGCAGTTCACCGACGAAGCCGGACGCAGCACGCTGAAAGATTTTATCGATGTTCAGGGCGTGTATGCCGCGGGTCGTCTTGACCGCGATAGCGAAGGCCTGCTGGTGTTGACCAACGATGGCGCGCTTCAGGCGCAGCTCACCCAGCCGGGTAAACGGACCGGTAAAATCTACTATGTGCAGGTGGAAGGCGAGCCGGATGAGACAGCGCTGGATTCACTGCGCAAAGGTGTTACCCTCAATGACGGCCCGACATTGCCTGCGGGCATCGAACGGGTGGAAGAACCTGAGTGGCTCTGGCCGCGCAATCCCCCCATTCGTGAACGCAAAGCCATTCCCACTACCTGGCTGAAAGTCACGCTGTACGAAGGGCGTAATCGTCAGGTGCGGCGCATGACTGCGCATGTGGGCTACCCTACCCTGCGCCTGATCCGCTACGCGATGGGCCATTACACCCTTGATAATCTCGCTAACGGCCAGTGGCGAGATGCCTGAAAAAGGAAGCCACATGTTTAAACCCCACGTCACCGTCGCCTGCGTCGTTCACGCCAAAGGTAAGTTTCTGATTGTCGAAGAAACCGTTAACGGCAAAGCCACGTGGAACCAGCCTGCCGGGCATCTGGAAGCGGATGAAACCCTGGTTCAGGCCGCTGAGCGCGAACTATGGGAAGAGACCGGCATTCGCGCCACACCGCAGCATTTGATTCGCGTTCATCAATGGATTGCCCCGGACAATACGCCATTCCTGCGCTTTCTGTTTGCCATTGAGCTCGACACTATTTGCGCCACCGAACCGCACGATGACGACATCGACCGCTGCCTGTGGCTGAGCGCGGAAGAGATCCTCACCGCCTGTCATTTACGTTCGCCATTGGTGGCGGAAAGCATCCGCTGCTGGCAGAGCGGACAACGCCTGCCGCTGGAAATCATTGGCGAATTTAACTGGCCATTCACAAAGGGTGTCAACACCGGGGCTGCGTGATAGAATATGCCGCCTTGAAGTTCAATGTCGTGAGTATTCCAATGTCAGAAAGCCCAAAAAAAGTGATCGTCGGCATGTCCGGCGGTGTCGATTCCTCCGTTTCTGCTTACCTGCTGCAACAGCAAGGTTATAAGGTAGAAGGCCTGTTCATGAAGAACTGGGAAGAGGACGACGGCGAGGAATATTGTACTGCCGCTGCCGATCTGGCAGATGCGCAGGCCGTGTGTGACAAACTCGGCATTGAGCTACACACCGTCAACTTTGCCGCAGAATACTGGGATAACGTCTTTGAGCTGTTCCTCGAAGAGTACAAAGCTGGCCGCACGCCAAACCCGGATATTCTGTGCAACAAAGAGATCAAATTCAAAGCCTTCCTCGAGTTCGCGGCTGAAGATTTAGGTGCCGATTTCATCGCCACCGGTCACTACGTGCGCCGCGCCGACGTGAACGGCAAGAGCCAGCTCCTGCGCGGCCTCGACAGCAATAAAGACCAGAGCTATTTCCTCTATACCCTGAGCCATGAACAAATCGCACAAAGCCTGTTCCCGGTGGGTGAGTTAGAAAAGCCTGAAGTTCGCCGTATTGCGGAAGAGCTCGATCTCATTACCGCCAAGAAAAAAGACTCCACCGGTATTTGCTTCATCGGCGAGCGCAAATTCCGTGAATTCCTGGGTCGCTACCTGCCTGCTCAGCCGGGCAAAATCGTTACCGTTGACGGCGACGTGATCGGTGAGCACCAGGGTCTGATGTATCACACCCTCGGCCAGCGTAAAGGCTTAGGGATCGGCGGCACCAAAGACGGCAGCGAAGAGCCGTGGTACACCGTCGATAAAGACGTCGAAAATAATATTCTGGTGGTGGCGCAGGGGCATGACCACCCGCGCCTGATGTCCGTCGGCCTGATTGCCCAACAGCTCCATTGGGTGGATCGCGAAGTGCTGACCGGCACCCTGCGCTGCACGGTGAAAACTCGCTATCGCCAGACAGACATTCCGTGCACCGTTACCGCACTGGATGAAGACCGCATTGAGGTTCGCTTTGACGAGCCTGTTTCAGCCGTAACGCCTGGCCAGTCCGCTGTGTTCTACAGCGGTGAAGTGTGCCTTGGCGGCGGCATTATCGAACAGCGTCTGCCGCTGCCGGTTTAAGACTCAGACTGCACACAGAAAGGAGCTTTGAGTGGCGAAGAATTATTACGATATCACGCTGGCGCTGGCAGGCATTTGCCAGTCTGCCCGCCTGGTTCAGCAGCTGGCGCATCAGGGTCATTGCGATAACGATGCGCTACACGTGGCGCTGAACAGCGTTATCGATCTTAACCCGGATTCCACTCTGGGTGTGTTCGGTGGCAGTGAAGCCAATCTTCGCCTCGGTCTGGAAACGCTGCTCGGCGTGCTTAACGCCAGCAGTCGTCAGGGCCTCAACGCTGAGCTGACGCGCTACACCTTAAGCCTGATGGTGCTCGAACGTAAGCTCTCTTCCGCGAAAGGCGCAATGGATACCCTGGGCGATCGCATCGCCGGGCTTCAGCGCCAGCTCGATCATTTTGATTTGCAGTCTGAAACGCTGCTGAGCGCGATGGCGGCGATTTATGTCGATGTCATCAGCCCGCTGGGCCCACGTATCCAGGTGACGGGCTCCCCTGCCGTGCTGCAAAGCCCGCAGGTACAGGCCAAAGTTCGCGCTGGTTTACTGGCCGGGATCCGCGCTGCGGTGCTGTGGCACCAGGTTGGCGGTGGACGTCTGCAGCTTATGTTTTCCCGTAATCGCCTGACCACTCAGGCTAAACAAATTCTTGCTCATATAACTCCGGAGTTGTGATCTATGGAATTATCCTCACTGACCGCCGTTTCCCCTGTCGATGGACGCTACGGCGATAAAGTCAGCGCGCTGCGCGGCATTTTCAGCGAATTTGGTTTGCTGAAATTCCGTGTGCAGGTTGAAGTTCGTTGGCTGCAAAAGTTGGCCGCGCACACAGCTGTCAAGGAAGTTCCAGCTTTTGCTGTCGACGCAAACGGTTTCCTCGATAAAATCATCGCCGATTTTAACGAAGAAGACGCCGCGCGAATCAAAACCATCGAGCGCACCACCAATCACGACGTGAAAGCGGTTGAATACTTCCTGAAAGAGAAAGTGGCGGAGGTTCCGGCCCTGCACGCGGTGTCCGAGTTCATTCACTTCGCCTGCACCTCTGAAGATATCAACAACCTCTCCCACGCGCTGATGCTGAAAACCGCCCGTGACGAAGTGGTGCTGCCTTACTGGCGCAAGCTCATCGACGCGGTGAAAGACCTGGCGGTGCAGTATCGCGATATTCCGCTGCTCTCCCGTACCCACGGTCAGCCTGCGACGCCATCCACCATGGGTAAAGAGATGGCTAACGTCGCTTACCGTCTGGAGCGTCAATATCGTCAGCTGAACCAGGTTGAGATCCTCGGCAAAATTAACGGCGCGGTCGGCAACTATAACGCCCACATCGCCGCGTACCCGGAAGTGGACTGGCACCAGTTCAGCGAAGAGTTTGTGACGTCGCTGGGCATCCAGTGGAACCCTTACACCACTCAGATTGAACCACACGACTACATTGCCGAACTGTTCGACTGTGTCGCGCGCTTCAACACCATCCTGATCGACTTCGACCGCGACGTGTGGGGCTATGTGGCGCTGAACCACTTCAAGCAAAAAACCATCGCCGGTGAAATCGGTTCGTCCACTATGCCGCACAAAGTGAACCCGATTGACTTCGAAAACTCCGAAGGCAACCTCGGCCTGTCCAACGCCGTGCTGCAACATCTGGCGAGCAAACTGCCAGTCTCCCGCTGGCAGCGTGACCTCACCGACTCCACCGTGCTGCGTAACCTCGGCGTCGGCCTGGGCTATGCGCTGATTGCGTATCAGTCGACCCTGAAAGGTGTAAGCAAGCTGGAAGTCAACCGCGACCGTCTGCTGGAAGAGCTGGACAACAACTGGGAAGTGTTGGCGGAGCCGATTCAGACCGTGATGCGTCGCTACGGCATCGAGAAGCCTTACGAGAAGCTCAAAGAGCTGACCCGTGGTAAGCGCGTGGATGCCGAAGGCATGAAACAGTTCATCGACGGTCTGGCTCTGCCGGAACACGAGAAAGCCCGTCTGAAAGAGATGACCCCGGCGAACTACATTGGCCGTGCGACCACCATGGTCGACGAGCTGAAGTAATTCAGGGCACGGTATATCGCAGACAAAAAAAGGGCAGCTTTCGCTGCCCTTTTGCTATTCCAGATGACATTACTGGATCTGGTTTGCCTTTTGCAGCGGCAGCACCAGGTTCATGTCGTTCTTAATTTTGGTATCCAGCGTGGACGCGATTTGCTTGAGGATCTCACGGTCGCCTTCGATTTTGGCTTTACCGTTGTTCAGCAGATCGTCCATTTTTTCCTTACCGGTCACTACGCCGATCAGATCGGTTTTCGCGATGTTAACCGTGACGTCCGTTTTCTGGGCTGGCATATCGTCAGTCAGCTTCACGTAGTTCAGCACGCCGTTGTGCAGGTCCAGGACGAACTTATCGTTATCCATGTTCAATGCAATGGTGTGGTTACCCAGCTTTTCAGCCTTAATCTGATCGGAAATCATGCTGATATACGAGATAAGCATTTCCGGTGGCAGCGCGGCAATGACTTCCGGTGATGCGGTGCTCAGTTTGTTCGGTACGCTACCGCCGATACGCAGTTCGTGGGCAGCAGACAGATACAGGTTGCGGTACAGCGCGGTTTCTTCCTGGTAGCCCAACTGCTCCAGCGCATCCGCCATCAGATAGTTAGCATCTTTGTTGGCGTCATTGTAGGCAACAATGTTGTTCAGCAGGTCAGCCGTGAAGCGATAGTCACCCTCTTTGTAGCTCTGCAGAGCCAGATCAACCACTTTCTGCTCACCGCCCAGCGCTTTCACATAGCGTTCGCCGCGCGCCGCATCCGGGTATTTCGCCAGTTCGGCCGCGTTACCACTGAACCAGCCCAGATTTTTGATATAGGTGGATTTCAGGTTGTTGCGGGTGTTGCCGTAGTACGGACGGTTATCCCACTTGTTGAACACTTTCTCAGGCAGTTTGGCGTTCTCTGCAATGTCATCTGGGCGATAGCCATAGTTCGCATAACGGATGGTCGTGTTATAGATGGACTGGTAGGCGTCGCGCTGATCTTTCAGGTATTCAACAACGTTGTTATTACCCCATACCGGCCAGGTGTGCGGCCCAAACTGCACTTCCACATCGTTACCCCAGCGAGCAATCGCTGAGTTGATGTAAGACGCCCACTGGCTGGCGTCACGCGTCTGTGCGCCACGCAGGGTGTAAATGTTGTGCTGCAGGTGGTTAACTTCTTCTGCCATCGACAGTGCTTTCCACTGCGGGATATACATGACCATTTCCGCTGGTGCTTCCGCGCCAGGGGTCAGATAGAAGACAAATTCCACGCCATCAATGGTGACTTTCTCACCGTCTTTGGTGATGGTTTTGTTTGGCAACGGCAGCGTAGACGCCCCATTCGCCAGTACCGGGCCCAGCGCGGCAGTGATGCTGCCGGTGGCACTCGGTTTAAGCACGTTCCCGTACTGATAGCCTGCACGACGCGCCATGATATTACCGGCCATCACGTTCTCGCTAACCGCTTCCTGAACGAATCCTTCTGGTGCCAGGAACGGAATTTTACCGCTTTTAATATCGTCAGGCGTCGCAAGGCCGGAGGCATAAATGCCGCCAAATCCGCCAAAGTGGTCAGCATGACTGTGGGATATGATCACCCCTTTCAGCGGCTTTTTACCGCGCTCTTTCTCATACAGTTCAATCGAGCGTTTGAAGCTGTCAGTGGAATATTCCACGTCATACAACACGATACCGGTATCGGTTTCGATGATGGTCAGGTTGGCAATGTCCTGGCCACGAATCTGATAGATATGGTCGGAGACTTTGTACAGCCCACCGCGGTTAACCAACTGGGCGTGACGCCAGAGGCTTGGGTTGACGGACGGCGGCGCGTCCTTCTTCTGCATAAAGTTCATGCCGGTGATATCGATAACGCCATCAATGTCGCCGTTATTAATCAGCGGCGCGATAAAGCCTTTGTCGGTGTTTTCAAAGTCGGTTTTATTTGCAAAATCCAGCTGTTTATAGACGGCTTCGTTTTTGGTTTTGGTGGTGTCCGTCGCGGGTTTACTGTCAGCGGTGAACTGATAATCGGCTGCTAAAGCCGAACCGGAAAGCAGTAAGCCTGCGCAAAGCAGCGCTACCGGGGATTTCTTAAACATGGACGTCATTCTCCTCAGTTTTTACATTCTGTGGTCCAACGATGCCTGGCCTCGTTATGCGAACGCACAGTGTTTGATACAGCCATTAAATCGTAGTTATCTGTCTCTGTTTTGAGAAATACATTGACGTTTAAAAGTAAACATAATCAACATCATGACACATTTGGTAACGCCGCGAAGGGGGCAAAAAATGGCCTGAAATGAGGGCTATTAGCGCGGACAGCCCCCCTCAACAGTCGATAAACAGCGAGTAGAAAGCGTAAACAGGCGCGACGGGGTCGTTTATATTACCTACGTCGTGATGTGCATAAAGGCAGAGAAAAATTTTTAGTTCATTGCCCGCTAACGAAACGCATTAAACTAGTAGCATCGAAAATGAAAAGGGAGAAAAGCCATGCGGGTACTCGTCGTGGAAGACAACGCCCTGTTGCGTCACCATTTAAAAGTCCAGCTCCAGGAACTGGGCCATCAGGTTGATGCCGCAGAAGACGCAAAGGAAGCGGATTACTATTTGGGTGAACATGTGCCGGACATCGCGATTGTCGATTTGGGCCTGCCGGATGAAGATGGCCTGTCGATGATCCGTCGCTGGCGCAGCAATGACGTCTCTCTTCCGGTGCTGGTGTTGACCGCGCGTGAAGGCTGGCAGGACAAAGTCGAAGTGCTGAGCGCCGGCGCCGACGACTATGTCACCAAGCCGTTCCACATCGAAGAAGTGGTGGCTCGGATGCAGGCGCTACTGCGTCGCAACAGCGGCCTGGCCTCGCAGCTGATCTCCCTTCCTCCGTTCCAGGTCGATCTCTCGCGCCGCGAGCTGTCGGTCAATGGTGAAGTCATCAAACTGACCGCTTTTGAATACACCATTATGGAAACGCTGATTCGCAACAACGGCAAAGTCGTCAGTAAGGATTCGCTGATGCTACAACTCTACCCTGATGCGGAGCTGCGCGAGAGCCACACCATCGATGTGTTGATGGGACGCCTGCGCAAGAAAATTCAGGCGCAGCATCCGCAGGATGTGATCACCACCGTGCGCGGCCAGGGCTATCTTTTCGAACTACGTGGATGAAACGGATGCTGAGGCATTTTTTCCCTCTTTCGCTGCGGGTCCGCTTTCTGCTGGCGACCGCAGCGGTGGTGCTGGTGTTATCGTTGGCCTACGGAATGGTGGCGCTGGTCGGCTATAGCGTCAGCTTCGACAAAACCACCTTCCGTCTGCTGCGTGGTGAAAGCAATCTGTTTTATACCCTGGCGCGCTGGGAAAATAACAAAATCAGCGTTGATATCCCTGACAACCTTAATCTGCAAAGCCCGACGATGGCGCTGATCTACGATAAAAACGGCAAGCTGATGTGGATGCAGCAAGACCTGCCGTGGCTGGTGAAGCGCATTAAACCGGAATGGCTAAAAGCTAATGGTTTTCATGAAATCGAAGCGGATGTCGGCTCGTCGAGTATGCTGCTGCATAACGATCATGAAGTCATGAAACAGCTCAATGAGCTTCGCCAGCAGGATGACGACTCCGAGATGACCCATTCGGTGGCGGTGAATATTTATCCGGCACGCGAGAATTTACCGCAGATGACCATCGTGGTCGTCGATACCATCCCTATCGAGCTGAAACGATCGTATATGGTGTGGAGCTGGTTTATCTACGTGTTGGCGGCGAACCTGCTGCTGGTCATTCCGCTGCTGTGGGTGGCGGCATGGTGGAGTCTGCGCCCTATCGAGTCGCTGTCGAAAGAGGTGCGCGAACTGGAAGAACATCACCGCGACACGCTCAATCCGGAAACCACCCGCGAACTGACCAGTCTGGTGCAGAACCTTAACCGGCTGCTGAAGAGCGAGCGCGATCGTTACGATAAATACCGCACTACTCTGACTGACCTCACCCACAGCCTAAAGACCCCGCTGGCAGTGCTGCAAAGTACCCTGCGTTCACTGCGCGGTAACAAGCTCAGCGTGGAGGATGCCGAACCGGTGATGCTGGAGCAAATCAGCCGTATTTCGCAGCAAATTGGTTACTATCTGCATCGCGCCAGTATGCGCAGCGACAGCATGTTACTCAGCCGCGAGCTGCATCCGGTGGCCCCCCTGCTCGACAGTCTGACCTCGGCGTTGAACAAAGTCTATCAGCGCAAAGGCGTGAACATTACGCTCGATATTTCCCCGGAAATCAGCTTTGTCGGCGAACAGAACGACTTTATGGAAGTGTTGGGCAACGTGCTGGATAACGCCTGTAAATATTGTCTCGAATTTGTGGAGGTATCGGCCCGCCAGATGGACGATGACCTGCACATCATTGTCGAGGACGACGGCCCCGGCATTCCACAGAGCAAACGGGATCTGGTGTTCGACCGTGGCCAGCGGGCGGATACGCTGCGTCCGGGCCAGGGCGTCGGGCTTTCCGTGGCGCGTGAAATCGTCGATCAGTACGACGGTAAAATACTGCCCGGCGACAGCCCGCTTGGCGGCGCGAAGATGGAGGTGATTTTCGGTAGGCAGCATCCGGAAAGTAAAGAGTCATAATCATTTATTTGCCGCCGCCTGCATCTCCTGGCGGCGGCATCCGTTATACTGCCAACAGAAACCTGCCTGTGGAATAAAACATTATGGATTATCACTTATCGCTCAACTGGCCCGACTTTATCGAACGCTACTGGCAAAAACGCCCGGTGGTTCTCAAGCGCGGCTTTACTGACTTTGTCGATCCTATCTCTCCGGATGAACTGGCGGGACTCGCCATGGAAGATGAAGTGGACAGTCGTCTGGTCAGCCATCACGAAGGTAAATGGCAGGTCAGTCACGGGCCGTTCCAGAGCTACGATCATCTGAGTGAAAACAACTGGTCGCTGCTGGTCCAGGCGGTAAACCACTGGCATGAGCCGACCGCCGCGCTGATGCGTCCGTTCCGCGCCCTGCCCGACTGGCGCATTGACGATCTGATGATCTCGTTCTCCGTGCCTGGAGGTGGCGTCGGTCCGCATCTCGATCAGTACGACGTGTTTATCATTCAGGGTACTGGCCGCCGTCGCTGGCGGGTGGGCGATAAGGTGCCGATGAAGCAGCACTGCCCGCACCCGGATCTGCTTCAGGTCGACCCGTTCGAGGCCATTATTGATGAAGAGATGGGACCAGGCGATATCCTCTATATTCCGCCAGGCTTCCCGCATGAAGGCTACTCGCTGGAAAACTCGCTGAACTATTCAGTCGGTTTCCGCGCCCCGAGCGGCAAGGAGCTGATCAGCGGTTTCGCCGATTACGTGTTGCAGCGTGAACTTGGCACTCATCGCTATACGGACCCTGATGTGCCTGCCCGCGAACACCCGGCAGACATCGTGCCGCAGGAACTCGATAAACTGCGCGATATGATGCTGGAGATGATCGGCCAGCCAGAACACTTCAATCAGTGGTTCGGCGAGTTCATCAGCCAGACGCGTCATGAGCTGGATGTCTCCCCACCGGAGCCGCCATATCAGGCCGATGAAATCTATGATGCGCTACAACAGGGTGACAAACTGGTACGTCTCGGCGGCCTGCGCGTGCTGCGTATAAATGGGGAAGTGTTTGTGAACGGGGAGAAGATTGACTCGCCGCACCGCCCGGCACTGGAAGCGCTGGCGAGCCATATTGAGCTGAATGCTGAACATTTTGGCGATGCGCTGGAAGATCCGTCTTTCCTTGCGATGCTTTCTGCACTGGTTAACAGCGGCTACTGGTTCTTCGAAGACTAGTTGCGATTAGCCCGGCGGCACTGCGCCACCGGGCAATATACGACTATTTTTTCGCGGTTAACTCCGCAATGCGTACAATCACCTTCACCGCTTTCTCCATCCCTTCCAGCGTCACAAATTCGTGTTTGCCGTGGTAGTTATAACCGCCGGTAAAAATGTTCGGACACGGCAATCCCATGAAGGAAAGCTGCGAGCCGTCGGTGCCGCCGCGAATCGGTTTCATCAGCGGTTCGATATCGCAATCGCGCATCGCCTGCTGCGCTATCTCGATGATATGCGGATGCTCCATCACCTTTTCATGCATGTTGTAGTAGCTGTCCTCAATGATCAGCTCAATGTAGCAATCCGGGTGCAGACCTTTGCCGACCTTTTTGGCGATCTCCATCATCTTGCGCTTGCGGGCTTCGAACTGTTTACGGTCGAAATCACGGACGATGTAGTGCATCTGCGCGCTGTCGACGGTGCCTTTGATGCTGGTCAGATGGAAGAACCCTTCGTAGCCTTCGGTTTGTTCCGGACTCTCTTCGGCGGGCACTTCGGCATGAATACGGGCCGCCAGCGACAGGGCATTCACCATCACGCCTTTGGCACTGCCCGGATGCACGTTATTGCCCACGATTTTGATGGTCACCGACGCAGCATTGAAGTTTTCATACTCCAGCTCGCCCACGCCGCCGCCGTCAACGGTATACGCCCATTGGGCATCAAAAGCCGCGACGTCAAAATGCTTCGCGCCCTTGCCCACTTCTTCATCCGGGGTGAACGCCACGCGAATGTCACCGTGCGGGGTGTTATTGGCCTTCATCACCGCCAGCGCGGTCATGATTTCTGCCACACCGGCTTTATCATCAGCCCCGAGCAGGGTTTTGCCGTCGGTGGTAATCAGCGTCTGCCCAAGTAGCTGATGCAGCACCGGGAACATCACCGGGGACAGCACTTCATCACCAATACCCAGCGCGATATCGCCGCCGCGGTACTTTTCGACAATCTGCGGATTGACGTTCTTTCCGCTAAAATCCGGTGAGGTATCAACGTGAGAAATGAATCCAATGGCGGGGATCTCACCGTCAACATTGGCCGGTAACGTACCCATCACCGTCCCTTTTTCGCTCAGGGTGACGTTGACCAGCCCCAATTCTTCGAGCTGCTCTTTGAGCAAGCGTAACAATTTCCACTGTCCCTCGGTGCTCGGCACCTGACGCACGCCAGGCTTCGACTGCGTATCCAGAGAAACGTACTGCAAAAAACGCTCAAGTAATTTATCCATGTCGTCGCCCTCATTATTTGTGCCAACATTATCAGGAAGCACCGATCCCTAAATATTGCGTCAGGTCACTTTTGGCCCGGCAAATGCGCTTTTTTTTCAATCCTACCGCAGAGTGGTTTAAAGGTAGCCTACAAGGGCGCAGAATGATTGGCGATTTCAGAGGATTGCCGTAGAATGCCAGCCCTTAATTATGTGCCAGACCTCAAAGGTGGTTAACCACAAACCCCGTAATGCCTCTCTTGCATTACGTTGACATGGGACAGAGTAAAAAATTGAATACACAATCGCGTTCGCTTTCGCCGCTGGTCCGTCTGGCGGGGATTGGCAAAGGCTTTGATGGTAAAACAGTCATTTCAGATCTCAATCTCACCATTAACAATGGTGAATTCCTTACGCTGCTTGGCCCCTCAGGCTGCGGTAAAACCACCGTACTCCGCCTGATCGCCGGACTCGAAAATGTCGATACGGGCCGCATTCACCTCGAAGATATCGACATCACCGATGTCCCTGCGGAAAATCGCCACGTTAACACCGTGTTTCAAAGCTACGCCCTGTTTCCGCACATGACGGTGTTTGAAAATGTCGCCTTTGGCCTGCGGATGCAGAAAACCCCGGCAGAGCAGATTACCCCGCGCGTCACCGATGCCCTGCGTATGGTGCAGCTTGAAGAGTTTGCCCAGCGGAAACCCAGCCAGCTTTCCGGGGGCCAGCAGCAGCGCGTCGCCATTGCCCGGGCGGTGGTCAATAAACCTCGCTTACTGCTGCTCGATGAATCGCTCTCCGCGCTGGATTACAAACTCCGCAAGCAGATGCAGAACGAACTGAAAGCCCTACAGCGCAAGCTTGGCATTACCTTCGTGTTTGTTACTCACGATCAGGAAGAAGCCCTGACCATGTCCGATCGCATCGTGGTGATGCGGGACGGTAAAATTGAGCAGGACGGCACCCCGCGCGAAATTTACGAAGAGCCGAAAAACCTGTTTGTCGCCGGATTTATTGGCGAGATCAATATGTTCAACGCCACCGTTATCGAACGCCTGGACCCACAGCGCGTACGCGCCAGCGTTGAAGGTCGTGAATGTAATATCTACGTCAACTTTGCCGTTGAAAAAGGCCAGAAGCTGAATGTGCTGCTGCGTCCGGAAGATCTGCGCGTGGAAGAAATCAACGACGACAACCCTGTCGAGGGCCTGATTGGCTACGTCCGCGAGCGCAACTATAAGGGCATGACCCTTGAATCGGTGGTCGAGCTCGAAAACGGCAAAATGGTGATGGTCAGCGAATTCTTTAATGAAGATGACCCGGACTTCGACCACTCACTGGATCAAAAAATGGCCATTAATTGGGTCGAGAGCTGGGAGGTGGTGCTGGCTGATGAACAACACCAGTAAATTCCAGAAGGTGGTGATTGCCACCATCGTCGGGTGGCTGGTGGTCTTTGTTTTTCTGCCTAACCTGATGATCATCGGAACCAGCTTCCTGACCCGCGACGATGCAAACTTCGTCAAAATGGTCTTCACTCTGGATAACTACACACGTCTGTTCGACCCGCTCTATTTCGACGTCCTGTTGCATTCGCTGAACATGGCCCTCCTCGCCACCCTGGCGTGTCTGGCGCTTGGTTATCCGTTTGCCTGGTTCCTCGCTCGTTTACCCGAGAGAGTGCGCCCGCTGCTGCTGTTTCTGCTGATTGTGCCGTTCTGGACCAACTCACTGATTCGCATCTACGGCCTGAAAATATTCCTCAGCACCAAAGGCTATCTCAACGAGTTTCTGCTGTGGCTCGGGGTGATTGATACCCCGATGCGCATCATGTATACCCCGAGCGCGGTGATTATCGGCCTGGTGTATATTTTGCTGCCGTTCATGGTGATGCCGCTCTATTCAAGTATTGAGAAGCTCGATAAACCGCTGCTGGAGGCTGCCCGCGATCTGGGTGCCAACAAGTTCCAGACCTTTATGCGTATCATCGTGCCGCTAACCATGCCGGGCATTATTGCTGGCTGTCTGCTGGTGATGCTCCCGGCGATGGGGCTGTTCTATGTCTCTGACCTGATGGGTGGCGCGAAGAACCTGCTTGTCGGCAACGTGATTAAAAGCCAATTCCTGAATATTCGTGACTGGCCGTTTGGCGCAGCCACCAGCATTACCTTGACGCTGGTGATGGGCCTGATGCTGCTGGTTTACTGGCGCGCGGCGCGATTGCTCAATAAACAGGTGGAACTCGAATGATCGGTCGACTGCTTCGCGGCGGCTTTATGACCGCCATTTACGCCTACCTTTATATTCCGATCATCATTCTGATCGTGAATTCGTTTAACAGCTCGCGGTTCGGCATTAACTGGCAAGGCTTCACCACCAAGTGGTACAGCCTGCTAATGAACAACGACAGCCTGCTACAGGCGGCTCAGCACTCCCTGACGATGGCGGTGTTCTCTGCCACCTTTGCCACGCTGATTGGCTCCCTGACCGCGGTGGCGCTGTACCGCTATCGTTTCCGCGGGAAGCCGTTTGTCAGCGGGATGCTGTTTGTGGTGATGATGTCCCCGGACATCGTGATGGCGATTTCACTGCTGGTGCTGTTTATGCTGATTGGCATCCAGCTCGGCTTCTGGTCGCTGCTGTTCTCGCACATCACCTTCTGCCTGCCGTTTGTGGTGGTTACCGTGTATTCCCGACTGAAAGGCTTTGACGTCCGGATGCTGGAGGCAGCCAAAGATCTGGGTGCCAGCGAGATGACCATTCTGCGAAAAATTATTCTGCCGCTGGCGATGCCTGCGGTCGCTGCCGGATGGCTGTTAAGCTTTACCCTGTCGATGGACGATGTGGTGGTCTCTTCCTTCGTCACCGGCCCGGGCTATGAAATTTTGCCACTCAAGATTTACTCTATGGTTAAGGTTGGCGTGTCACCGGAGGTGAACGCGCTGGCGACCATTCTGTTAGTGCTTTCTCTGGTTATGGTGGTTGCCAGCCAGATTGTTGCTCGTGATAAAACGAAATCTCAGAGGACATCGAAATGAAAAAAATGCTTGCCGCAGCGGCGCTGGTGCTCGGAATGGGCGCGGCGCATGCCGATGACAGCAAAACGCTCTACTTCTATAACTGGACTGAATATGTGCCGCCGGGCCTGCTGGAACAGTTCACCAAAGAGACCGGGATCAAGGTTATCTATTCGACTTATGAGTCGAATGAAACCATGTACGCCAAGCTGAAAACCTATAAAGACGGTGCGTACGATCTGGTTGTGCCTTCGACCTACTTTGTCGACAAAATGCGCAAAGAGGGCATGATCCAGAAAATCGACAAGAGCAAGCTGACTAACTTCAGCAATCTCGATCCGGAAATGCTGAATAAGCCTTTTGACCCAAACAATGACTACTCGATTCCCTACATCTGGGGTGCGACCGCGATCGGCGTTAACAGCGATGCGATTGACCCGAAAACCGTCACCCGTTGGGCAGATTTGTGGAAACCGGAATATAAAAGCAGTCTGTTGCTGACCGATGACGCGCGCGAAGTGTTCCAGATTGCGCTGCGTAAACTGGGACTTTCCGGCAACACAACCGATCCGAAAGAGATTGAAGCGGCGTATAAAGAGCTGCAAAAACTGATGCCAAACGTCGCCGCATTCAACTCTGATAATCCGGCGAATCCGTACATGGAAGGCGAAGTCAATCTGGGTATGGTATGGAACGGTTCCGCGTTCGTCGCCCGTCAGGCCGGGACCCCGCTGGAAGTGGTATGGCCGAAAGAAGGGGGTATCTTCTGGATGGACAGCCTGTCTATCCCGGCGAATGCCAAAAACGTCGACGGGGCGCTGAAGCTGATCAATTTCCTGCTTCGCCCGGATGTCGCCAAACAGGTGGCAGAAACCATCGGTTACCCGACGCCGAACCTGGCGGCACGCAAGCTGCTGGACGCGAAAGTGGCGAACGATAAAACGTTGTACCCTGATGCCGAAACCATTAAAAACGGGGAATGGCAAAACGACGTTGGCGACGCCAGCCGCCTGTATGAAGACTATTACCAGAAGCTGAAAGCAGGTCGGTAATCGATAATAAGGCGGAGCAATGCTCCGCCTTTTTGTACGACTTAAAGCCCTTTCAGCAGTTTCTCGACAAACTCAGGTACCACAACGCTTGCCATGCCGTAGTGCTTTTCTTCAAACTCGCTGCCAACCTGGCTGGGTTCGAGGTTGAGTTCGACGGTGTGCGCGCCCTGCAGTTTCGCCTCATGGACGAAACCGGCCGCCGGATAGACATGGCCCGAAGTGCCGATGGCGATAAACACATCGGCCATCGCCAGCGCTTCATAGATTTCATCCATGCCGAGCGGCATCTCGCCAAACCACACCACGTGCGGGCGCAGCGGCTGTGGGAACTGACAGCAGTGGCACTTGTCGTCGAGAGTGACATCTCCGGTCCACTCCAGCACCTGCCCGCTCCAGGCACAGCGCACTTTGAGCAGTTCACCGTGCATGTGCAGCACACGTTGGTTGCCTGCGCGCTCATGCAGGTTATCGATGTTCTGCGTCACCAGCAGGAAACGATCGCCCAGTGCTTCTTCCAGCTGGGCGAGCGCCAGGTGCGCCGCGTTGGGCTGGATATCAGGCTGCTGAAGCTGCTGGCGACGGGCGTTGTAAAACGCCTGCACCAGCGCGGGATCGCGGGCAAAACCTTCTGGCGTCGCCACGTCTTCTACCCGATGTTCTTCCCATAAACCGTCCGCCGCGCGGAACGTGCGGATGCCGGATTCCGCTGAGATCCCGGCCCCCGTCAGCACCACAACCCGGGGTTTATCCATCTCTTCAGGTACCACTCTGTCTCTGAAGAATACCCGCTGGCGCAGGCGATCGTGCAGCCGACGTTTGGTTAGACGAAAACGACTGAGTCGATGGAAGCGACGCGACTGCATAATAACCCCTGTATCAATCCGTTAGATGCAGGAACGCGGCACCGCGCATTCCTCCGGCATCGCCGTGGCGCGCGCGTTCAATGCGAGGCACGCGAGCCACCGGCAACAGATGGCGCGGCAGGCGTGCCGCCAGTCCGTCTGTTATCGCAGTAAAGTTAGACAATCCACCGCCAATCACCAGTAAATCGGGGTCGACGATGGTCATAATATTGCCCAGACACACCGCAAGCAAATCCAGATAGCGCTCGACGTGTGCCCGGGCGTTAGCATCGCCCTGCTCCCAGAGCGCAACGATCTCCGGTGAGCTAAGCGCCTGCTGGTTGTAATGCGCGTACAACCAGGCAAAACCACGGCCGGAGAGATAGTTCTCGATACAGCCTAACTGACCGCAGCCACAGCGGGTGAGCGGGAAATCACGCCCGACCACCTCAAGAGCATCCACCGGCAGACGAATATGCCCGAACTCGCCGGTAATATAACTGTGACCGGTTATCGAATTGCCGTTTAGCACCAAGCCGCCGCCCACGCCGGTGCCAAGGATTAGTCCCATCACCAGTGGATATTGCGTGAATTCGTCATCCCAGGCTTCGGAAAGCGCAAAACAGTTGGCGTCGTTATCGAGACGCACGTCGCGGTCGAGACGGGCACTGAGATCCTGACGCAAGCGTTGACCGCTGGCGGCTGGCACGTTGGCGGCATACAGCGTGCCATCGGCGGTTTCGGGCATCCCCGGAATACCAATCCCGACGCTGCCTTTGACGCCAAAATGCGCATCAGCTTCTGCCACCAGCCCGCAGACCGCTTGCAGGAATGATTCATAGCTGTCGCGCGGCGTCGCGGTCCGTTTTTCCCACTGCAAACGCCGCTCACCGTCAAACACCCCGAGGGCAATTTTGCTGCCGCCAATGTCAAATCCGTAGAACATAGCAATTCCTCTTTACTGACCCGAGCGACAACGCCGCCGGGTCATGACGCGAAATTACTGGCCACTTAACACTCTTGCAGGATCAATTCGGCTGGCGCGACGGGCAGGATACCAGCTCGCCAACAGGCTCAGCAGCAGTGCCGTGACCAGCACATAAAAGACATCCAGCCAGTGAAGTTCAGACGGCAGGAAGTCGATAAAATAGATGTCACCGGACAGGAACTGATGGCCGATCAGTTTTTCAATGCCGTTGATGATCGACGTCAGATTCAGCGCGCACAGCACGCCAATCGCCACGCCGCACAGGCTGCCCAACAGCCCGGCCAGTAAACCATACCAGACGAAAATCGCGCGGATCAGGCCATCTTTGGCCCCCAGCGTACGCAGCACCGCAATGTCGCTGCTCTTGTCTTTCACCGCCATCACCAGGGTGGAAACGATGTTGAAACAGGCCACGCCAATCACCAGGATCATCGCCAGATACATGATCGCGCGGATCATCTGGATATCGCGATACATATAGCCGTAGGTGCCAATCCAGCTTTTGATGTAGACATAGCTGTTGGTCACTTCGCCCGCGTCGCGCACCAGTTTGTTGGCGTTAAACACGTCGTTAACCTTGACGGCAATCCCGGTTACGCTGCTGCCCATATCCAGATACTGCTGGGCATCGGGCATCGGAACCATCGCAAAGCTGTGATCGAGCTGGCCGCTCAACTGCAGAATACCGGTCACGTGCAGGCGCACACGCTTAGGCTGTAACAGCTGGTGCTCTTTGTCAGAGTTCGGGATCATGATTGAGACCCAATCCCCCTGCTTGACCTTCAGCGCATCGGCCACGCCTTTACCGAGGATAATCTGCTGATCGCCCGCTTTAAAATCCGCCCATGCGTTGTTCTGCACATATTTCGGCAGCGCGCTAAGCTCGCTTTCCTGTTTCGGGTCGACGCCTTTGATCTGAATGGCGCGCAGGTTGCTGCCGCTTTCGATAAGGCCGGTGAAATTGATATAAGGTGCCGCCGCGGCGATACCTTTCACTTTTTCGACTTTATTCAGCGCCTCGTTCCAGTTATTCCACGGTTGGTTAACCGGTTCGATTTCGCCGTGCGGCACCACCGCCAGAATGCGGTTGTTGAGTTCGCGCTCGAAGCCGTTCATTGCGCTCAGACCGACGATCAACACCGCCACACCGAGTGCAATACCCACGGTAGAAATCACCGAAATCAGCGATACCATGCCGCCGCGACGACGGCCCCGGCTAAAGCGCAGGCCAATAAGCAAGGATAACGGAGACGCCATTTACTGCGCTCCCATCAGGGTCAGTTCGGCGTTCAGGTGACCGTCACGCATTTCCAGCTGGCGACTCATACGCTTCGCCAGCTGCAGATCGTGGGTCACAACCAGGAACGCGGTGCCCTGCTGTTTATTCAGTTCACCCAGCAGCTGGAAAATGCTGTCGGCGTTGCGGGCATCGAGGTTACCCGTCGGTTCGTCCGCCATTACCAGACGCGGATTGTTGACCAGTGCCCGGGCAATCGCCACGCGCTGACGCTCACCGCCGGAGAGTTCAGACGGACGGTGTGTGCGGCGATGATCGAGACCGACCGCCGCCAGCATCGCGCGGGCGCGTTCCTGAATTTCAGCCGGTTTCTTTTTGCCAATCAGCAGCGGCATCGCCACGTTCTCTTCAGCCGTGAAATCCGGCAACAGATGGTGGAACTGGTAGATAAAGCCCAGCTCGCGGTTACGCAGCTCCGCTTTCGCCGCCAGCGACATTTTCGACAGCGGCTGACCGCTGAAAATTACGTCGCCGGAAGTCGGGGTATCCAGGCCACCGAGCAGGTGCAACAGGGTACTTTTACCGGAGCCAGAGCTGCCGACAATCGCCATCATCTCCCCTTCCCCGATGCTGAAACTGACGTTGTGCAGCACGTCGGTCTGCACAGTGCCTTCCTGATAGCGTTTGCACAGGTTGTCGCATTGCAACAGGATCTTATTCATAACGTAAAGCCTCAGCGGGTTGGGTGGCGGCAGCGCGCCAGGAAGGATAAAGCGTAGAAAGCAGCGCCAGCAGCATCGCCACCAGCGCAATGACGAACACCTGCAGCGGTTCTATGGCCACTGGCAGTGCGCCACCATCGACGAACGCACCGATAATCGGCATCAGATTATTTAACTGGCTGGCGAGCAGCAGGCCAAGCAGCGCGCCGAGCAGCGCACCAATCACCCCGGCACTGGCCCCCTGAACCATAAACACCGCCATGATCTGACGCGGCGTCAGGCCCTGCGTTTGCAGGATAGCCACCTCGCCCTGTTTCTCCATCACCATCAGGCCCAGAGAGGTAATAATGTTAAATGCCGCCACCGCGACAATCAGGCTCAACAACAGCCCCATCATATTTTTTTCCATGCGCACGGCCTGGAACAGCTCGCCTTTACGCTCACGCCAGTCCTGCCATTTGGTGCCTTCCGGTAGCTTCTGCGCGCTCAGGGTATCGACTTCCAGCGGTTTATCCAGCCACAAGCGCCAGCCGGTGATGTTCCCGAGCGGATAGCGCATCAGACGCGAAGCATCCTGAATGTTGACCAGCATCTGGTAACCGTCGACTTCACTATTGGCAGCAAAGGTGCCGATAACGTTGAATAAGCGCTGGCTCGGCACGCGCCCCATCGGGGTGAACTGACTGGCAGACGGCACCATAATACGGATCTGATCGCCACGTTTGACGCCCAGTTGCCCGGCCAGCTGTTCGCCCAGAATGACGTTGTATTGCCCGGTCGTCAGTGCGGTTTGTTTGACGTTCACCAGGTACGGCGTCAACGGATCGTTTTGATTTGGATCGATGCCCAGCATCACCCCGACCGCCACGCTGCGTGGGCTCTGGATAACGACGTCACCGGTAGTCAGTGGCGCAACGCGCGTCACGCCCTTCAGTTTGGCTTCACTCTCCGGCAGTTTCTGTGGATTAACGGAGCCCTGCGCTGCGCTGAGAACCGCCTGCGGCATCAGCCCGAGAATGTTGTTTTGCAGCTCACGCTCGAAACCGTTCATGACCGATAACACGGTCACCAGCGCCATTACGCCAAGCGTAATGCCGATAGTCGACAGCCAGGAGACAAAGCGACCGAAGCGGTCCGCTGCGCGCCCACGCATGTAACGCAGGCCAATGAATAGTGCGACAGGTTGGTACATGTAATCCGTCTGGTTGCTGTTAGCTAGAGCCCGAGTATATAAGCGAAAGACCTGAGCGTAAATGCGCGAAACCAGATACCGACACCCTGATCTTTATCTGAAAATGAATCAAATACAGAATGTTACCCATTACTCTGCGAATAAACCCCTTGAGGATGGTCCCCTATTACTGGCAATGAAAAACGTGGATCGTCATGAAAGAAAAAGCACTATGGATCAATCAAATCAAGGGGCTATGTATCTGCCTGGTGGTGTTTTACCACTCGGTTATCACCTTCTACCCGCACCTGAGCACCTTCCAGCACCCGTGGTCACCAACCCTTGCGAAGTGCTGGGTCTACTTCAATCTCTATCTGGCCCCTTTCCGTATGCCGGTGTTCTTTTTTATCTCCGGGTTTCTGATCCAACGCTATATCGACGGCGTTTCATGGCGTGACAGCCTGGGGAAACGCGTCGGAACGATCCTGTGGGTGCTGGCGCTGTGGGGCGTTTTACAGTGGCAGGCATTGAGCCATATAACGCAATGGCTGGCCCCCGACCGTGATGTGAGTACCAGCGCGAACGCGGCGTATGCCGATAGCTTCGGCGAATTCGTGCAGGCGATGCTCACCGCCAGCACCAGCCTGTGGTATCTGTACGCGCTGATTGTCTATTTCGTGCTGTGCAAACTGACCTCACGCGGCAAAACGGTGATGATTGCCGGGCTGGCGCTGCTCAGCATCGCGATTAATTTCGTGCCGACGCCATGGTGGGGCATGAACAGCGTGCTGCGTAACGTGGTGTATTACGCGCTGGGTGCCTGGTTTGGTACGCCGCTGATGGCATGGATGAAGACCTTCGACATCCGTCGTCACTGGCTGGTACTGGGCGGGGTCGCGTTCTTCGCCGTCGGGCTATGGTTTGTCCGCACGCCGCTACTGCTGTCGCTGCTGTCGATTTTTGTGATCATGAAACTGTTTTACGCTGTTGGCCGTCGCTACCCGCCGTCTGAGCGCTCCCTACTGAACGTGGTGGGTTCGAATACCATCGCCATTTACACTACCCATCGCATCCTGGTGGAAATTTTCAGCCTGGTGCTGATCGGCTGGTTCAGCGCCCAGGCACGCTCCCCGTCGGTCGAACTGGCGATTTTGTTGTGCTATCCGTTCTTCAGTTTGCTGCTGTGCGTGGCAACCGGAATGCTGGCGCGGAGCCTGTCTCAGCGCCTGGCGGGGGATATTCTTTTTTCACCGCCTTCGGTGGCGCTCAACCGTCAATAACCGCGCGGTCATTTGCTAATGTCGGTCGATCGAGGATAATAACGTTCATTGAAGAGCGGCGGTTTGCCCCCATAATTAGGGGTAAACCTTTACGGAACCCCGACATTATCTATGCCTGAAGAACAACAACGATACGCCCTACCGGCCAAAGCGGGCGAGCAGCGTCTGCTGGGAGAGTTAACCGGTGCCGCCTGTGCAACCGAAGTTGCGCAGATTGTCGAACGTCATCACGGTCCGGTGGTGCTTATCGCCCCGGACATGCAAAACGCCCTGCGTCTGCACGATGAAATCGCTCAGTTCACCGACCAGTTGGTGATGAATCTCGCCGACTGGGAAACGCTGCCGTACGACAGTTTTTCCCCGCATCAGGAGATTATCTCCTCGCGCTTGTCTACCCTGTATCAGCTCCCTACCATGCAGCGCGGGGTGCTGATCGTTCCGGTCAATACTCTGATGCAGCGCGTATGCCCGCACAATTATCTGCACGGTCATGCGCTGGTGATGAAAAAAGGTCAGCGACTGTCTCGCGATACCCTGCGTGAACAGCTCGACAGCGCCGGGTATCGTCACGTCGATCAGGTTATGGAGCACGGGGAATACGCCACCCGTGGTGCGCTGCTGGACTTGTTCCCGATGGGCAGCGATCGCCCGTATCGTCTTGATTTCTTCGATGATGAAATTGACAGCCTGCGTCTGTTTGATGCCGACACCCAGCGCACGCTGGAGGAAGTCGAGGCCATCAATCTGCTCCCGGCGCACGAATTCCCGACCGATAAAACCGCCATCGAGCTGTTCCGCAGCCAGTGGCGAGACCAGTTTGAGGTGAAGCGCGACGCCGAGCACATCTATCAACAGGTCAGCAAAGGTACTTTACCGGCAGGGATCGAATACTGGCAGCCGCTGTTCTTCAGCGAGCCGCTCCCGCCGTTGTTCAGTTATTTCCCGGCCAATACCCTGCTGGTCAACACTGGCGATCTGGAGGCCAGCGCCCAGCGTTTTGAAGCCGATGCCCGGGCCCGTTTCGAAAACCGCGGTGTGGATCCGATGCGTCCGCTGCTGCCACCCGAAACGCTGTGGCTGCGCACCGATGAACTGTTCAGCGAGCTGAAAAAATGGCCGCGCGTCCAGCTGAAAACCGAACAGCTCGCCAGCAAAGCGGCAAACGTCAATCTCGGCTATCAGAAGCTGCCGGACGTCGCCGTCCAGGCCCAGCAGAAAGCCCCGCTGGATAACCTGCGCCGCTTCCTGGAGGCCTTCGACGGCCCGGTGATTTTCTCGGTGGAAAGTGAAGGCCGTCGCGAGGCGCTGGGCGAGTTGCTGTCGCGTATCAAGCTATCGCCGAAGCGCATCCAGCGTCTGGATGAGTGTGAAGGCAACGGTCGCTATCTGATGATTGGCTCCGCCGAGCACGGCTATATCGACACCCTGCGCAGCCGGGCGCTGATTTGCGAAAGCGATTTGCTGGGCGAGCGCGTGGCGCGTCGTCGTCAGGATTCGCGGCGTACCATCAACCCGGATACGCTGATCCGTAACCTCGCGGAACTGCATCCCGGTCAGCCAGTTGTTCATCTCGAGCATGGGGTGGGCCGTTATGCGGGGATGACCACACTCGAGGCTGGCGGCATCACCGGTGAGTATCTGATGCTCACCTACGCCAACGATGCCAAACTGTACGTGCCGGTTTCCTCTTTGCATCTGATCAGCCGCTACGCGGGTGGCGCAGAAGATAACGCCCCACTGCATAAACTCGGCGGCGACGTCTGGGCGCGGGCGCGGCAAAAAGCAGCGGAAAAAGTGCGTGACGTGGCCGCCGAACTGCTGGATATCTACGCCCAGCGTGCGGCCAAATCCGGCTATGCGTTTAAACACGACAGGGAACAGTATCAGATGTTCTGCGATACCTTCCCATTTGAAACCACGCCGGATCAGGCTCAGGCCATCAACGCCGTATTAAGCGATATGTGTCAGCCGCTGGCGATGGATCGTCTGGTCTGTGGCGACGTGGGCTTTGGTAAAACCGAAGTGGCGATGCGCGCCGCCTTCCTGGCGGTGGAAAACAACAAGCAGGTGGCGGTCCTGGTGCCGACCACCCTGCTCGCCCAGCAGCATTTCGACAACTTCCGCGACCGCTTTGCCAACTGGCCGGTGCGAATCGAAATGCTCTCACGTTTTCGCAGCGGCAAAGAGCAGACGCAAATTCTGGAACAGGCCGCTGAAGGTAAAATCGACATTCTGATAGGCACCCATAAACTGCTGCAAAGCGATGTGAAATGGAAAGATTTGGGCCTGCTGATCGTCGATGAAGAACACCGCTTCGGCGTGCGGCACAAAGAGCGAATCAAAGCGATGCGCGCCGATGTTGATATTCTGACCCTGACCGCCACGCCAATCCCACGTACGCTGAACATGGCGATGAGCGGGATGCGCGACCTGTCGATTATCGCCACCCCGCCTGCCCGCCGTCTGGCGGTGAAAACCTTCGTTCGTCAGTATGATGAACTGGTGGTGCGGGAGGCTATTCTGCGTGAAGTGTTGCGCGGTGGGCAGGTTTACTACCTGTACAACGATGTCGAAAACATTCAGAAAGCGGCCGACAGGCTGGCGGCGCTGGTGCCGGAAGCGCGGGTCGCCATCGGTCACGGTCAGATGCGCGAGCGGGAGCTGGAACGGGTAATGAACGATTTCCACCACCAGCGCTTCAATGTGCTGGTGTGTACCACCATTATCGAAACCGGGATCGACATTCCGACCGCCAACACCATTATCATCGAACGGGCCGATCACTTTGGCCTCGCTCAGCTGCACCAGCTGCGCGGTCGCGTGGGGCGTTCGCATCATCAGGCCTACGCCTGGCTGCTGACGCCGCATCCGAAAGCGATGACCACCGACGCACAAAAACGTCTGGAGGCGATAGCATCGCTGGAAGATTTAGGGGCCGGTTTTGCGTTGGCCACCCACGATCTCGAGATCCGTGGGGCGGGTGAACTGCTCGGCGAAGATCAGAGTGGCTCGATGGAAACCATCGGGTTCTCGCTGTATATGGAACTGCTTGAAAACGCCGTCGATGCGTTGAAAGCCGGGCGTGAGCCGTCGCTGGAAGATTTAACCAGCCAGCAAACCGAAGTCGAACTGCGAATGCCCTCCCTACTGCCGGACGATTTCATTCCGGATGTGAACACCCGCCTGTCGTTCTATAAACGCATCGCCAGCGCCAAAGGTGAACAGGCGTTGGACGAGCTGAAAGTCGAACTGATCGACCGTTTCGGTCTGCTACCGGATGCCGCGCGTAACCTGCTGGATATTGCGCGTTTACGTCAGCAGGCGCAGAAGCTGGGCATTCGTAAGCTGGAAGGTAACGACAAAGGCGGCGTGATTGAGTTCAATGAGAAAAACCACGTTAATCCGGCGTGGCTGATTGGGTTGCTGCAAAAACAGCCGCAGCACTATCGTCTTGATGGGCCGACGCGGCTGAAATTTTTCCAGGACCTAACCGAGCGTAAAGAACGTATGGAATGGGTGCGCAACTTTATGCAGCAGTTGGAAGAGAACGCTGTCGCCTGATCCCCCTGTCCCGGCGGCGATCGTCGCCGGGCATCTTCTCCCTGCAATAATTTACACACTCTTTGCAAACCATTGAAACATCCAGACACGACCTGACGCCATAATGAGGGTTTTCCCTGCTCAATCACCGTTATGGATGTGCTGTGATGATGATTCAATCGCGTTTTATGCGTCTGCTCGGCCTGCTGGCCGTCGTCGCGACCGTCACAATGGCGCTTCCCGTTCGCGCTAATACCTGGCCCCTTCCGCCCACAGGCAGTCGTCTGGTGGGTGAAAACCGCTTTCACGTCGTGGAAAACAACGGCGGATCGCTGGAGGCTATCGCTAAAAAATATAACGTGGGATTCCTGGCGTTACTGCAGGCCAATCCCGGCGTGGACCCGTACGTGCCTCGCGCGGGCAGCGTGCTGACCATTCCGCTGCAAACCCTGCTCCCGGATGCCCCGCGTGAAGGCATGGTGATTAACCTGGCGGAACTGCGTCTCTACTACTATCCGCCGGGTAAAAACAGCGTGACCATTTACCCGATAGGTATCGGTCAACTTGGCGGCACCACCCTCACCCCAACGATGGTGACCACCGTATCCGACAAACGTGCGAACCCAACCTGGACGCCAACCGCCAATATTCGTGCGCGTTATAAAGCCATGGGAGTGGATTTGCCAGCGGTAGTTCCAGCCGGGCCGGATAACCCGATGGGTCATCATGCGATTCGTCTTTCGGCCTACGGCGGCGTGTACTTGCTGCACGGCACCAACGCCGATTTTGGCATCGGGATGCGCGTCAGCTCGGGCTGTATTCGCCTGCGCGATGGCGATATCGAAACCTTGTTCAAACAGGTCACCCCGGGCACCAAAGTGAATATTATCAATACGCCGATTAAAGCGTCAGTCGAGCCAGGCGGCGTGCATCTGGTGGAAGTTCACCAGCCGCTGTCGAAGCATATTGATGATGACCCAAAAGTGCTGCCGATTGCCCTGAATGCCAGCATGGAAGCCTTCAAAAAGTCGCCACAGACGGATGCACAAGTCATGGAGCATGTGATGGAGGTGCGCTCCGGTATGCCGGTAGATGTCACCCATCACGACGCGCCGCAGACGCTGAATCAACAATCGTTCTAATCTCATAACGAAAAAAAACACCGCGACAAATGTCGCGGTGTTTTTTTTGGCAGTGGCATTGCCGAGGATTAAATAAGGCGGGCCTTATTTATAGATTACTGCGGTCCCGTGGAGGGTGTTAGGACCCGTAACAGAGGTAATGCGGAATGATTTTGCGCCCATGGCGTCGGCCTGCTGTGCCAGCTGATCTTCAAGAGAACCCAGGTTAGTCCCGGCGCTGGCGGAAATCACACCCACTTTCTGCTGATCGACTGGGGTGGACTGGACTTCAACCGCAGCAAAGCTTGCGAATGACAGAGAACTCAGAACGGCGGCAACGACCAGGGTTTTGATGCTTTTCATGATTATTATACCTATGCAGATGAATTTGTTAGGTCGTTATGATTAACTTAACGATCGATAGGTAAAGAATAATGTGATCCAGGTCACACGTCAAATTCTTTTTATAACGATTATTATTTAATTTATTTATCCCTTATTTTTCATAACTATAGGATTATTTTATTTTACGAGATTCGGCACTGGTTATGCCGGGCGTTTGTTTTTATAATGAAGGCTTAACACAACCACAGAGGTACTACGGCGCCATGACAACTGAAGTCGTAAGTTGCGCAAAAAAAAGCCGTGGCCGACCCAAAGTGTTCGACAGGGACGTGGCGCTTGATAAGGCCATGACACTCTTCTGGCAGCACGGCTATGAAGCGACATCGCTCGCGGATTTAGTCGAAGCAACCGGTGCGAAAGCCCCGACGCTGTACGCAGAATTTGTGAATAAAGAGGGGCTGTTCCGGGCCGTTCTTGACCGTTACATTTCACGTTTTGCCGATAAGCACGAAGCCCAGCTTTTTTGCGAAGAGAAATCGGTAGAAGACGCACTGCGCGACTATTTCCGCGCGGTCGCAACCTGCTTCACCAGTAAAGAGACCCCGGCGGGCTGCTTTATGATTAATACGTCCGCGACACTTGCAGCATCGTCGAAAGAGATTGCGCGCACAATCAAGTCGCGCCATGCGATGCAGGAAAAAACGCTGTGTGAGTTTCTGACCCAGCGTCAGGTGCGGGGTGAAATACCGGCGGACAAATGCATTGGTGAGCTGGCACAATTCCTGAGCTGTATTCTGCAAGGGATGTCGATCAGCGCTCGCGAAGGGGCCAGCCTCGAGACGCTACTGCAAATTACCGACACCACCCTACGGCTGTGGCCACAGATGCTGAAAATCTGAGAGCCTTTATCGTAATCATAAAAAAAGCCCCTCAGCCTGAGCGTTTGAGGGGCCAATTCTAGCGTAGAGTACTGCTTTTTTTAGGCTTTGTTATTCAGAACCAGCTGACCGTTGTTGTCCAGTGGGATCTGAGAGCCAGGATCTTTATCCATACGGATTTTCCCCTGCTGATCGCCAATTTTGTAGGTCACGTCGTAGCCCAACATTTTGTCAGACTTATCATATACCGTTTTGCAGCGCTGCTGCGTCGTGGTGTAGGTATCGTTATTTTGCATTGAACCCTGGATCTGGTTCCCGGCGTAACCGCCACCCAGCGCGCCTGCGACTGTGGCAACATCTTTTCCACGTCCCCCACCAAACTGGTGACCAATAACCCCACCCGCTACGGCACCCAGTACCGAACCGGCAATGCGGTTTTCGTCCTGAACCGGACGACGATGGGTCACGGCAACGTTACGGCATTCCTGACGCGGCGTTTTCACACTTTCTTTAATCGGGGTGGCTGAAATGACCTGCGCGTATTGCGGGCCACGGTCAAACACATTCAGACTGGCAACCGCCGCCACGCCCAGCGCAGCAGCTACGCCAATCCCTATACCCGCCAACATAGATTTATTCACGGGAGTTCCTCCTTTGTTGCTGTTGGTAACAATTTTGCTACCTAAGAGGAAACGTGGATATAGGAATTAGGATCAAAAAAAGGGGTTATGAAGGGGAAAAACGCGGGTTTCGGAGAAGTCTGAACAAGCCCGGCAAGCGCAGCGCCGCCGGGCGTTTTAGAACTTAGTGCAGTTTAAGACGCGGGCGAATCACCCGGTTGATACTGCCCACCAGCATCATCAGGCCGGTTTTGAAGTAGCCGTGCAGTGCAATCTGGTGCATACGGTACAGCGAGATGTAGACAAAGCGTGCGATGCGCCCTTCAACCATCATTGAGCCGCGCATCAGGTTACCCATCAGGCTGCCGACCGTCGAATAGTTCGACAGTGATACCAGCGAACCGTGATCTTTATAGGTATACGCTTTCAGCGGTTTGCCTTTGATCTGCGCCAGAATATTGCTCAACGCCAGGCTTGCCATCTGGTGCGCAGCCTGCGCACGCGGTGGCACGAAACCACCTTCCGGACGCGCGCACGAAGCACAGTCGCCGATGGCGTAGATATCCGCATCGCGGGTAGTTTGCAGCGTCGGCTCAACCACCAGTTGGTTGATGCGGTTGGTCTCCAGGCCGCCGATGTCTTTCATGAAGTCTGGCGCCTTGATACCCGCCGCCCACACCATCAGATCGGCATTGATGTATTCGCCATCTTTGGTGTGCAGGCCGCCTGCATCGGCGCTGGTGACCATTGTCTGCGTCAGAACGCGGACGCCCATTTTGGTGAGCTCGCTGTGCGCAGCGCTGGAAATACGCGGCGGCAGCGCAGGCAGAATACGTTCGCCCGCTTCCACCAGCGTGACGTTCAGCGCGTCATTAGTCAGGCCTTTGTAGCCGTAGCTGTGCAGCTGTTTCACTGCGTTATGCAGTTCAGCCGACAGTTCTACGCCGGTCGCCCCACCGCCGACGATGGCGATGTTTACCTTGCCATTAGCACCCAGATTACTGGAGTGCTTCAGGAACAGGTTGAGCATTTCCTGATGGAAACGGCGCGCCTGATGCGGGTTGTCGAGGAAAATGCAGTTTTCCTTCACGCCCGGGGTGTTGAAATCGTTAGAGGTGCTGCCCAGCGCCATCACCAGCGTGTCATACGCCAGCTTGCGCTCAGGCACCAGCAGCTCGCCCTTCTCGTCGCGCAGTTCTGCGAGCGTCAGCGTTTTGGTTTCACGGTTGATATCGACCACCGATCCCAGCTGGAACTGGAAGTGATGGTTACGGGCGTGCGCCAGATAGCTCAGCGCGTCCACACCTTCGTCCAGCGAACCGGTTGCCACTTCGTGCAGCAGCGGTTTCCACAGGTGGCTATGGTTTCGGTCTACCAACGTAATTTTTGCTTTTTTGCCACGGCCAAGCTTTCTACCCAGTTGAGTAGCCAACTCCAGCCCGCCGGCACCACCACCCACAATCACAATCTTTTTCAATGGCGTAGTCAACGTGACCCCCTAAATTATTAACCAATTGTTAATTAAAAGTTATAAAAATAGCCTTTAATTAACAACAAGTTAGAGACCTAAATCCTGACAAGAGTGTGAAGAATATCACGCGAGGTGCATTGGTCATACCAAAATTGATATGAATCAAGTTTTACAGCTTAATCGTTGAGCAAGTGTAGCCAATATGGGCGGGAGTGCGCGCCTGATGAGCGGGTATTCACCAGGCGCAGAGCGGGTTTAGCCGAGGGTTTTGAAGGCTTTGATACGCTGTAAATGGGGAGAGATGTTCTTGAACTTATGCGTCTGCACCTCATCCCAGATAATTTCGTAGTAATGATGCATCAGCTCAGCCGAGCGCTGGCTGTTGAGCGCTTCGTCCTCACGGGAGAGGATCACCAGACAGCGATCGCGGTTCTTCTCACGGAAATTGCTCACGCATTTCGTGCCGATATCGGCGTACTCTTCCGGCCGGTCAATTTTGCCTTCCATGTTCTCATTTGGGAACAAATTCGGGTTGAAAATGACCTGGCGGATATCGCACAGGAAACCGATCCGCTCGGCCCAGTAGCCACCGAGGCCTACCCCGCAAATCAGCGGGCGATCGTCAGCACTGAGCTGCAGCATTTTGTCCACTTCTTTGAGTAAATGCTGCATATCATGCTTCGGGTGAAGCGTGCTGTAGCTAATCAGACGGACATCCGGATCGATGAACTGCAACTGCAGCACCTTTTCGTGATTTCCCGGACTGTTCGAGTCGAAACCGTGCAAATAAATAATCATTCCATCCTCACAACACTGCCAATCCCGTTTCGGGAGGTTAATGAGCGGCTTTATGGGCCTGCCAGCGTTCGTGCAGGTCATTCAGCTGCGCGCTGACCGTCTTCCACCGAGCGGAATCCATCAGCTCCTGACGGGTAAATGAACCTTTATGATACAATTTCGTAACACGCTCTGCTTTGATCGGCGACAGGTTATCCAACACGCTGACCGCGCCCTTACGATTATTGCAGACCAGGATCATATCGCAACCTGCGTCCAGCGATGCCTGACCGCGTTCCGCGTAGCTCCCCATGACAGCCGCGCCTTCCATGGACAAATCGTCAGAGAAAATCACTCCGTCAAAGCCCAGCTCACCGCGCAGCACGGTTTTCAGCCAATGCGGAGAACCGCTGGCCGGACGCGGGTCCACTTCGCTGTAAATCACATGCGCAGGCATGATGGCATCGAGCCGGTTCTCGGTAATCAACGTCTGGAATACCGCCATGTCTTTGGCGCGGATCTCGGCCTCTGCCCGCGGGTCCTGTGGTGTTTCTTTATGCGAATCGGCGGTTACGGCCCCGTGGCCCGGGAAGTGTTTACCGGTGGTTTTCATCCCGGCGTCATGCATGCCGTCAATGAATTGACGCGCCATTGCCAGCGCTTTATGCGGGTCAGCATGGTAGGAGCGCTCGCCAATCGCAGCGCTGATGTGCCCGACGTCCAGGACTGGCGCGAAGCTGATATCAATGTCCATCGCAATCATTTCTGACGCCATCAGCCACCCCGCGGCTTTCGCCAGTTCACCGCCCTGCTCCAGCCCTAACAATTCAGCAAATGACTGCGCGGCAGGCAAACGCGTGAACCCTTCGCGGAAACGCTGAACGCGGCCGCCTTCCTGATCCACCGCGACAACCAGATGATTTTTCGAGGCCGCGCGAATCTGGCGAACCAGTTCACGCAACTGCGCCGGATCGTGGTAGTTACGGGTGAACAGGATAAGTCCACCTACCAGCGGATGCGCCAGAATTTCCCGTTCTTCTGCATCCAACTCATACCCTTCAACGTCTAACATTACTGGGCCCACAGTGACCTCTCCTTTCCTTTATGCGTTAACGTGCGCCAGCCTTCATTCGCCAGCGCAATAAATTGTTGGTCGCCGGTCTGCTGCCAGCGATATTCATACCAGGTGGTCATCAGCAGCTGAATCCACGGCTGCCAGCGTTTAACCTGCTGCGTGAGGATGGCGTTATCCAGATGTGCCGCCTGAGCGTAGGCGGCAATCAACGCGGTTCGCTGCGCGGTGGTTTCCGTCCACACCGCCGCCAGTTCGAGGGCGATATCGCCATCGGCGGCATATTCCCAGTCAATCAGCTTCATTCCGTCTGGGGTGTGGATAATGTTGCCCGCGTGGACATCCATATGCAACGGTGCCAGACGCAGCGGCTGTGGTTCACCCTGACTGCGCAAACGCTTGAGCGAACGTAGCCAGAGCGGCGTGCGGCGCTGCGGGCTACTGAACTGCCAGTAGCGTTCGAGCAAGGGGAATAAAGCCACCCGCCAACCAAAGCGTTTTTGCCGATGCAGATGATACAGCAAGGTCGCGGTCGCGTGGGCATCCGGTAATGTCGGGCGCGTCTCACCATCGAGATAAGCCACCGCCATCCAGCCGGGAAAATAACCCAACGGCGCAGGAGCCAGCGAGGAAGGAAGCGCGTGCAGGGCGCGATGCTGGCGTAAGAAATGAAAATCAGGGGCCGACGGATCGTGATGCTTACGCAGGACAATCCGCTGCCCCTGACGTTCGATAATGCAGCTTCCTCCGCTCAGCCCCGCCGTAGCGGAGCGAACCAAAGGGTGATAGCCGGGAAAATAGCGTGACAGGCATTCGTCACGCGATAGCTTACTGTTGCGCAACCGCACCTTTACCTGACCAGAGGATCTCGCCCGACTGGACCATCATCAGCTGCATGGAGAGCGTCGGGGTGTTCACGTTACCCGTCGCGTTGGAATACAGCACGTACTGAGCGCCGACGGTGCGCGCCAGGCCCATCGCTTTATTACGCGAGCCCAGGCTGTCCTGCGGGGAAAGTCCCAGCTGCTGTTTGGCCACCGCCAGCTGCTGTGCCGACACCAGGGTGAACTTGTTGTTGCCTTGCAGCGCATTGACCAGTGCGGTGGTCGCCTCAGCGGTGTTCAGCGAACCGTTGGTCCGGTTATTAACGCTGTCGACCATCAGGACGCTGCCCGCCGTGACACCATCGGCCTGCAGCATTTTCCCAACCAGCGGCTGGGCGGCACCGTTCCAGTCATAGTGACGAACGCGTGGCGCTGGCTGTTCTGGCTGTGGAGTAATCGGGCCAGGCTGCGTTGGAATGGTGGGCACCACCGGCACCGTGGTCGGCGGCGGCGTTTGCGGTTGTTCTGGCGTCGGTTTCGCTTCTTCTACCGGCGCGGGTTTATCACGTTGACTCACACACCCGGACAGGAACAGTGCCACCGCCGCGATAAACGCATAGCGACTCAGTTTACTCATTACTTTTTACCCCTCAAAGATAAAGATAAAGCCGGACTTTATGCGCACCCAGGCTGTTTGCGCCGCCGTAAAGCGTGACCGAAGACTGTGCCGGAACGGTCACCGTTCGCGGTGCCTCCAGCGGATGCATTTCCAGTCCTCTGGCGTCATACCAGTAGAAACGATAGTGAACGGTGACCGGCGTTGTGCGCTCGTTATAGAGCTGCGACGAGGCCGTCGCCTGTATTTCAGAGGTCGTGAGTTGCGGATTTTCAGCGCTGATCCCAGCCGCCAACACATTGGCCTCCATGACCAACGTTTGCTGCTCGCCTACCGGAATCTCCGGATGCGATCCACAACCCACCAGCAACATGCCCGTAAGCAGTGCGGCAATTCGGCCACCTTTCATGTGTTTATCCTTTATGCGCGAGCATTGGGCCCAGCGGACGACCACCCAGCAGGTGCATATGAATATGATAAACCTCCTGGCCGCCGTGGCGATTACAGTTAACGATCAGGCGATAGCCCTCTTCCGCAATGCCTTCGGCTTCAGCAATTTTTGCCGCCACGGTCATCATGCGGCCTAACGCCTGCTCATGTGCCGCCGTCACGTCGTTCACCGTCGGGATAAGGATATTCGGGATAATGAGAATGTGGCTTGGTGCCTGAGGCGAGATATCACGAAAAGCAGTCACCAGCTCGTCCTGATAGACAATATCCGCTGGGATTTCACGACGAATAATTTTGCTGAAAATCGTTTCTTCTGCCATGGCTTGTTCCTTTTTATAGATTACCGTGCGGTATAGAGTCTTCATCTAATAGCGTAAGAGTATGAGCGAGTTAGTCTCTTTCTTTCAACCTGATCCCCTACTTTTGTTTTCCAATATTAATTTTGCGCTGAATGCTTAACCACTCCTTCGTTATATCGACCTGCCTCAGGGATTAAAACAAAGTTTCAAATACTGGCTTACATCCGTTTACAGAGATAACGTGAATGCGTATATTTCGCATTTGCATTTTCATGCAATAACACCGCGCATATAACAACAACCAATATAAGGGTTTGACCGATGTCTTTCACTTTTGACTCCAGGGACAAGCAGCACAGACTGCCCGCCTCGCCGTCACGTCTCGCAGCCTGTATTGCTTTCGCCTTACTGCCGGGGGCCGTTCATGCAGCGAACACTCCTCTTAACGAAGAAACCGTGGTCGTTGAGGGCTCCGTCGATAACGCGACAGATAACGCACAGGACAAGGATTACAGCGTTAAAACCACCACGACCGGCACAAAATTACTGTTGGTTCCTCGTGATATTCCGCAGTCGGTAAGCGTCATTAGCCAGCAGCGTATGCAGGATCAGAACCTGCAAACCATCGGCCAGGTGTTAACCAATACCACCGGCGTAACGGCCCAGGTGCAGGACAGCGACCGCACCGTGTTTTATTCTCGGGGTTTCTTCGTCAGCAACTATGCCTATGACGATCTGCCGACGTCCATCAGTGAAGTATGGAACTTCGGTGATACCGCCACGGATACCGCCATCTATGACCGCATCGAAGTGGTTCGTGGGGCCACCGGCCTGATGAGTGGCACCGGCAACCCGGCCGCCTACGTCAACATGGTGCGTAAACACGCTGACAGCCGTGAGTTTCAGGGCAACGCCTCTGTGAGCTACGGCAGCTGGGACAAACAGCGCTATGTTCTCGATTTACAGGCTCCGTTGGTGGAATCCGGTAAGGTGCGTGGGCGCGTGATTGCGGGCTATCAGGACAACGATTCGTGGGTGGATAACTATCACTACCGTAAAAAATTCCTCTACGGCGTGGTTGATGCCGACCTCACCGACAGCACCACCCTGTCACTCGGCTATGAATATCAGGAAAGTAACACCGAAGACCCAACCTGGGGCGGCCTGCCGACGTGGTACGCCGACGGCAGTAAAACCCATTACAACCGCAGCGATACCGTGGCACCTGACTGGGCCTACTCCGATAAAGACAGCACTAAAGTGTTCGCCAACTTTACCCAGCGCTTTGATAACGGCTGGGAAGCACATGTTAATGGTATGCACGCGGAAACTAACTTCGATACCAAACTGATGTACATGTCGGGCTATCCGGATAAAGAAACCGGCAACGGGATGGTTGGCTACGGTGGCTGGAACCGCGGCGAGCGTAAACAGGATGCAGTCGATGCGTTCCTGCGCGGCGGCTTTGAGCTGTTCGGTCGTCAGCATGAGATGATGGTCGGCGGTAGCCTCAGCCATCAGCGTAACCATTACGATAACTCGATGCCGGATGCCCTGTATGGCATGGTCGATATTGGCAGTTTCAAAAACTGGAAAAGCAATATTCCCGACCCGCAATGGACCGCGTGGAAGCTCTACAGCAAAGACGACATTAATCAGTCATCAGCCTACACCTCTGCGCGTTTCTCACTGGCCGATCCGCTGCATCTGATCCTCGGTGCGCGTTACACCAACTACAACATCAAGTACAACCCGGCGGGCGCACCGGATACGCGTCTGGAAAGCACCAAAGACGACGTTACCCCGTACGCAGGTTTGGTGTATGACATCAACGAAGACTGGTCGGCATACGCCAGCTACACCAACATCTTCCAGCCGCAGGACAAGCGCGACGCCAATGGACGGTATCTTGATCCGACCACCGGCAAGAGCTACGAAGCCGGGGTGAAAGCCGACTGGTTTAATACCCGTCTGACGACGTCGCTGGCGGTGTTCCGCATCGAACAGGATAATGTAGCGAACAACACCTATACCTACCTGCCCAGCGGTGAGTCAGTCTATGAATCGCTGGATGGCGTAGTCAGTAAAGGCGTAGAGTTTGAGCTGAATGGCGCGTTGACCGACAACTGGCAGCTGACCTTCGGCGCGACACGCTACGTGGCAGAAGATAAAGACGGTAAGGCGGTAAGTTCCGATCAGCCACGCATCACCCTGAAACTGTTCACCCGTTATCAGTTGCCCATGCTACCGGAACTGGCAGTGGGCGGGGGTGTGAACTGGCAGAATAAAACCTGGACTGATGTCAGCGGCGGGCCAAACGGTCGCGACTACGTCGACCAGGGCAGCTACGGGCTGGTCAATCTGTTCAGTCGCTACCAGGTTACGAAAAACTTTGCCCTGCAGGCGAACGTGAACAACCTGTTCGACAAAGAGTATTACGACTACGTCGGGTCTTATCTCGTGTATGGGGCACCGTTGAATTTCTCGGTATCTGCCAGCTACGATTTCTAAACCCACGCCCGGCGGCGTTTCGTTTGCACGGGCCGTCGGTTTATCACCGTAAAATGACATTAAAAAAGGCAGCCAATCGGCTGCCTTAGTTTTCTCCCCACTCACTGCTTAGTTGTTGCGGATGTACTCATCCATCTCGGTTTTCAGGTTATCGGACTTGGTGCCGAAAATTGCCTGAACGCCGGAGCCTGCAACAACCACACCTGCCGCACCCAATTTCTTGAGGCCAGCCTGGTCAACTTTTGCCACATCGGCAACGCTGACACGCAGACGGGTAATACATGCGTCGAGGTTAGTGATGTTTTCTTTACCGCCGAAAGCTGCGACCAGAGCCGGAGCCATTTCGCCGCCAGCTGCGCCAGCTTTGCTATCTTCGGTTGCATCTTCACGACCTGGCGTCTTCAGATCCAGTGCTTTAATCAGCACACGGAACACGGTGTAGTACACCGCGGCATAGCACAGACCCACAATCGGGAACAGCCACAGGTTGCTGCTGTTACCAGACAGTACCACGAAGTCGATCAGACCATGAGAGAAGGACGTCCCGTCACGCATACCCAGCAGGATACAGATTGGGAATGCCAGACCAGCCAGTACCGCATGAATGATGTACAGGATCGGCGCAACGAACATGAAGGAGAACTCGATCGGCTCGGTGATACCGGTCAGGAACGAGGTCAGCGCTGCGGAGATCATGATACCGCCCACTTTCGCACGGTTCTCAGGTTTTGCTGAGTGCCAGATGGCAATGGCAGCAGCCGGCAGACCGTACATTTTGAACAGGAAGCCGCCAGACAGTTTGCCTGCAGTTGGGTCACCTGCCATGTAACGTGGGATATCACCGTGGAACACCTGGCCTGCGGCATTGGTGTATTCACCAATCTGCATCTGGAAAGGAACGTTCCAGATGTGGTGCAGACCGAATGGTACCAGGCAACGTTCAATGAAGCCGTAGATACCGAACGCGACTACCGGGTTCTGGTATGCAGCCCACTGAGAGAAGGTCTGGATAGCCGTACCAATCGGTGGCCAGATGAAGGACAGCACCACGCCGGTGAAGATGGCAGCCAGACCAGAGATGATCGGAACAAAGCGCTTACCAGCGAAGAAGCCCAGATACTCAGGCAGCTTGATACGGTAGAAGCGGTTGAACATGTACGCCGCGATGGCACCCGAGATGATACCGCCGAGAACACCGGTATCGGCCAGGTGTTTCGCTGCAATCTCTTCCGCAGGTAAATGCAGAACCAGAGGCGCAACCACTGCCATGGTTTTCACCATGATGCCGTAGGCGACAACGGAAGCCAGCGCCGAAACGCCATCGTTGTTGGTGAAGCCGAGGGCCACACCGATTGCGAAGATAAGCGGCATGTTTGCAAAAACAGAACCGCCTGCTTCAGCCATAACATGAGAGACGACGGCTGGCAGCCAGCTGAAGTTTGCAGAACCGACGCCCAGCAGGATACCTGCGATGGGCAGTACGGATACCGGCAGCATCAGCGATTTACCGACCTTCTGCAGGTTAGCAAATGCATTCTTGAACATATTGAGAGTGCTCCTGAGTATTTGTGCTTTTTTTACGCTTTCACGCATTGGCGAGGGGGGGAGAACCTCGCCGTGTACAGGACATCTAAGCGTCCTTTTATTTATTACGCAGAGTAAAATAAATCGGTTTATTTTTGTTTGACAGCCATCACGTTTCAGCCAGCAATCCACTTAAAACTTGCATTATTTTACAAAAGTTGTTTCTACTCATTACAAAGAGAGGGTTCGCCGCCCTTTTTGAGGCGGTGAACTTTACTCGCTTTGGGTATTAATTACGAGCTTTAAAATAAGCTGACGAATCAGGCAGATCGCAGGCGGGAGGGGTCGATATGGAACAGCGTGGCGAAGTTTTCAGTGGTCTGTTGCGCCAGCTGTTCAAGGGATACCCCTTTCAGTACGGCCATGTATTCTGCGACATCGCGGGTCATCGCCGGCTGGTTCTCTTTTCCCCGATGCGGAACCGGGGCCAGGTACGGTGAATCGGTTTCAACCAGCATTCGGTCAACCGGCACGTATCGCGCCGCATCGCGTAGCTGTTCGGCGTTGCGGAAGGTGACGATGCCGGAAAACGAGATATAGAACCCCAGATCGAGCAATTTCCCCGCGGTCTCCCTGTCCTCTGTGAAACAGTGTAGTACGCCCCCGCAATCCGTCACCTTTTCATCGCGCAGAATAGCGAGCGTATCTTCCCGTGCATCACGGGTATGGACGATAACCGGCTTGTTCAGCTCGCGACCAATGCGGATGTGCTCGGCAAAAGAGGCCTGCTGGCGGGCTTTCGTTTCCGGGGTGTAATAATAGTCGAGGCCGGTTTCGCCCATCGCGACTACACCCTCTTCTGCTGCCATCCGCCGCAATTCGGCGAAGTCATAATCCTCATCCTGATTAAGCGGGTGAACGCCGCAGGAGAAGACCACGTTATCGCGCTCGCCGACCAGCTCACGCATGCTGCGATAACCCGGCAGCGTAGTCGCCACCGCCAGGCAAAACTTCACGTCACGGGCGGCGGCTTTCGCCAGCACGTCGTCCACGTCCTTATGCAGTGATTGATAATCCAGGCCATCAAGATGGCAGTGCGAGTCGACTAAAAACATAATGTCTCTCTCTTAAGATTTCTTATGACAGGTGAATGGCTTACAGATGAGCGTTCTACAAGTGAGCCAGGGGCAACATGCTGGCGGGTTGCTGCCAGTGTTCCCAGCGTAATAAGCGGTCGTTGAGCATCAGCTCGCGGTTCAGTCCGGTGACATTTAACAGCTGTTCACGGCATTCACAGGCGTCATGGGTCATCGCCTGCAGTCGCGCCGGTGAAAGGTGATTCGCCACACGCTGCACCAGAGTCCATACATCGACGTTGGTCAACAGGGAGATGCCCTGCTGCATCTTCTGGGCATCCAGCAGGAGGGAGGTGAGCCAGTACAGGCGCTCCGCCACGCTGTCGTGATTGAGTACGGGCAGCAGCGACAACCAGTCACCGCTTTGCAACGCGCCGTCCAGCGCCGTACAAAGTTGTTGCCGAGGGGCAAAACGCGACTCGTCCAGCAGTTCCAGCGCCGCTGCGGGCGCGCCGGCCGTCAGGCGTAAGGCGGTGAGTAAACCTTCTTGTGACGTTGTCACCTCCCTGCCCAGCCATGCCAGACCGTAGTTTTCAGCCGGGGGTGCCAGATGGAAATGACGGCAGCGACTGCGCAGTGTCGCCAGCAGGCGGGCAGGTTCTTCACATTGCAGGAAGAACCAGGTGTTTTCCGGCGGCTCTTCCAGGGTTTTTAACAGCGCATTCGCTGCGGCTTCCGTCAACTGTGCCGCATCGCTGACCCACACCACTTTCGCCCCGCCGAGGCGGGCACGTTCGTAGAGTTTTTCGGTGATGGCACGTACCGCGTCGATCCCCAGGGTGTTTTTGCCCTTTTCCGGCGCTAAGTGATAATAATCCGGATGGGTGCCCGCCTGCATCAGCTGACAGCTATGGCATTTTCCGCAGCTTTTCTGTCCGTCCGGCGTGTGGCACATCTGGAATCGTACCAGGGCGTACACCAGCGCATCCGCGCCCAGACCGGGCAGCGCCTGCACTAACAGGGCGTGATGGCCGCGTCCGGACTGGTAGCTAGCAACCAGCTGCTCGAACGGCGGGCGCAGCCACGGATACCATTTCATGCGCCCTGCTCCTCAATCCAGGCAATCAGGGTCGTGCGAATGTTCTGCCTCACGGTCTGCAGCGGCTGAGTGGCGTCGATAGTGCGAATGGATGGATCGTTCGCCGCCAGTTCAAGATAACGGGCGCGCGTGCGATGGAAGAAATTGAAGGATTCCTGCTCGATACGGTCCAGGTCACCGCGCGCGCGGGCGCGTTTGAGACCCACTTCCGGAGTGACATCCAGATACAGCGTAAGGTCCGGACGGAAATCCCCCAGCACCGCGTCGCGCAGCGTAGCCAACAGATGCTGATCGATACCCCGACCGCCGCCCTGATACGCCTGAGTCGAGAGGTCATGGCGATCGCCAATCACCCACTTACCTTCTGCCAGCGCCGGCTTAATGACCGTTTCGACCAACTGTACGCGGGCAGCATAGAACATCAGCACTTCCGCTTTGTCGGTGATCACTTCGTCGCCGACGGATTTGATATCCAGCACCAGACTGCGCAGTTTTTCCGCGAGAATTGTGCCGCCCGGCTCGCGGGTAAACACCAAATCACGGACGCCCATCTGCTCGAGGGTTTCGACCACCAGATTACGTGCGGTGGTTTTACCTGCGCCTTCCAGGCCTTCGATGACGATATACTTACTGCGCATTTTTTTCCTTAAGTGCTTTCAGATAATCCTGTACCGAGCGGTTGTGGCTCGCCAGATTGGTATTAAACGTGTGGCCACCTTTACCGTCGGCGACAAAATAGAGATAGGGCGTTTTCGCCGGATGTGCCGCAGCGTTGAGCGAGGCTTCCCCCGGCGTGGCAATCGGGCCCGGCGGCATCCCGGCAATCACATAGGTATTATACGCCGTTGGGGTCTCGAGATCTTTGCGGCTTAGCTTGCCATTATAGCGCTCGCCCATGCCATAAATAACCGTTGGATCGGTTTGCAGACGCATACCGACCCGCAGCCGGTTGATAAACACCGACGCCACTTTGTCGCGCTCCGCGGCTACGGCGGTCTCTTTTTCGATAATCGAGGCCATGGTCACCAGTTGGTTTTGATCCTGATACGGCAGATTGTCCGCCCGGCCTTTCCAGGCGCTCTCAACGGCATTGACCATTTTCAGGTGCGCACGTTTGAGGATCTGCAAATCGGTGGTATGGGCGGTATACATCCAGGTATCAGGCCAGAACCAGCCTTCCACCCAGTCAGGATGTTCAAGCTTCAGCGCTTCAGCCAGGGTGGCATAGCTGTCATCCTTCAGCGTGTGCTTCACGTAGGGCGCTTCACGCAGCTGTTTGAGGTAATCACTGACGCGCATCCCTTCCACGAAGCGCAACGGGAACTGTGCCTCTTTGCCGCTGGCCAGCAGCTGCAGCATGTCACGCACGCTCATACCCGGCGTAAAACGGTAGGTCCCGGCTTTAAAGTGCGACAGTTGAGGCTCAACGCGCAGCAGCCACTGGAACACGCGAGGTCGATTAATCACTTTTTCCGCATACAGCGCGTCGCCCAGCGCCATGCGCCCGGTCCCGGCTTTAAGGGTAAAGATAGTCTCATCTTTAATCAGAATTTTACTGTTCGCCAACTGGCGAACTTTCCACATCCCAACGCCTGCAGCAATCGCAAACATCACCAACAGCAGGAGGACAAACCGAAACATTTTCTTCATGACTTAGTCGATTGCTCACAAAGTGGGGCCAAAAATTCGAACAGCTCGCGTGAAAGATAGCGAGCGTCAGCAAACTGATTCACAGGAATAACGGGCATCAGCGTATTACAAATCAGCACTTCATCCGCCTGACGCACGGCGTCTTCCCGGGCATTAATTTCGACAACGCGATAACGGCTTTGTGCCAGCAACGCCAGACAGTGCTGGCGCATAATGCCCCTGACACCCGCATGGTCGAGGCGCGGAGTGAAAACGGTATCGCCCGCACGCCAGAATAAATTAGCCGCACAGCATTCCGTAACCCACCCTTCACTGTCAAGAACCAGGGCCTCATCAGCGTCTGTCTGTTCAAGATGCGCGCGGATCAGCACCTGCTCGAGGCGGTTCAGGTGTTTCAAGCCTGCCAATGCGGGATTGCGCCCGAGATGAACGGGACTTAACGCGAGGGTAATACCCTGCTGTTGCCAGCGCGGATAATGAGCAGGAGCAGGCGAAACAGAGAGAATGCGCACAGGCGTCTGACAGGCTGAAGGACTGTAACCTCGCCCTCCGCTACCGCGGGTAATGATGACTTTAAGCACGCCGTCACAGTGTTTCTGCGCCAGGGACTGCATCTCGTGTGCGAGCATTGTGGTGTCTACAAACGGGATCATCAGCGCGCGACAGGTATCCTGCAAGCGACGGAGATGCTGCTCAAAAAACAGGAGGTTGCCGTTGCGGATGCGGGCGGTGGTAAAGCAGCCGTCGCCAAACTGGATACTGCGATCGTTGGCGGCGAGAGAATCCTGTTCCACACCGTTTATCAAGAACATAGCGGCTCCTTATCAGTGACCCGTTAGCCTGGCAGGGGGAACACGCTTTCTCAAGCGGAGAAAGCTTAAAGAAAAGGCCTGCATCGCAGGCCTTTTTCATCGCTAACGGAAGATCAGACCTTTTTGAAGATCAGAGATCCGTTGGTACCACCAAAGCCGAAGGAGTTACACAGCGTGTATTCCATGCCGCTGACCTGACGCGCTTCGTGTGGCACGAAGTCGAGGTCACAACCCTCTTCTGGGTTATCCAGGTTGATGGTTGGCGGAACAGCCTGATCGCGCAGGGCCAGAATCGAGTAGATTGATTCAACCGCGCCCGCAGCGCCCAGCAGGTGACCAGTCATTGACTTGGTGGAGCTGACCATAATACGGCTTGCTGCCTCACCAAACACCGATTTCACCGCCTGTGCTTCGGCGATATCGCCAGCTGGCGTTGATGTACCGTGCGCATTGACGTAGCCAATCTGGCCAGGTTCGATACCCGCGTCGCGGATTGCGTTCACCATTGCCAGGGCGGCACCTGCACCGTTTTCTGGTGGAGACGTCATGTGGTACGCATCGCTACTCATGCCGAAACCGACGATTTCAGCATAGATTTTCGCGCCACGTTTCTTCGCGTGTTCGTACTCTTCGAGCATGATGATGCCCGCACCGTCGCCCAGCACGAAGCCATCACGGTCTTTGTCCCACGGACGGCTTGCCGCCTGCGGGTTGTCATTGCGGGTCGACAGCGCACGCGCTGCACCGAAACCGCCAACACCCAGAGGCGTACTCGCTTTTTCAGCACCACCGGCCAGCATGGCATCAGCATCGTTATAGGCAATCATTCGTGCCGCATGACCGATGTTGTGTACACCTGAGGTGCACGCCGTGGCAATGGAAATACTTGGGCCGCGCAGCCCGAACATGATGGTCAGGTGACCTGCCACCATGTTAACAATCGTGGACGGTACGAAGAATGGACTGATCTTACGTGGACCACCCTTAACCAGTGAACTGTGGTTCTCTTCGATCAAGCCGAGTCCGCCGATGCCGGAGCCAATAGCAGCACCGATACGCGAGGCGTTCTCTTCCGTCACTTCAAGGCCAGAATCCTGCATGGCCTGTACGCCAGCGACAATTCCATATTGAATAAAGGCATCCATCTTGCGCTGTTCTTTACGCGAGATAATGTCTTCACAGTTAAAATCCTTTACTAAGCCAGCAAATTTCGTTGCATAGGCGGTAGTATCGAAATGGTCGATTAGGCTGATGCCGCTCTGACCGGCAAGAAGAGATTTCCAGGTGGACTCTACGGTATTGCCGACAGGAGACAACATGCCAAGTCCGGTCACAACTACACGACGCTTAGACACGCTTGTCCTCCAGGGAGGGATAAAAAAGAGAAATGTGGGACAAAAAGATAAAACTCAGGCGGTCGAATGACCGCCTGGAGATGTTCACTTACGCCTGGTGACCGTTGATGTAATCAATGGCAGCCTGAACGGTGGTGATTTTCTCAGCTTCTTCGTCCGGAATCTCAGTATCAAACTCTTCTTCCAGAGCCATTACCAGCTCAACGGTGTCAAGAGAATCAGCGCCCAAGTCTTCAACGAAGGAAGCTGCGTTGGTAACTTCTTCCTGCTTAACGCCCAGCTGTTCGCCGATAATTTTCTTAACGCGTTCTTCGATAGTGCTCATACTCTTAAATTTCCTATCAAAACTCGCTTTCGCGATGGTTTTCGTAGTGTATAAAATGTTGAAAAATTTGCAACTAAATCCCGGCAGGTCGTACCACGATTTTACGCTATTTTGCGGGTGTTTGCCCCAATAACGCAAATCATTTTGCACGTAATCTTACTCAGAAGCGCACAGAGTGTGCGGATCCTGAGCATTTTGTGCAAACTACGGTCAGACCATATACATCCCGCCGTTGACGTGCAGAGTTTCACCAGAGATGTAACCTGCTTCGTCAGACGCTAAGAATGCAACCGCACTGGCGATTTCTTTTGCATCGCCAAGGCGACCCGCTGGAACTTGCGCCAGAATACCCGCACGCTGATCGTCTGACAGCGCACGCGTCATGTCCGTTTCAATAAAGCCCGGAGCAACAACGTTTACAGTAATACCGCGAGACGCGACTTCACGCGCCAGCGACTTACTGAAACCAATCAAACCCGCTTTCGCCGCAGCGTAGTTGGCCTGACCAGCATTTCCCATGGTACCAACCACAGAACCGATAGTGATAATACGACCATGACGCTTTTTCATCATAGCTCGCATTACCGCTTTTGACAGACGGAAAACTGATGACAGATTGGTTTCGAGGATATCGTTCCACTCATCATCTTTCATTCGCATTAACAGGTTATCACGAGTGATCCCGGCATTATTGACCAGAATGTCCACTTCGCCAAATTCTGCACGAATATTTCCCAGTACAGATTCAATAGATGCCGGGTCGGTCACATTCAACATCAGACCTTTACCGTTTGCACCTAAATAATCGCTGATGGCCTGAGCACCGCTTTCGCTGGTGGCAGTACCGACAACTTTCGCGCCACGGGCAACGAGCGTCTCAGCGATAGCCCGGCCAATGCCGCGGCTTGCACCGGTAACCAGTGCAACTTTTCCTTCAAAACTCATGGTTTTGCTTTTCCTCTTCTTATTGCTCAAGCGCCGCAGACATCGCCGCCGGCTCGTTAATGGCCGACGCAGTCAGGGTGTCAACAATACGTTTAGTCAGACCGGTGAGGACTTTACCTGGGCCCACTTCATACAGGTGCTCAACGCCCTGTGAAGCCATAAACTCAACGGTTTTGGTCCACTGTACCGGGCTGTAGAGCTGACGAACCAACGCATCGCGAATCGCATCAGCATTGGTTTCGCACTTCACATCCACGTTATTAATAACCTGAATCTGCGGTGCATTAAAGGTGATGTTTGCCAGTTCTGCGGCCAGTTTCTCTGCGGCAGGCTTCATCAACGCACAGTGAGACGGAACGCTCACCGGCAGCGGCAGCGCACGTTTGGCGCCAGCAGCTTTACATGCCGCACCCGCCCGTTCTACGGCTTCTTTATGCCCGGCGATAACCACCTGACCCGGTGAGTTAAAGTTCACCGGAGACACCACCTGCCCTTCGGCAGCTTCTTCACAGGCTTTCGCGATAGACGCGTCGTCCAGGCCAATGATAGCAGACATGCCACCGGTGCCTTCCGGAACCGCTTCCTGCATGAACTTGCCACGCAGTTCGACCAAACGTACCGCATCGGCAAAGGCAATCACACCGGCACACACCAGCGCAGAGTACTCACCCAGGCTGTGACCGGCCATCAGTGCAGGCGCTTTACCGCCCTGCTGCTGCCAGACGCGATACAGCGCGACAGACGCGGTCAGCAGCGCTGGCTGAGTCTGCCAGGTTTTGTTCAGTTCTTCCGCCGGGCCCTGTTGCGTTAACGCCCACAGATCGTAGCCCAGCGCCGCAGAAGCTTCTGCGAAGGTTTCTTCAATAATCGGATAAGTCGCAGCCAGCTCAGCCAACATGCCTACTGCCTGAGAACCCTGTCCCGGAAACACAAATGCAAATTGCGTCATCTTATAATCCTTAATTAGAAACGAACCAGTGCGGAGCCCCAGGTGAATCCGCCGCCGAAGGCTTCAAGCAGCACCAGCTGACCGGCTTTAATACGCCCGTCGCGTACGGCTTCATCCAGTGCGCAAGGCACGGACGCCGCGGAGGTGTTGCCGTGGCGGTCAAGGGTGACCACAACGTTATCCATCGACATGCCAAGCTTTTTCGCCGTCGCGCTGATAATGCGCAGGTTCGCCTGATGCGGCACCAACCAGTCCAGCTCTGAACGGTCAAGATTGTTCGCCGCCAGCGTCTCTTCAACGATGTTGGCCAGTTCCTTCACCGCGACTTTGAACACTTCATTCCCTGCCATGGTCAGGTGAATAGAGTTTTCCGGGTGAACGCGATCGGCATTCGGCAGGGTGAGCAGTTCACCGTAGTTGCCATCAGCATGCAGATGGGTAGAAATGATGCCCGGCTGCTCAGAAGCGCCCAGCACGACGGCACCTGCGCCATCGCCAAAAATAATAATCGTGCCGCGATCGGTCGGATCGCAGGTACGGGCCAGCACGTCCGCGCCGATCACCAGGGCGTGTTTAACCGCACCGGATTTAACGTACATATCAGCCACGCTCAGCGCGTAGGTGAAGCCCGCACAGGCCGCAGCGACGTCGAACGCCGGGCAGCCTTTAATGCCGAGCATCGACTGGATCTGGCACGCCGCGCTTGGGAAAGCGTGAGTTGCAGAGGTCGTCGCAACGACGATTAAACCAATTTGTTCAGCGTCAATGTTAGCCATTTCCAGCGCGCGTTTCGCGGCTTCAAAGCCCATCGTTGACACGGATTCATCTGGCGCGGCAATACGGCGCTCACGGATACCTGTGCGTGTGACAATCCACTCGTCAGACGTATCTACCATTTTTTCGAGGTCGGCGTTGGTACGCACTTGTTCAGGCAGATAGCTGCCGGTACCTATAATCTTCGTATACATGTACGCTCAGTCTTTTGGTGGTAATACAGATTCGAGGCGAGCGGCGATCCGCTGTGGGACCTGCCGCTGCACCGCCTGCACTGCCTGTTCAATCGCCACGCAAAACGCGCGCTGATTGGCTGCACCATGACTCTTAATCACCGTGCCGCGCAATCCTAACAGACAGGCGCCATTATACTGGTCGGGGTTGAGGTGACTGAATCGCCGGGAGAGGCTTTTTTGTAACCAATGTTTCAAAATTTTCAGCCACCACGGACGCTTTTTACCCTCTCCCTGCGATTTCAGCAAAGAAAGAAACATTCTGACAACGCCTTCCATGGTTTTTAATGTGACGTTCCCCGTAAAACCGTCACATACCAGCACATCCGTCTTACCGGTCAATAATTCGTTGGCTTCGAGATAACCAATATAGTTGATGGAAGAGACTGTTTTCAGCATCGCCGAGGCATCCTGGATGCTCTCGTGACCTTTGCTCTCTTCTTCACCGATATTAAGCAGCGCGACCCGTGGGTTGGTAATGCCCACCACTTCTTCGGCCATCACCGCGCCCATCACCGCAAATTGCACCAGCATCGTACTGTCACAATCCACGTTAGCCCCTAAATCGAGCACCACAGTTTTGCCCTTTTGCTGATGTGGCAGAACCGTCATCAACGCCGGACGCTCAATCCCTTCGAGAGGTTTGAGCAATAATTTTGCGAGCCCCATCAACGCACCGGTATTTCCGGCACTGACACAGGCTTCTGCGCGCCCTTCTTTAACCAACTCCAGCGCGATGCGCATGGACGTTCCCCGGCTATTACGTATCGCCTGAGCCGGGCGTGCATCACTGGCAATAACTGACTGGGCAGGGATTATCTGCAGACGTGAACGTTGTTCGAAGTCAGCTTTGGCGAGTAATGGCGTTATGGTGTCGGCGTCACCGACGAGAAGAAGCGAGAGTTGTGGGTTAGCGTGCAGTGCCTGCAATGCTGCAGGCACCGTCACGGAAGGGCCAAAATCGCCCCCCATGACATCCAACGCTAAGGTCAGACGTGTCAAGGTTTCGTCGCCGCCCGGTTTGGTGTATCCCCGTTAACACGGGGATATCCTCACTAAGCTTCACCACGCTTATACTCTTCGTCTTTCACGTTGCAGGACAACACGAAAAACGGCGAGTATCGCGTGATTACTTAGCGATTACCTTGCGACCGCGGTAGAAACCGTCGGCAGTGATGTGGTGACGCAGGTGTTGTTCACCAGAAGTCTTGTCTACAGACAGGCTGGTAACTGCGGTCAGCGCGTCATGGGAACGACGCATGCCACGTTTGGAACGGGTTGGTTTATTCTGTTGTACGGCCATGGACCTTACTCCTCAATTACTTACGCTTTAAGCTGGCTAATACGGCAAATGGATTTGGCTTTTGCGCATCTTCAGGCAATTCACCAAAAACCATGTCCGCGTCGGACACTTCACAGTGTTCAGAATCATGCACCGGAACTACTGGCAAGGAGAGAATGATTTCATCCTCAACCAAAGCCCGCAGATCGATTTCACCGAATTCGTTAACTTCAATCGGCTCATACGCTTCCGGGAGTGCTTCCGCCTGTTCAATATTTTTGATCGGGCTGAAACAATACGTTGTGTGAACGGCATGTGGGAACGGTTTCCCGCAGCGCTGGCACTCGAGAGTCACCGCAACCTTCGCATCACCTTTAATAACGGCGAGGCGCTGATTGTCGATGGCGAATGTCATATCGCATTCCACATCACTGTCCACACTGACCACAGACTCGGCAAGACGCTCCACCTGTTCCGGGGTGTAGACACCCTGGTAATCGAGGCGTTTTTGAGCCGTACGAACCGGATCAAGAGTCAGGGGTAATTTTACCTTTTGCATAGGGCGCGCATATTAACTTTGTAACGTCATAGAGTCAAAGAAAAAGGCACCCTCAGGCGCCTTTTGCCAATTATTCGCACACATTGCGGCCTGTAGTTTAAAATGTCGCAATCCGAATCACCAGAGTCTGATAAAAAAATATGTCGCAACTTGTGCTTGCCTCCACTTCACCCTATCGCCGCGAGCTGCTAAAAAAGCTCGAAGTCCCTTTTGAATGTGCCGCACCTGAGGTTGATGAACTTGCCCTGCCCGGTGAATCTCCGCGCCAGCTGGTGCTACGATTAGCGCAGGCTAAAGCGAGAGCGCTAGCAGAACGCTTCCCTCAGCATCTGATTATTGGTTCCGATCAGGTGTGTGTCCTGGGCGGGAAAATCACGGGTAAACCGCATACTGAAGAAAATGCCCGCCTGCAGCTGCGCGAAGCGAGCGGACACGTCGTCACCTTCTATACCGGCCTTGCCCTGTATAACAGCGCTAACGGTCATCTGCAGACCGAATGCGAACCGTTCGACGTTCACTTCCGTCATCTTACCGACGCGGAGATCAAACATTACGTCCAAAAAGAGCAGCCGCTGAACTGCGCAGGCAGTTTTAAAAGCGAGGGGATGGGGATTTCACTGTTTGAACGGCTGGAAGGACGTGACCCGAACACCCTGGTCGGCCTACCGTTGATTGCGCTGTGTAAGATGCTCCGACACGAGCAGTACAACCCGCTGCTGCGCTAAAACGCAAAACGCCCCAAGCGGGGCGTTTCTTTACGTTAGTCGTTTTACTTCTGGCTACGCAGCACCTGCAAACAGCGTTTTAGCTGGTTATCCATTGGGGCTTCGATGCGCAACGTCTCCCCGGTACCCGGATGGGTAAATTTCAGCGCCGCCGCGTGCAGGAACAGACGATTAAGTCCGGTCCCCGCCAGCTGTTTGTCGAACTCACGATCGCCATAACGGTCATCAAACGCAATCGGATGACCCGCATGGAGGGTATGCACACGGATCTGATGGGTACGACCAGTCACCGGGCTACAGCGCACCAGCGTGGCGTGAGTGAAACGCTCTTCAACTTTGAAGCGAGTTTCAGACGGTTTACCCTCACTGCTCACCCGCACAATGCGCTCGCCGCTTTGCAGAATATTTTTCAGCAACGGGGCCTGCACCACTTTGGTATGGGATTGCCACTGCCCGCGCACCAGCGCCAGATAGTCTTTTTGCATCCCTTTTTCACGCAGTTGCTCATGCAGAGAGCGCAGGGCAGAACGCTTCTTGGCAACCAGCAGCACGCCCGACGTATCTCGGTCAAGGCGATGCACTAATTCCAGAAAACGCGCTTCCGGACGCAGTGCGCGCAGGCCTTCAATCACCCCGAAGCTCAATCCGCTTCCGCCATGAACCGCAGTGCCTGATGGCTTATTCAGCACCAGAATGTGGTCATCTTCATAGAGGATAACGTCGCTCAGCGCGGCCACTTTCTGCAGATGTGGCGACACAGCGTCTTCTTCACGCTCGGCCACGCGCACCGGTGGGATACGAATTTCATCGCCCGCTTCCAGCTTATATTCTGGCTTGACGCGTTTTTTATTCACCCGCACTTCGCCTTTACGCAGGATGCGGTAAATCATGCTTTTCGGCACGCCCTTCAGCTGGGTGCGCAAAAAGTTATCTATTCGTTGCCCTGCTTCATCGTCGGCAATGGCAACCATTTTTACGGTCGGTGTCTCAGTTTTCATGGGGGGCGATTCTAAAGAGGCACAGGCATTCGCGCCACTCCTTTTTCTGTGCTTATATTAACTTCGCCACGGCGCTCATTTTTATTCTCACTGACTGAATTGATGCTTATTAGAGCAATCGGTTCCGGAAAGTGAAAAAACTGTGAGTAAGCGGGTGATAAATGGTAAAAGTCATCTTGCTATAACAAGGTTAGCAGGGAATAATGATGCTGTTTTCCGTGTCGAGTCTTGTTTATACAAGCATGTTAGTAAACGGAATGACCCATTTTGTCTGAACGATTTTTTATGCAGCAATGGCGTAAGACGTATTTATCTTTCAGACAGTTAGCGGGCTGCGGGTTGCAGTCCTTACCGGTTGATACTCAACATTTCAAGCCGCAGAAAAGGCGGCAAACCTGGGGATCCAGGCGCTACTCCAGTAGATGGCTGGAGTAAGCAGGTGAAGCCAACGCATCTGCGACTTGAAAGACAATGAGTATAGAAGGAACCCTCCCTGGAGAATGATTCCCAGGCTGTTCCCCTGAATAATTGCGCTGCGGTTCCGTTAGAAACGCAGGCTACCGACACTCTGCGCCTCTTAAGCGAGCGACAACCGTGAGGTTGGCGACGTGAACAGACACGAGGCCATCGGTTTACCCCCGGCAAGGAAAACTCTGCCCGTAGCTTAGTCGTCAATGTAAGAATAATGAGTAAGTTACGATGAAAAGAATGTTAATCAACGCAACTCAGCAAGAAGAGTTGCGTGTCGCCCTCGTTGATGGGCAGCGTCTGTACGATCTGGATATCGAAAGCCCAGGACACGAACAGAAAAAAGCGAACATCTACAAAGGCAAAATTACCCGTATTGAACCTAGCCTTGAAGCCGCATTCGTCGATTACGGTGCCGAGCGTCATGGTTTCCTCCCTCTTAAAGAAATCGCCCGCGAATATTTCCCTGCTAATTACAATGCGCATGGCCGCCCAAACATCAAAGATGTTCTGCGCGAAGGCCAGGAAGTCATTGTTCAGATCGATAAAGAAGAGCGCGGCAACAAAGGCGCGGCTCTGACCACCTTTATCAGCCTCGCAGGCAGCTACCTGGTACTGATGCCGAACAACCCGCGTGCCGGTGGTATTTCTCGCCGCATCGAAGGTGACGACCGTACCGAGCTGAAAGAAGCACTTTCCAGCCTGCAACTGCCAGACGGCATGGGCCTGATTGTGCGTACCGCTGGCGTCGGCAAATCTGCCGAAGCGCTGCAGTGGGACCTGAGCTTCCGTCTGAAACACTGGGAAGCCATTCAGAAAGCCTCCGAAAGCCGCCCTGCTCCGTTCCTGATCCATCAGGAAAGCAACGTCATCGTGCGTGCCTTCCGCGATTACCTGCGCCAGGATATCGGCGAAATCCTGATTGATAACCCAAAAGTGCTTGAGCTGGCTCGCCAGCACATCTCTGCGCTGGGGCGTCCGGATTTCAGCAGCAAAATTAAGCTCTACACCGGTGAAATCCCGCTGTTCAGCCACTATCAAATTGAATCGCAGATTGAATCTGCGTTCCAGCGCGAAGTGCGCCTGCCGTCTGGCGGCTCTATCGTTATCGATAGCACCGAAGCCCTGACCGCCATTGATATCAACTCCGCGCGTGCAACCCGCGGCGGCGACATCGAAGAAACCGCCTTCAACACCAACCTTGAAGCGGCAGACGAAATTGCCCGTCAGCTGCGTTTGCGCGACCTCGGCGGTCTGATCGTTATCGACTTCATCGATATGACTCCAGTACGCCACCAGCGCGCGGTTGAAAACCGTCTGCGTGAAGCGGTTCGTCAGGATCGGGCGCGCATTCAAATCAGCCACATCTCACGCTTCGGTCTGCTGGAAATGTCGCGTCAGCGTCTCAGCCCGTCGCTGGGTGAATCCAGCCATCACGTCTGCCCACGCTGTAGCGGTACCGGCACCATCCGTGATAACGAATCGCTGGCACTCTCCATTCTGCGTCTGATTGAAGAAGAAGCGCTGAAAGAGAATACCCAAGAAGTACACGCGATTGTTCCGGTTCAGGTGGCCTCTTACCTGCTGAACGAAAAGCGTGCCGCGATCAGCGCCATCGAAACCCGTCAGGGTGGCGTCCGCTGCATCGTTGTTCCGAACGATCAGATGGAAACCCCGCATTACTCTGTGCTGCGTGTGCGTAAAGGTGAAGAGACTCAGATTCTGAGCTACCTGCTGCCGAAACTGCACGAAGAAGAAATGGCCCTGCCATCAGAAGACGAGCCAGCAGAACGTAAACGTCCTGAGCAGCCTGCTCTGGCGACCTTCGTGATGCCGGATGCGCCACCTGCTCCGCTGGAAGATACCGCGAAAGCGGCTGCGCCAGAAGCGAAGAAAGCCACACCGGCTGCCACCGTTGCGGCGCCTGGCCTGCTGTCCCGTTTCGTCTCAGCACTGAAATCCCTGTTCAGCAGTGAAGCGCCAGTCGTTGCCACCGAACCTGAGCCGGTGAAGAAAGAAGAGAAATCAGAGCGTCCACAGGATCGCCGTCGTTCTCGTCAGTCTAACCGTCGTGACCGCAATGATCGTGGCGATCGTAATGACCGCGGTGAGCGTAACGATCGCCGTGGCGAACGTAATGACCGCGATAATCGTGACCGGGGTGATAACACCGAAGGCCGCGAAGATAACCGCCGCAACCGTCGCGAGAAGCCGCAGCAGAACGCTGAAACCCGTGAAGCGCGTCCGCTGAACGTGGTGGAAGACGCTGATAAAGCGAAATCCCGTGACGAACAGCAGCCGCGCCGCGAGCGTAACCGTCGTCGTAACGATGACAAACGCCAACCGCAGCAGGACGTTAAAGTTCAGCCACGCGAAGAAGCCCCTGTGCAGGTTCAGGAAGTTGAGCAGGAAGAACGCGTTCAGTCTATGCCGCGTCGTAAGCCGCGCAATCTGTCGCAGAAAATCCGTATCGAAACGGCCGCTGAAACCGCAGTACGTACTGCCGTCATCGCGCCAGCGGAACCTGCGCCGGTGAAACACACTGAACTGGCAAAAGTTGACCTGCCAGCGGTGGTTGAAGCCCCTGCGGAAGAAGAAAACACCGAAAACCGTGAGTCTGCGGGTATGCCGCGTCGCTCCCGTCGTTCGCCTCGCCACCTGCGCGTGAGCGGTCAGCGTCGTCGTCGTTACCGTGACGAGCGTTATCCAGCCCAGTCGCCAATGCCACTGGCGATTGCCTGTGCCTCTCCGGAAATGGCGTCAGGTAAAGTGTGGATCTCCTACCCGGTTTCTCGCCCGCACGATGCGCAGGTTGAAGAAGTCCGCGAGCAGGAAGCCGCTCCGTCGGTAATTGAAATCGCACCGGTTGAAGCCGTGGCTCAGGCACCTGTTGCAGAACAGGTTGTTGAGAAGGCGGTTGAACAGGCTCCGGTTGTGCCAGCAGTAGAAGAAGTTACAGTGGCTGAACCGGTGGTGGTTGACGCCCCACAGAACGTTCAGGCTGAACCTCAGGCACCCGTGGTTGAAACCTCACATCCGGAAGTGATTGCCGCCCCGGTGAACGAACAACCGCAGGTGATTGCCGAAGCAGACACCGCTGTAGCGGAAGCTACCGCAGAAGAAGCGACTCCGGCAATTGCCGAAGAGGTGGAAACTGCTGTAGTTGCCGAGAACGTGGTTGCTGAACCGGCGATGGCCGAACAGCCAGCTGCCGTAGAACCTGCTCCGGTTGCACCTGCGGTTGAAGCCGTCGCCAAGCCGGTTATTGCTCAGAAGCCAGCTGTGGTGGCCACCAAGCACGCTACCGCGCCAATGACGCGTGCGCCAGCGCCGGAATATGTTCCAGAAGCGCCGCGCCAGAGTGACTGGGTTCGCCCGGAATTCGGTTTCGAAGGTAAAGGTTCTGCCGGTGGACACAGCGCCACACATACGGCAACCGCCGGTCCGACCCGTCCTCAGTCTGTGGACTAAGCTGCAAAGCACGAAAATAAACGACTAAACCGCCTTCGGGCGGTTTTTTTTATTCTGACATCGGTAAACGCATCCCCGATAGCTTAGGCATCACCTCGCGCATTAAATCAAGAAACTTGCGCAGCCGAGCCGGGTAATAACGCGCCCACGGATACACCAGATGCACCGGCAGCGCCGCCGCTTGCCACTCAGGCAGCAGTTCAATCAGCCTCCCTTGGGCAATATCTTCCTCAACCGTCCAGCTTGAAATCAGCGCCACACCCAACCCCGCCAGAGCCGTATTACGCGCCACGTACACGCTGTCGGTACTCAGACGCGGCACGATGGGGAACGTTACGCTCTCACGGCTCTGCGCGTGCCTTAACGTCACGTCATGCTGATAAAAGGTGTTGATCGCCACCCACGGCAGTTCGGACAATGCTGATGGATGAACGACCTGGGCGGTGGTTGCCAGCAAATCAGGAGAGATAACCAGACTGCGCGGCACTTCGGCCAGCAGAACCGACACCGTGGCCGGGTCAACCTCGGCCCCTACGCGAATCGCACAATCGATATTGTCACTCATGAAATCGACGTTCTTATCGTTGAGCATCCACTCCACCGAGAGCTGCGGATAGCGCTGCAAAAAATCCACCAGCGGCGTCAACAGCTGCTGTTGCCCAAAGGCATGCGGGGCCCTGACGCGCAATATGCCCACCGGGTTATCGTCCGCAAGCTGTAAGTCGTCTTCCAGTGCCAGCCAGCTATCCACCAGCTGGCGTGCATGCTGGTAGCACCGTTCACCATCGTCGGTGAGTTTCATCGCATGGGTCGACCGCAGGATCAGCTTCGCCCCGAGCAGTGACTCCAGCGACTGTAAGCGTCGGCTCACCGTGGCCTGCGTGGTGCCAAGCTGCACCGCCGCCGCCGACAGCGACCCCGCTTCGATAATGCGAATAAAGGTTCGCATCAGTTCCAGCCGGTCTATACGCTCTGTTCTTATCATGGTTATTTGCTCATACGCCTGACGTATAGCTGTTTTACCACTGCGCCCGCTACCGCGCCAGTGTGATTCACATCACAATGCGTTCCATACCTTAATGAGGAATAAAGATGAACATCACACCGGCAACATCCCCCGCCCCCGCAGCGTGGATTATTTTGATTCTGGCCATTGGGGCCGGGTTTAGCGTGGCCTCCATTTATTATGCTCAGCCGCTGCTGCCATTGATTGGCAGCGATTTGCATCTGAGCATTGAGCAGATGGGCTTAGTCCCTACCCTGACCCAAACGGGTTACGCATTGGGCATTCTGTTTCTGCTCCCGCTCGGCGATCGCCACGACCGCCGTCGGCTGATCCTCGGTAAAAGTGCGTTGCTGGCAGCGCTATTGTTGATATGCAGTTTCACCAGCCAGCTGCACGCCCTGCTGGTCGTCAGCCTGCTGATTGGGATGACGGCTACCATGGCGCAGGATATCGTTCCGGCCGCCGCCATTCTTGCCCCCGCCGGGAAACAAGGTAAAACGGTCGGGACGGTAATGACCGGCCTGCTGCTGGGGATTTTGCTCTCACGTACCGTGAGCGGTATCGTGGGCGCGACGTACGGCTGGCGGATAATGTACCAGGCGGCAGCGGTAAGCATTGCCCTGATTGGGCTGGTGATGTGGCGCGTATTGCCAAAATTCAGTACCCACTCCAGCCTGAGCTATCCGGCGCTAATGGGATCGCTGGTGCAATTATGGCAGCGCTTTCCGGCACTGCGTCGGGCCGCGCTGGCACAGGGTTTTCTCTCGGTGGCCTTCAGCGCCTTCTGGTCCACGCTGGCGGTGATGCTGGCTGAACATTATCAGCTCGGGAGCGCCGTCGCCGGGGGCTACGGTATCGCCGGTGCGGCCGGGGCATTGGCTGCCCCGCTGGCGGGTGGACTGGCCGATAAACTCGGTGCCGCCAAAGTGACACAACTGGGTGCAGGTCTGGTGACCCTTTCCTTCGCGCTGATGTTTTTCCTGCCGTACCTGCCGGTACACGGGCAGCTGGCGCTGATTGCGCTGTCTGCCATCGGCTTTGATTTAGGCTTACAGTCGAGCCTGGTCGCGCACCAGAATCTGGTCTACAGCCTTGAGCCGCAGGCACGTGGCCGACTGAATGCCCTATTGTTCACGGTGGTGTTTATCGGCATGGCCTTAGGTTCAGCGCTGGGGACCAAACTGTACGCGATGGCGGGCTGGCCTGCGGTCGTCAGCCTGGCGGTCATGACCGGGGCTATCGCGTTGGTGATTCGACTGTTCGGTAACGCAAAGTCGGCTACCTGCCCGCAAAACTAAAAAAAAGCCCGCGCCGGGGTGAGTGGCGCGGGCACAGAGAACATGGCCAGTTTCAAGACATGTTCTAAACCGTTAAAACTTACTTATTCAACTGGAACAGCAACATGCCCTGCATATCGCTGAACGCTTTGTAGGAGGCCTGAAGCGCCGCCTGCTGCATGGTGTAGTTGGAGATGGTCGAGTTCCAGTCCACGTTCACCAGGTCGCTCATCTGCTGGGTCTGGCTCAGTTTACGGTCATCGCCCAGCGCATCCAGTTTATCCAGTTCATTCAACTGGGTGCCCACTTCTGCCCGCACGCTCAGCACGTTGTTTAGCGAGTTACGCAATCCACGGTTGGTTTTATCAATCGCCGCCTGTGCCGTTTCCTGGGCCGCATCGTCGCCTGCTACCGGAGTTTTCAGGGCCGCAATTGCGGTATCCAGCATGGTAAACAGGTTGGTTTCCGACGGTTTTCCGTCCGGCTCTTTCACCGCGTTATTGGTGATGGTGTCAAAAATCTTGTCGCCAGTGTGGCCGATAACCATGGTCCGCGAGGAATCCACCTGCTGCTCGACGTTGCTGGCGCCGCCCGCGTAAGTCCCGGTCGATGCATCAAACGGGGCGGTAGACGTTTTGTACCCGGCGAACATATAACGCCCATTGCCGTCCTGGCTGTTGGCCAGGTTCATCAACTGGTCGCGGATCCCTTGTAAATCGGTGGCCAAGGACGACCGGTCATCGTCACTCAGGGTGCCGTTTCCGGCGTAGACGATTTTTTCCTGCGCAGCCTGAATCGCACTGGTCACCGAGGAGAGCGTATTTTCTTCCTGAGAAATACGCTGCGTCGCGAAGCTGCGCGCCGAGGCAAACTGGGCAGTCTGCGACTGCGCCTGCGACAATACGACTGCCTGAGACGCGGAAATCGGGTCATCGGAAGGACGGTTTACCCGCAGGCCGGTGGACAACTGCTCACCGTATTTCAACCAGGAAGACTGGGAGTTGGTAATGCCGCCCATGGTCTGCTGGTACATCATTAAGGTGCTAATACGCATCCGTCACGTCTCCTTAGCGAATATTGATCAGCGCGTCGAACAGCGTGCTGGCGGTTTGCATTACCTGGGCATTCGCCAGGTAGTACTGTTGATACAGTTGCAGGTTGCCGTACTCTTCGTCGAGGTTTACGCCGGAAATGGATTGCTGCTGTTTGGTTAGTTGCGTCACCACGTTGCCCTGAGTAGTGCTGCTGGTTTCGAGCGTTGAGGTTTTGTTCCCCACGTCGCTGACCAGTGCCGCATAGGCATCGTTGACCGTTTTATTCCCGCCGACCAGCTTGCTGTTTTGCAGGTCGAGCAGCGCCTGTCCATTACGGTTATCGCTCTCACCGGTTTCGGCGTCGTCAATCCCCATCGCAATTTTACTGGCGTCGCTCAGCGCCACGCTCATGTTGACGATAGCGTTGGCGACCGGCTTCACGGTGAAGCTGTCGTTTTTGTTCGCGGCTCCGCTGACTTTGACGTTCAGGCCGTCAAAACTCAGACTGCCGTCGGTTTCAACGGTCGGGGTCACGCTGGTGTTGTCCGACAGACGGGTCACCTGCCATTTGGTGCCGTCAAAGCTCATCTTATAGTCAGTGGCCTGCACCTGCTTGCTGTCAGTCATGGTCACGCCGAGCGTCGCCGAACCGGTATTTTTGGTGTTACTCAGCGCCGATGGCCCGCCGATGTTGAAGAAGTCTTTCCCCACGTTGCCGTCAGCGTCAATCCCGGCCTTGTTCTGAGTGTTGAACGCATCCGCAAACGCCAGTGCCATCTGGTTCAGGCTGTTACGGGTCTGGTCGAGATCCTGAGTGCGGAAAGTCAACAGGCCACCCAGGGAACCGGTATTCAGCAGTTTTTCCGGGATTTCGATGTTGCCCGCGACGTTATCAACGTACGCCACCGTAGTGCGTGACGGGTCCGCGCTGCTCGGGACCGCAGCCAGCTGGCGGGCGTTGCTGCCCTGCACCAGGTTATAGCCATTCGCCATGGTGACGTTGTAGGTGCTGCCGTCCTGCACGTTCACTTCCACGCCGACCAGCTGGTTCAGTTGGCTGACTAACTGGTCACGCTGATCGAGCAAATCGTTAGGCGATGCGCCTGCGCCGACACCGGTCAGTTTGGAAATTTTATCGTTGAGAGTTGCTATCTGCTGGGCGTAGTTATTGATCTGCGACACGGTGGAGACAATCGCCCCGTTGACCTGTTTGTCCTGGTCACGCAGATACTGATCGGTGGTCTTAAACTGGTTTACCAGCCCCTGAGATTTGCCCAACACCGCCTGACGCGCAGCCGGATCTTCGGCATTGCTGACCAGGGTTTGCAGGCTGGAGTAAAAGTCCTGCAGGGTGGCTGAAAGTGAGTTAGTGGTGTCAGACAACAAATCATCAATTTTTGACATCTGCTGATAGCGCGTGGTCAGGCCACTGCTCTGGTTCTGTGCCGCATTCAGCTGATTGGTGATAAAAGCGTTGTACTCGCGCTGTACGCTGGAGACCGTTACCCCATTGCCCACCCAACCACCTGCGCCCAGCGTGCTGTTTGCCGCCGACAGGACCGTTGTCTGGCGGGTATAGCCGGACACGTTATAACTGGCAATGTTATTACTGACGGTGTTCAGTGCCGCCTGAGCCGCACCGAGCCCACTCATTGCGCTATTCATTAAACTGGACATGGAGGTTCCTTTATTCTTTTAGACACGAGTCCTTACCTGAATTATCGGCACCGAACGATTGAACTTGAGGCATTTCAGAACAGATTTTCGATATCGTTGCTGTAGGCCTTGCTCACCTTCTCGCCCATCGATTTCAGCTGCTGAATCATCCCGGTCAGCTTGCGGGCATAGTTCGGATCGGTGGCGTACCCGGCCTTTTGCAACGCCTGTGCGCCCTGCTCTGGCGTGGCGGCCGTGGTGACAGCGGCGTAGCGCGGGTTACGGGTTAACAGGCCGACGTAATCAGACAGCGCTTCGAGATATGAGCCGTACACGCGGAAACGGGCCTTCACCTTTTTCATCTCCCCGTTTTCATATTCGCTGGTCGTAATTTCGGTGACTTTGCCTTTCCAGTCGGACGAGGCCTTCACGCCAAACAGGTTGAAGCTTGGCTCGCCATTTTCACGGCGGATCTGCCGCTGGCCCCAGCCCGATTCAAGCGCCGCCTGGGCGAGGATCAGGTGGTGCGGGATGCCACTCTGTTCACTGGCAAGTTTTGCAGGCAGCGAAAGCTGCGCCAGGAAGTCGTGGCTGTCACCGGGCACATCCCCGACGTCAGCGACGGTCGGCGTTTTCGGCAAAGCCTTACGCACCATCTGCGTCAGGGCAGAGTTCTGGTAAGTGGTCACAGTTTCGAGGTCAAACTTGAGCGGCACCTGGGCAGGCGTGTCTGCTGGCTCGCCCTGCGCGGCCGCCATCTGTTTGACCATCGCATCCGCCAGCCCCAGACCTTTGCCCGCAGTCATCTGCTGGGCAATTTGCTGATCGTACATACTGGTGTAAAGCCGCGTCTGGTCGCTGCTGAACATGCCGTCCTTCGGCAGCGCGTCGCGCATACTTTTCAGCATCATCTGCACGAACATCCCTTCGACCTGCCGGGCCACAGGCTTTAAGTTCGCCTGCGGGTCTTTTCCGGCTTTGACCTTCAGTTCGCTCAGCGACTGCGCGTCCCAGGCCGCGCTACTCAACAGCTTGCTGTCACCCAGCATTAGATTATTTCCACTTTGGCACGCAGGCAGCCTGCGGTTTGCATCGATTGCAAAATCGACATCAGCTCCATTGGCGAAGCACCCAGCGCGTTCAGCGCCCGCACCACGTTATTCAGGTTGGCACTGGAGCGAATGCTCTGCATTGCGCCCCCGCTCTGACGCAGGTCGATTTGCGTCTGCGGCGTGACCACCGTCGAACCGCCGCCAAACGGCGTATCCGGCTGGCTGACCTGGGCCGAACGGTTGACCGTTACCGACAGGTTGCCCTGCGCCACCGCACAGTTGTCGAGCGTCACCTCACGGTTCATGACGACCGAACCGGTACGGGAGTTGATGATCACCTTCGCATCCTGTGGCGTGACGTTGACCTCCAGGTTTTGAATATCCGCCAGCATCCGAACCTGATTGCTGCCGCCGCTGGAAGCCTGGATCTGCACGGTGCGCGCATCCAGTGCCGTGGCATTGCCGTAGCCGCCGCGACGGTTGATAGTGTCGGCAATCTGCTGCGCCATACCAAAATCGTCTTCGTTGAGCTGCAGGTTGATAGTGTTCCCGGCTCCGAACTGGCTTGGCAGTTCACGTTCAATGGTCGCCCCGTTGGTGATGCGCCCGCCGTTAAGCTGGTTGACCTGCACGCTGCTGCCGCCCGCTGAGGCGCCAGCCCCGCCGACCAGAATGTTACCCTGCGCTAAGGCATAAACCTGGCTGTCGACGCCTTTCATCGGGGTCATTAACAGCGTCCCGCCGCGCAGGCTTTTGGCGTTGCCCATCGACGACACCACCACGTCAATCATCTGACCCTGGCGGCCAAATGCCGGCAGCTTGGCGGTGACCATCACCGCCGCCACGTTTTTCAGCTGCATGTTGGTCCCCGCCGGGACGGTGATCCCGAGCTGCGACAGCATGTTGTTCAGGCTTTGGGTAGTGAATGGCGTTTGGGTGGTCTGATCCCCGGTCCCGTCGAGACCGACCACCAGGCCGTAGCCAATCAGTGAGTTTTCCCGCACGCCCTGTACGCTGGTGAGGTCGCGAATGCGATCGGCCTGGGCGAATCCCGCCAGCAGCACCAGTGCAATGCCAACCAGAGTTTTAAACATAATCCACCTCGTTACATCGGCGATAAATTAAGGAAGAAGCGCTGCAGCCAGCCCATGTTCTGCGCTTCATTGATGTAGCCGTTACCGACGTACTCAATGCGGGCGTCAGCCACTTGCGTAGACGGCACGGTGTTGCTGCCGCTGATGGTGCGTGGGTTGACGACGCCCGAGAAGCGAATGAATTCGGTGCCCTGGTTGATGGCGATCTGTTTTTCGCCCACCACATGCAGGTTACCGTTGGCCAGCACCTGATCGACGGTAACCGTCAACGTACCGCTGAAGGTATTGCTGGCGTTGGCCCCGCCTTTACCGTTAAAGGAGTTGCCGCCAGAGGCTTCCACATCGGCACGCTCATTGCCAAACAGGCCCTGGAGATAGCGCGGCACGGTGTCGAAGCCGAAATTGGTTTTGCCATCGCGGCTGGCGTTCGCCGAAGAGCTCTTCGACGCGCTGACGTTTTCTTGCAGCTGGATGGTCAGCGTATCGCCAATGTTGCGCGGACGTCGGTCTTCAAACAGCGGCTGATAGCCGTAGTTAATCGGCTGCGCGCTCTGGAAAATCGAGCCATTGACCACCGGCACCGGGCCAGGAATGGGCTGTGCTGTGGTCGCCCCTTCTACCAGCGGCTTTGAGGGGATCCATGCGCATCCGGCCTGAGTCAGGGCCAGGACCACGAAAAGCGGATAACGAAACGCTGAGGATTTTTGCATTGCTCTTATCTTCTGAATCAAAAATCCGGTGCAGGAAATCCCGCACCGGTAACGTCTTACAGCTGGGTGAGCTTCTGCAGCATCTGGTCGGTGGTCGACACCGCCTTGCTGTTAATCTCATACGCGCGCTGCACCTGAATCATGTTGACCAGCTCTTCCGCCACGTTAACGTTAGAGGTTTCGACATAACCCTGATACAGCAGGCCCGCGCCGTTCAGGCCAGGCGTGCTGTCGTTCGGTGCGCCAGAGGCCTGGGTTTCGGTGTACAGGTTTTCACCGATGCTCTCCAGACCCGCATCGTTCATGAAGGTGGTCAGATTTAGCTGGCCGACCTGCACCGGATTGGTTTGTCCCTGCTGGGTCACGCTCACCACGCCGTCACGCCCGATGGTGATGCTCAGCGTGTTGGCTGGAATGGTGATCGCCGGCTGAACCTGGAAGCCGCCCGCGGTGACCAGTTGACCGTTCTGATCGACCTGGAATGAACCGTCGCGGGTATAGGCCGAGGTGCCGTCCGGGAGCAAGACCTGGAAGAAGCCTTCGCCTTTGATGGCGACGTCTTTGCTGTTGTCGGTCTGCGACAGGTTGCCCTGGGTGTGGATACGCTCGGTCGCCACCGGACGCACACCGGTACCGATTTGCAGGCCGGATGGCAGCGTGGTCTGTTCAGATGACTGCGCCCCCGGCTGACGTACAGTTTGATACAGCAGGTCTTCAAACACCGCACGCTGGCGCTTGAAGCCGTTGGTGCTCACGTTCGCCAGGTTGTTGGCGATAACGTCCATGTTGGTTTGCTGGGCGTCGAGGCCGGTTTTGGCAATCCATAATGAACTGATCATAGGTATCCTTTATTAGCTCATTGAGAGCAGTTGATTGGCTTTAGAGGCGTTGTCGTCCACGCTGCTAATCACCTTCATCTGCATTTCAAAACGTCGGGAGCTGGCAATCATGTCAGCCATCGCCGCCACCGGTTTCACGTTACTGCCTTCCAGTACGCCGGACTGTAAACGGATGCTCTGGTCTGATTGCAGCGTCGGGCCACGCGTGGCCTGTGCGGCTGCCGTCAGACGGAACATGCCGTCATCCCCGCGAATCACTTCAGTGTTCTCCGCCTTGACCAGCTTTAACTTGGCCACAGGCGAAATGGTGTTCGCCGGGTCGCCCGGATTAAGCGCTGAAATCGTGCCATCAGAGGCGATGGTGACTTCGGAGCCTTCCGGCACCATCACCGGCCCGCCACCGTCGGCCATCACCGGGTTACCCTGAATGGTCAACTGCCCGGTCGGGGTCACCTGAATGTTGCCGTTACGGGTATACCCTTCCGAGCCATCGGCCGCCTGCACCGCCAACCAGCCATCCTGCTGCAACGCCACGTCCAAAGGACGGGCGGTGTAGTCGAGCTGACCCGGCGTCATGTCGGCCCCCGGCGTGGAACCGGTCACCAGCGTGCGGGTCTGAAAGGTTTCCCCGTTGACCGGCACGGCACGCAGCGCGGTCAGCTGTGCGCGAAAGCCCGGCGTGGAGGTATTGGCGAGATTGCTCGCGGTAACCCCCTGCATTTCCATCGTCTGGCTGGCCGCGCCCATCGCGGTATATATTGCGTGATCCATGAAACCGTCCCGTCAGGCGCTTAGCGCAGGTTAACCAGGGTGTTAAGGATCTGATCCTGGGTTTTGATGGTCTGCGCATTCGACTGATAGTTACGCTGCGCGACAATCATGTTCACCAGTTCTTTACTCAGATCGACGTTGGAGGCTTCCAGCGCGCCGTTGGTCAGGGTGCCGAAGTTGCCAGTGCCAGCGGTGCCGAGCAGCGCCACGCCGGAGGACTGGGTGGCAGACCAAACGTTATCGCCTTCCGATTGCAGACCTTCGTTGTTGGCGAAGTTAGCCAGGGTAATTTGGCCCAGCAGCTGCGTCTGTTCGTTGGAGTAATTGCCGACCACGGTGCCATCTTCGTTAATCTGATAGCTGACCAGGTTACCCGGCTTGTAGCCGTTCTGATTGGTCGCGACGATGTCGTTCGAGCCGGTATTCTGCTGCATCGAGTTCTGGAAGCTCAGATTGAAACTGCTGGCGGCAGACCCGTTCAGGGAGCCCATCGCAATTGAAATTTGTGGGGCGGTGTTGGCGGTGGTCGCCAGGGCGCCAGAAGCCGGGTCGTAGTTGAAGACCCCGGTCAGCGTCCCGTTATCGGCAAACTGCATCTGCGCTTGTTTCACCGCAGCGGCACCGGCCATGCTGGAATCCTGGGTGTAAACGTCCCACTTATTAGCACTGTTCTTCACGTAATAGACGTTCATGTCATGGGAGTTACCCAGACTGTCGAAGACGGTGACGGTGCCTTTTTTGTTGTAAGTATCCGCGTTGGTGGCATCAAACGGAGACGTCGCCGGGACGGCATCGGTAGAGTTGAGGTTAATTTGCATCGCCGAAGTGGTGGTCGCTTTCGCCGCCATCAGGGTATTAGGGATGCTTAAACCGACCGGGTTGGCGCCCTGCTGAATGGTGGGCGGAGTACCGGTGGCCGGATAGCCGGTCAGCTGCAGACCCTGCATGTTCACCAGGTTACGGTTTTCGTCCAGTTTGAACTGGCCGTTACGGCTGTAGTACACGGAACCGTTGGCGTCGGTCATTCGGAAGAAACCGCTCTGGCTGATTGCCACGTCCAGCGCACGGCCGGTGCCGGTGGTGGTGCCGTCGTTAAAGTCCTGGGTGATGCCCGCCACTTTCACGCCGAGGCCCACTTTGGAACCGGCAAACATGTCGGCGAAAGACGCCGTACCGGCTTTAAAACCGTAGGTCGCGGAGTTGGCAATGTTGTTGCCAATCACGTCGAGGTTGGTGGCAGCGGCGTTCAGGCCGCTGACCGCTTGAGAAAAGGCCATGTCTTAACTCCTGCTAAGGTTGAAGGCTTAAATAATCTGACGAACTTCGTCGAGCGTGGTGGTGCCATACGTTCCGAGATCCAGCAGATTACCGCTGCTTCCCTTCGTAACCCCTTGCACCAGCGCGAACTTAAGTGGCTGAGCCACCAGCTGCGTGCCGTTGGTGCTGGCGGCAATCGAGACGTTGTATGCGCCGTCCGGCACGGTAGAGCCATCGGCGGCAGTCCCATCCCAGGTAAAGGTGTGAACGCCTGCGGCCAGACTGCCAAGATCCATGGTGCGAATCACTTTGCCGCTGGCATCGGTCACAGTGGCGGTCGCTTTGTCGGCGGCCTGAGTCAGCTCAACGCCAAACGGCGTAGTGCTGGCGGTGCCGTCGGAGCCTTTGCCGGCCAGCACCACCGACCCCGGGATCATCACCCCGTGACCAATAAGCGAGGTGGCCTGCAACGACTGGCTGTTATCAATCTGACCGGAGATAGAGCCCAGCGTAGTGTTCAGCTTCTCAATCCCGCTGACGGTGCTTATCTGCGCCAGCTGAGAGGTCAGTTGACTGTTGTCCATCGGGTTGGTCGGATCCTGGTTTTTCAACTGCGCCACCAGCAGGGTCAGGAAGCTGCTTTGCAGGTCTGAGGCGTTGCTGGTGGTTAAACTGCCACTGGTCGCGGTCGTGGTCGCGCCCGTACTGGTCGGGTCATTGACATTCACGGCAATAGACATCGTTTTCTCCGTTACTGACCGAGCGTCAGCGTTTTGAGCATCATGCTCTTGACGGTATTGAGGACTTCAACGTTAGCCTGATAGCTGCGGGAAGCGGACATGGTGTTAACCATCTCTTCCACCACATCTACGTTCGGCATCTTCACATAGCCTTTGGCATCCGCCAGCGGATTGCCCGGCTGGTAAACCAGCTTGAACGGCTCCTGGCTTTCCTGCACATCGGCCACCTTCACGCCGCCGGTTGCCGCCCCAACGGGCGCATCCACCTGGAATACAACCTGTTTGGCGCGATACGGCTGACCATCCGGACCGGTCACGCTGTCGGCGTTGGCGAGGTTGCTGGCAGCCACGTTCAGGCGCTTGGACTGCGCGGTCAGCGCCGATCCGGCAACGTCAAAAATATTCAGTAAGGCCATGAATTAGTTCCCCTGTAGCACGGTCATCATGCTGCGGATTTGCCCGCCCAGCACGGTTAACCCGGTCTGGTATTGCAGGCTGTTGTCGGCGAATTGCGTGCGCTCCCGGTCCATATCGACGGTGTTACCGTCCATGGATGGCTGATCGGGGACCCGATACATCAGGTCTACAGAGGGGGCAGACATCGCCTGGGCTGGAATATGGCGTTCGGAGGTCAGCGTGAGTGACACGCTGCTGGTTTCCGCGCGCCCCCTTTCCATCACTTTTTTCAGTTCCGTGGCAAAATCAACATCGCGCGCCTGATACCCCGGGGTATCGGCGTTAGCAATATTCGAGGCCAGGATTTCCTGACGCTGGGCGCGCAGGTTCAACGCTTCCTGTTGAAAACGTAGCGCGGCGTCGAGTTTATCGAGCATGTCTCCTCCGCTGATGGCAATAGTTCATTCAGCGTTCAGATTAATCCCAATTTTTTGACCCCATCGTCGGAATAAAAGCAAAATGCATCGCTATTTGTTGCGTTGAAGTGCGTCGCTTACAGGTAAGATTCTGCTATTCCCTGACAGACTGGAGTTAACGATGCGAAACCTGAAACCCATGCTCACGCTGGCACTCGTGCTACTGAGCCCGGTGGCGATGGCGGAGGAATTAACCCAACAGCTGAACGCGTTTTTCGTGCAGCGTCTGGCAGGTTTCAGCGACGCGGTGAAGGTCAGCCTGCGCAATCCCGGTAGCCAAATGCCGGGGTGTGAGCAGCCTGCCCTCAGCGTGATGGGGAATAACAAGCTGTGGGGCAACCAAACCGTGCAGGCGCAGTGCGGCACGGAAAAACGCTACATTCAGGTGTTCGTTGAGGCGACGGGCAACTACGTGGTGGCCGCGCAGCCGGTTGCGCGCGGGTCGGTGTTACAGCCTGGCAGCGTCTCGCTAAAGCGCGGCCGGTTGGATCAGTTGCCACCGCGCACCATGCTGGATATTAATCAGGCGCAGGATGCCGTGTCGATGCGTGACCTGGTGCCGGGACAGGCGATTCAGCTATCAATGTTGCGTCAGTCATGGCGCGTCAAAGCCGGACAAAAAGTGCAAGTGATCGCCAGCGGTGACGGCTTTAGCGTGAATGGTGAAGGCCAGGCGCTAAACAATGCGGCGGTGGCGCAAAATGCGCGGGTGAGAATGCCCTCAGGCCAGGTGGTGAGCGGTCAGGTCGATCCTGATGGGAATATTCTGATTAACCTATAATCTTTTTAAAGAATCTGCGAACACTGCCGATAAATAATCAACAACTGATGATGGCAGGCAGTAGCGCCACGAAACCTCGATGAGGACAGGACAATGAGCATTGATCGTACATCGCCCCTGAAGCCCGTTAACGCCGTCCAGCCGCGTGAGCCGAATGAAGCCCAGGCGCAGAAAGCCCGTCTGGAAAAATCTTCGACCGCGAACAGCACTAACGTCACGCTGAGCGAAGCACAATCGAGCCTGATGCAGCCACGCAACAGCGACATTAATATGGAACGCGTTGAAGCGCTGAAAACGGCTATTCGTAACGGCGAACTGAAAATGGATACGGGCAAAATTGCCGATTCACTGATTTCGGATACCCAGAGCTGGCTGCAGAGTAAATAACAGAATGAGTCGTCTGTCAGAAATACTGGATCATATGACAGTCATCCTGAACTCGCTGAAAGAGGTGATGGATGCCGAGCAGCAACAGCTTTCCGCAGGCAGCGTGAACAGTAGCGCCCTGCAACGGATAACCGAAGAAAAAAGCTCGTTGCTGGCGACCCTCGATTATCTGGAGAAACAGCGTCGTCTGGAGCAGGAAGCGCAGCGCTGCGCCAATGATGACGTGGCGGAACGCTGGCTGAGCATTACCGAAAAAACGCAACATCTGCGCGATCTCAACCAGCACAACGGCTGGCTGCTGGAAGGCCAGATTGAGCGTAATCAGCAGGCATTAGAGGTGTTGAAACCGCATCAGGAACCCAGCCTTTACGGCAAAGACGGGCAGACGTCGACGACGCCGCGCGGCAACAAGAAGTTCTCCGTTTAACTCCCCGGTAATCACCAGACACGCACGCGGCGGGAAGCATTGCGCTTCACCGCCGCGCGGCATTTACACGCTCCGACGGGTGAATTCCTTCACTCTGAAACCCAGCACCAGCAGCGTCGCAAAGTAAGCGACAATGCCCGCGACCACCACGCCCATCAGGCGCAAAATACGCCACGGCATGGTGCCCTGCGACCACTCCGGCATAATGTGCATCACGCCCAGCAGCACCGCCGCCATCACCACCACCGCCGCAATCAGACGGGTCAGGAACTTGCCCCAGCCCGGCTCAGGGGTGAAAATTTTCTGCTTACGCAGCTGCCAGTAAAGCAGGCTGGCGTTCAGACAGGCCGCCAGACCAATCGACAGCGACAGCCCGGCATGTTTCAGCGGGCCGATAAACGCCAGGTTCATCAACTGGGTCATGATAAGCGTCACGATAGCAATTTTGACCGGGGTTTTGATGTTCTGACGCGAATAGAAACCCGGCGCCAATACTTTCAACACAATCAGCCCCACCAGCCCGACCGAATAGGCCACCAGCGCGCGCTGGGTCATCGCCGCATCAAAGGCCGTGAATTTTCCGTACTGGAACAGCGACACGGTCAGTGGTTTCGCCAGAATGCCCAGCGCCACCGCGCTCGGCACCGCCAGCAGGAAGCACAGTCGCAGCCCCCAGTCCATCAGGCGGTTGTATTCCTCATGATTACCGCTGGCAAAGCTTTTCGACAGCGACGGCAGCAGAATTGTCCCGAGCGCTACGCCCAGCACGCCGGACGGGAACTCCATCAGACGGTCAGCATAATACATCCAGGAGACCGAGCCAGAGGCAAGGAACGAGGCGAAAATGGTGTTGATGATCAGTGAAATCTGGCTGACAGACACGCCGAGAATGGCCGGGCCCATTTGCTTCACCACCCGCATCGAACCGGTGTCTTTCAGGTTGATGCGCGGCAGCACCAGCATGCCGATTTTTTTCAGGTGCGGCAGCTGATAGAACAGTTGCAGTACCCCGCCGACGGTGACCGCCCACGCCAGCGCCAGCACCGGAGGATTGAAATAGGGTGCGGCAAACAGCGCAAAGCCAATCATGCTGACGTTAAGGAACGTCGGGGCAAAGGCCGGAACCGAGAAGCGATTCCAGGTATTCAGAATCGCCCCCACCAGCGACGCCAGGGAGATCAGGAGAATATACGGGAAGGTGATGCGCAGCAGTTGGCTGGTTAAGGCGAACTTATCCGCGGTATCCGCAAAACCCGGTGCGGTAAGGGTGATAACCCACGGTGCGGCCAGCATCCCAACGACGGTCACAATCGCCAGGGCGAGGGTGAGTAAGCCCGAAACATAAGAGACAAACACGCGGGTGGCATCTTCGCCCTGCTTGCTTTTGTATTCCGCCAGAATCGGCACAAACGCCTGAGAAAATGCCCCTTCCGCAAAGATGCGGCGCAGCAGGTTCGGCAGTTTGAATGCGACAAAAAAGGCATCCGTCGCCATTCCCGCCCCAAAAACCCTTGCCACAATGGCATCGCGCGCAAATCCCAGCACACGAGAGAACATGGTCATTGAACTGACGGCCGCCAGTGATTTTAATAGGTTCATTAACGTGTTATTCCACAACCCTGGATCAAAAACGCCTGCAGCAAAACAGGCGTTGGAAAGTGGCGATAGTCTACCTGGATTAACCGTAATTACTACCGGCAGATGTTACAACCTCATACTCGTCACTCTCGATTCGCCTCCTGCCACAGCTTTTCGACAATACGCTGGGCGGCAATTGCCTGTTCGCCCGATGTTTCCGGAACCGTCTGATTTTGCACGCATTCGATAAAGTGACGCGCACAGCCCGCGAAACCTCGCTGCTCCAGCGTGCTTTGCCAGCCGGGAATCGGACGCTGGAACACGCCGTGGCCCCGCTCTTCCCGCCAGTCGCGCATATCGGTAATGTCGATCAGACCACCGTCGGTTACCGCCTGGACCCATTCGCGTTGGCTGCCCGCCCGGCGATGCATACTGGTAGTAATCTGCATCTGCGGCAGGCTGAAGTGATGCTCGGCATAGAACATTTCACCCTGATCGGTGGTTTGCAACAGCCCGCCGCTCAACTGCGGCGTACCGCCAGCCAGCCACAGCGCCGTATCCACCACGTGCAGATAATCGTCGAGCAGGGTAAAACGCAGATCGTTCGGCCCGACGCTGTCAGCCCGGTGTTTATCCATCCGCAGCGACGCGCCTGCGCTCAGGTTGGCTTTCAGTTCGCGGTACAGCGGCGCAAAGCGGCGGTTAAACCCGACCATCAGGGTCAATTTTTTCTTCTCAGCCAGTTCAATCAAACGCACAGCATCGCTGAGTTTGTCCGCCAGGGGTTTATCCACGCAGACGTGAACGCCTAAATTCAGCAGCTCGCTCACCACCGCGTAATGGGTGGCGGTGGCACTGTGGACAAATACCGCATCGCACTGTGAGGCAAGATGCGCCAACGAATCCGCCAAGGGGATCCGGTAGGCTTCACAGATACGCAGGGCCTTTTCACGTCCCGGTGACCATGCGGCCTGAAGCCTCCAGTCGCTGGCGGCGCTCAATACCGGCAGCCACGCTTTTTGCGCGATGCCCCCGAGCCCGACGACGCCTATCCGAAGTTTCGCCATCACGCTTAATCTCCCAGGTGAGCCAGTAAGGAATCGAGACGCTGCTTAAGTTCTTCCACTTCGCCTTCCAGCGCTTCCACGCGCGCCACCAGCTCGTCAGAGGCCGGTGCGGTAGCAGGCGTAGCGGCGACAGCCGAGGTGTCGACTTCTCCGCTGAACAGATGCATATAACGATGTTCGCGCTTGCCCGGCTCGCGCGGCAGACGCACCACAAACGGGCCGTCTTCGCGTTCGGCCAGTTTTTCCAGCGCCGTTTCGACTTCCGCCGTGTCAGCAAATTCATGCATACGTTGACCGCGGCTACGCAGTTCACCGGGCGTTTGTGCCCCGCGCAGCAGCAGGGTAGTCACCAGCGCGACCTCACCTGCCGTCAGCTTCAGGTCGCCAAATTCTGAGTTGCAGAAGCGCTGTTCATATTTGGTCACCCGGTTACCAAAGCCGCTCACCGTGCGCAGATAATGACGTTTTACCAGCTGGTCGAGGAGATCCTGGACTTCACTTTCGCCGAGCGACATCACCGGCTCGCGGTTGCTCTTCTGATTACAGGCCAGGGTTACCGCGTTCACCGACAGCGGATATTGCTCCGGGGTGGTCACCTGTTTTTCGAGCAGACAGCCAATCACTCGCGCTTCGAGCGCCGTTAACTGATACTTCATGGTTTCTCCTTAGCGACCCGCCGTCCACTCACGGGTAGTGAGCGCGGTCAGAACATGGTCCCGCCACTGCCCGTCAATCAGCAGATAGTCTTTGGCGTACCCTTCTTTTTCAAATCCGAGTTTTGCGAGCAGCGCGCCGCTGCGCTGGTTATGCGGCATATAGTTAGCCATGATCCGGTGAATATGCTGCGTGCGCTGCATATACCGAATGGCGGAGGTCAGCGCTTCATACATCAGTCCCTGCCCCTGCCATTTCTCACCAATGGAATAGCCGAGATAGCAGGCGTGGAACGAGCCGCGCACCACGTTGGAGAAGTTGGCGATGCCGATGATTTCTTTCTCTTCGGGGTCAAGCAGCGCGAAGTAAAACGCCGTACCCTGCTTGTGAAATTCGCTAATCATCGACAAACGCGCCTGCCAGCCTGAGGGATAGCAATGGCTGTCGTCGCGCACGGGCTCCCAGGGTTTCAAATACAGTTTATTTTCTGCGTAATAATCGGCAAGCCGCCAGGCGTCCCGGTCATGAACCAGACGCACCACCAGCCGGTCTGTTGTTAAGCGCACTTTCGGCACGTTACTGCGATAGCCAAACATCTTCCCCCACTCCTTATAAGCGCCATTATGTTCACTATACCTGCCCACTGGCACCTTGTGAAAACAGCGACATACGTTTTTCTGCGTCACTTCTGCTTTTCGATAAATAAACTCTATCAAAATAGTCTTTTGATAAAAAAATATTGTTGCGCAGATGCCCGGAAAATCGCCGTTCTGACGGTAGAATATCGGTTCTCACCGTTTTATTCCCCTGGAGGGGAAATGCCATCGCGCATCTCACAGGCTCGCAGCCTGGGCAAATATTTCCTGCTCGTCGACAACATGCTGGTTGTGCTCGGCTTTTTTGTCGTCTTTCCATTAATTTCGATTCGCTTTGTCGACCAGATGGGCTGGGCGGCACTGATGGTCGGGATAGCCCTCGGGCTACGCCAGCTGGTCCAGCAAGGCTTGGGGATTTTTGGCGGCGCCATTGCTGACCGTTTCGGCGCGAAACCGATGATCGTCACCGGGATGCTCATGCGGGCGGCGGGTTTCGCCACTATGGCTATCGCCCATGAACCGTGGATGCTGTGGCTCTCCTGTGTGTTGTCGGGGCTCGGCGGCACTCTGTTTGACCCGCCGCGTGCCGCGCTGGTGGTCAAATTAGTCAGGCCGAATCAGCGGGGGCGATTTTTTTCGCTGCTGATGATGCAAGACAGCGCCGGGGCGGTGATCGGTGCCCTGCTCGGCAGTTGGCTGCTGCAATATGATTTCCGTCTGGTGTGCAGCGTGGGCGCGGTGCTGTTTATTTTTTGTGCCGCGTTTAACGCCTGGTATCTCCCGGCGTGGAAACTCTCGACGGTCAAAACGCCGGTGCGCGAAGGCCTTTCGCGGGTGCTGAGTGACAAACGTTTTGTCACTTATGTGCTGACCCTGACCGGGTACTACATGCTGGCGGTGCAGGTGATGCTGATGTTGCCTATCATGGTAAATGATATCGCGGGCACGCCTGCGGCGGTGAAATGGATGTACGCCATTGAAGCCACGCTGTCGTTATCGCTGCTCTACCCTATCGCTCGCTGGAGCGAGAAACGCTTCCGTCTCGAGCACCGTCTGATGGCCGGGTTGCTGATCATGACCGTGGCGATGCTGCCGATCGGGCTTTCTGCCAATCTTCAACAGCTGTTCACCCTGATTTGCGTGTTCTATATCGGCTCTATTATCGCTGAACCGGCGCGTGAAACCCTGAGCGCCCAGCTGGCGGATCCACGGGCGCGTGGCAGCTATATGGGCTTCAGCCGTTTGGGGTTAGCCTTTGGTGGTGCCCTGGGTTATGCCGGGGGTGGCTGGCTGTTTGATGCGGGCAAAGCCATTAACCAGCCCGAGCTGCCGTGGGCGATGCTCGGCGTCATTGGTTTCATCACCTTCCTGGCGCTGTGGTGGCAATTCAGTACCAAACGCGCCACCACCGGGATGGTTGAACCCGGGGCCTGATGTTAACAGTGGTAACAATTCAGCGGATTCTGCTGGTGCGCATTAGGCTGACAGGGCATGCTGCTTTGTGTCAGGATGAGACAAAGACGTCATGTTGAGGAACCCCATGAAAAAGTTGTTGATGGTCGCCGCGCTGATTGTGAGCGGCCTGGTGGTAGGCTGTAATCAGCTAACGCAGTACACCGTGAGTGAGCAAGAGATTAACCAGGCCCTGCAAAAGCGGAACAATTTCTCCAAAGATATTGGCCTGCCGGGCGTGGCGGATGCACATATTGTGCTGACTAATCTCTCCAGCGCCATTGGTCGTGAAGAGCCGAACAAAATCACGCTTAACGGGGTCGCGAATCTGGATATGACCTCGCTATTTGGTAATCAGAAAGCGACCATTAACCTGAAACTGAAAGCGCTGCCGGTGTTCAATAAAGAGAAAGGGGCGATTTTCCTGCAGGAAATGGAAGTGGTGGATGCCAAAGTCCAGCCGGAGAAAATGCAGTCGGTGGTGCAAACCATGATGCCCTATCTGAACCAGTCGCTGCGCAGCTACTTCAACACGCAGCCTGCCTACGTTCTGCGTGAAGATGCCAGCGAAGGTGAGGCTCTGGCGAAGAAATACGCGAAAGGAATTGAGGTTAAGCCTGGCGAAATCATCATCCCGCTGACCAATTAATCACACTGTTTTAGAAACGGGCACTTCGGTGCCCGTTTTTTTTCACGGAAAGGAGTGCAAAGGAAAACGATTCCGTTTAACCTTAGCTCCCGGCAAAAATAGCCTTCTCAACCAGCCGGAGCCTTCCATGACAGCACAATCCCAGCGACTGAAAATCCGCCGTCCCGACGACTGGCATATCCATCTGCGTGATGGCGATATGCTCAAAACCGTCGTGCCCTATACCAGTGAAGTGTATGGCCGGGCGATTGTGATGCCAAACCTGGTGCCGCCTATCACCACGGTTGACGCGGCGATAAGCTACCGTCAGCGCATTCTTGACGCCGTTCCGGCGGGCCACGATTTTACCCCACTGATGACCTGCTATTTAACCGACACGCTCGACCCGAACGAGCTGGAGCGCGGGTTTAACGAAGGCGTGTTTACCGCGGCTAAACTCTATCCGGCCAATGCCACCACTAACTCCAGCCACGGCGTGACCAGCATTGATGCCATTATGCCGGTGCTGGAACGGATGCAGAAGCTGGGGATGCCGCTGCTGGTTCATGGCGAAGTGACACACGCGGATATTGACATTTTCGACCGGGAAGCACGCTTCATTGAAACGGTGATGGAGCCGATGCGTCAGCGTCTGCCGGGTCTAAAAGTGGTGTTCGAACATATCACCACCAAAGATGCCGCCGAGTACGTCCGCGACGGAAACGAACTGCTGGCCGCGACCATCACCCCTCAACACCTGATGTTTAACCGTAACCACATGCTGGTCGGCGGCGTGCGCCCTCACCTGTACTGCCTGCCGATTTTGAAGCGCAACGTTCACCAGCAGGCGCTGCGTGAACTGGTCGCCAGCGGCTTTGAGCGTGCGTTCCTCGGGACCGACTCCGCGCCGCACGCCCGTCATCGCAAAGAAGCCAGCTGCGGCTGTGCGGGCTGTTTTAACGCCCCTACGGCGTTGGGGAGCTATGCGACCGTGTTCGAAGAGATGAACGCCTTGCAACACTTTGAAGCGTTCTGCTCGCTGAACGGCCCGCGTTTCTATGGCCTGCCGGTGAATGAAAGCGTTATCGAACTGGAGCGCACTGAAAGCCAGGTGGTCGAGAGTATCGCCCTGACCGATGACACGCTGATCCCGTTCCTGGCGGGTGAAACCGTGCGCTGGAGCGTCAAAGGCTAAATAAGTACCTGTCCCCTGTTGTAAAATGCATAAAGTGACTGTATAAATATCCAGTATATTCAACAGGGGGCAAATTATGCGTATTGAAGTGACCATTGCCAAAACGACTGTCCTACCCGCTGGCGCTATTGATGCGCTAACTACCGAGCTTTCTCGCCGTATTCACGACCAGTTTCCTGACCAAAACGGCCAGGTCAGCGTGCGCTATGCCGCAGGCAATAATCTTACCGTTCTTGGCGGTGCCAAAGAAGACAAAGACCGCATCAGCGAAATCCTTCAGGAAACCTGGGAAAGCGCAGACGACTGGTTTAACCCTGCATAGAGCAGGTTATCTGATTAAAAAACGCTCCATCATTATGTAATCTTTTGCCGGGTCGCCCCGGCTTTTTTATTCCTTTTCTGCGCCTTTTTTGCTCTTTTTCTTATTGCATCGCTGTGCGATTAAAAAATAACGAACTAAATGCCGTTTTATTGTTCAAAAAAACGGATGAGGAGGAAAAAGAGGTTGCGGGTTACCTAAAAATTCGAATATTTTCTTAGTTGTTGATATAATTAGTTTGCTTCAGAAAACACGCATTGAACCTCGAACCAGTGTCTTTTAACACGTTAATAAGGGGTTATGATGGAAAAGAATAATGAAGTCATCCAGACCCATCCCCTCATCGGATGGGACATCAGTACCGTAGACAGCTACGACGCGCTGATGCTGCGCCTGCACTACCAGAACCCCACACAATCGAGTCAGCACGAAGCAGAAATCGGTCAAACGCTATGGTTAACGACCGATGTCGCCCGCCAGTTTATTTCTATTTTAGAAGCGGGCATCGCCAAAATTGAATCCGGCGATTACCAGGAAAACGAGTATCGAAGGCATTAGCGCTTAATGCTGAAAATTCACTCAACAGGCACCCATCGGGTGCCTTATTATTTTGCCTTGTCAGACAGAAACAGATTAATTACCCTGCTAATAAAGAAGATGCCCAGGACATACGCATGAACTATGACTTAATTATTATCGGCAGCGGGTCTGTCGGCGCTGCCGCCGGTTATTATGCCTCCCGCGCCGGGCTTTCAGTCCTGATGACCGATGCGCACTTGCCCCCGCACGCCGAAGGCAGCCATCACGGTGATACCCGCCTGATTCGCCATGCCTATGGTGAAGGTGAAAAATACGTCCCAATGGTTCTACGCGCGCAAACGCTGTGGGATGAGCTGGCCCAGCTCAGCGGGGAAGAGATCTTCGAGCAAACCGGGGTGATTAATCTCGGCCCCGCCCATTCATCGTTCCTGGCGAACGTCGCTCAAAGCGCGGAACAGTTTGGCCTGAACGTTGAAAAACTCGACGCCCAGACGCTGATGGCCCGCTGGCCTGAAATTCGCGTCCCCGACGACTACATCGGCCTCTTTGAACCGGCATCGGGCGTGCTGCGCAGCGAACGCGCCGTCAAAGCGTGGGTTGAACTGGCCCGCGAAGCCGGTTGCGCGCAGTTGTTTAACTGCCCGGTCAACGCCGTGCATCATCACGCCGAGGGCGTGACTATCGACACCGCCGACGGCAGCTATACCGGTAAACGTTTACTGGTCAGCGCCGGAACCTGGGTGACGAAACTGCTGCCTGAGCTGCCGGTACAGCCGGTACGTAAGGTCTTTGCCTGGTTCCAGGCTGACGGACGTTACAGCCGCAAAAATAACTTCCCGGCGTTCACCAGTGAAATGCCCAACGGCGACCAGTATTATGGTTTTCCGGCTGAAGAGAATGAGCTGAAGCTTGGCAAGCATAACGGGGGTCAGATTATTGATTCGCCTGAACAGCGCAAACCCTTTGGGGCCGTTGCCACCGACGGCTCCGAAGCGTTCAACTTCCTGCGCAATGTGTTGCCCGGGGTCGGGGGCTGCTTGTACGGCGCGGCCTGTACCTACGACAACTCACCGGACGAAGATTTCATCATCGACACCCTGCCCGGCCATGACAATACGCTGGTGATTTCCGGCCTGAGCGGGCACGGCTTCAAGTTCACCTCGGTGCTGGGAGAGATTGCCGCTGACTTTGCCCAGGGCAAAACGCCTGCTTTCGATCTGTCACCGTTCAGACTGGCGCGTTTCGGGAACTAAGCGCGTAAAAAAGCCCGGTGACGCTACGCTGACCGGGCTTGAATACGTCTTCTTATTCCGGGTCAGGAATACCCAGACGGGTGTTCAGCTGGCCGCGCGATTTATTGAAAATCTTATTACCATTTTCACGACCTGCGCGGCGACGACGCTGCTCTTCTTCCGGTAAAACGCTCTCTTCTTTGCACAGATCGCTACAGCAGCCACTGTATTTCTCGGCACAAGCCGGGCACTGGATGAACAGCAGATGGCAGCCGTCGTTCAGACAGTTGGTATGGGTATCGCACGGAGTGCCGCACTGGTGGCAGTGGGCAATCACGTCTTCAGAGATACGCTCACCCATGCGCTCGTCAAACACGAAGTTCTTGCCGATAAAGCGCACCGGCAGACCCTGCTCGCGCGCGCGACGGGCGTATTCAATAATCCCGCCCTCAATATGCCAGACCTTGTTGAAGCCCTTATGCTTCATGAACGCACTGGCTTTTTCGCAGCGGATCCCACCGGTACAGTACATCACGATCTTTTTGTCGCGATACTCTTCCATCATCTCTACCGCTTTCGGCAGCTGATCGCGGAAGGTGTCCGCCGGGATCTCCAGGGCGTTTTCGAAATGCCCCACTTCGTATTCGTAGTGGTTGCGCATATCAATGAAAACGGCGTCGGGATCGTCGAGCATGGCATTCACTTCTGCCGCCTTCAGATACTCGCCGACGTCACTGGCATCAAAGGTCGGATCGTCAATGCCGTCCGCCACGATACGGTCGCGCACCTTCATGCGCAGGACCCAGAAAGATTTCCCGTCGTCGTCCAGGGCAATATTGAGACGCAGATTATTTAACGCCGGATCAAAGCCGTACAGCAGCTCGCGGAAGGCGTCCATTTTGCTTTCAGGCACGCTGATTTGCGCGTTAATGCCTTCGTGGGCGAGATACACACGACCAAAAACGCTGAGCCCTAAAAACGCCTGATACAGCGCATCGCGGGTCGCCTTTGGGTCGGCAATATGGAAGTATTTGTAGAATGAGACAGTCGTGCGCGGCTCGGTTTCTGCCATCAGCTGCGCTTTCAGTTGCTCATTCGATATGCGGTTGTGCAACACTGGCATGGTGTGGTTCCTGCATTTATCGGTGAGAAAATTCGCGGCCCGCATCATATAGCATGTGTTGCGAATTTACATCCCCACATTTTGCGCTACATTTTCCTCACCTCAAACGGGTACACTCAACATTTGTTGCAATAACAGCCATTCTGCCGGGGTCTATTTGGGCGAAGGGCAAAAAAATGCGATAATAGGACTAATTGCTCGAAAGAACAGGAATGAGATGACCCATTTACCCAAATTTTCTGCTGCACTTCTCCATCCACGTTACTGGTTAACCTGGCTGGGCGTGGGCATGCTGTGGCTGATTGTGCAACTTCCCTATCCAGTCCTTTACCGTCTGGGCACCACACTGGGCCGTTATTCGCTGCGTCTGTTAAAGCGTCGCTCGCGCATTGCCTACCGTAATCTGGAACTGTGCTTTCCCGAAATGGACGAAAAAGAACGCCACCAGTGGGTGGTCAAAAACTTTGAATCCGTGGGCATGGGTCTGATGGAAACCGGCATGGCCTGGTTCTGGTCGGATAAACGCATGGCGCGCTGGAGTGAAGCGAAAGGCGTGGAGCATATCCACGCTCTGGAGGCCGAGAAAAAAGGAATTTTGCTGATTGGCATCCACTTCCTGACCCTTGAAATCGGCGCCCGCATGTTCGGTCTGCATGCGTCACCGGGGATCGGCGTTTATCGCCCGAATGACAACCCGGTTATCGATCTGGTGCAGACCTGGGGCCGGATGCGTTCCAATAAAGACATGCTGGATCGCAAAGATTTGAAAGGCATGATCCGTTCGCTGAAAAAAGGCGATGTGATTTGGTATGCGCCGGATCACGACTACGGCCCGCAGGGCAGCGTGTTTGTGCCACTGTTTGGCGTCGATAAGGCCGCCACCACCTCGGGCACCTATACTCTGACGCGTATGTCGAAGGCCTGTATTGTACCGTTCGTTCCACGCCGTAAGCCGGATGGCAAAGGGTATGAGCTGATTATCCTTCAGCCCGAGTGCGCCCCGCCGCTGGACGATCAGGAGACCACCGCCGCGTGGATGAACAAAGTCATCGAGCAGTGCATATTGATGGCCCCCGAGCAGTACATGTGGCTGCATCGGCGTTTCAAAACGCGGCCGGAAGGGATGCCTTCCCGCTACTGACAAAAAGCCCCGGATAAAACCGGGGCTTTGTCTTTTGGGTATCGCCGTCGCGGATTGCAGTCATGAGTTAGCAGGAGCACGGCGTTCAGCCTAAATAGCTGCGCCTAATACCGCTACACTTTTGCCAGCCCATGCTTTCTTCCGGGGAACGGGCTGGCGGTTTCCATAAAATGACGAACTTTTCTCAGTAGTTGCCACATTGAACGACACTGATGATTGCGCGTTATTGTGTCGTGAAGCGCCTGCCACAGTCGCTCTACGTGGTTCACCCACGGCGAGTAAACCGGCTGGTAAATCACGCTGAACTTCGGGTTCTCTTTCAGCCAGCGCTGCGTTTCCTGGCTTTTGTGAATGATGTAGTTATCCACGA
>NZ_JBIGIN010000009.1:0-133067 GCF_043558715.1 Scandinavium sp. M-37
ATATGGCACTGAATGGCTTCACGCCGATGCAGCATATTCAGCGCATGAACTGATTCTACTTATCACCTCCGTTAAAAATGGGGGGATTACCGTGCGTACCATCTTTCAGTTTCAGCACACGGTCATAGGTCCCAAAGTTCCATGATCCGTTTGAATATGTGGGCCTGCTGTCAAACAGAACACCATTGTCATAGAGGTTAACTGTGGCACCCGCGGTGGCGTGACCATAATAGAGCAGGGTGTTATCGTTGGTCAGTTCCCCGTTTTCCAGATTACTTTCTCCCCCGCCATGCTTTACACCTTCAAAAAACAGAGACTGTGGTACGGGATCAATGTTTAACACAAACTCGTTGGAGGCCAGGCTGGTATTACCGGCTGCATCTGTCGCGGTGACGGTAAAGACATGTTCCCCCTTGTTACTTTCCGGTGCGGTGAAGCTCCAGGTGCCGTCGCTTTCTGCGTTGATCGAACCCAGCAGGGTGCTGCCGTCATAAATCGTTACGAGGCTTCCCGCTTCAGCCGTTCCACGCAGTTCCGGGGTGGTGTCATCGGTTTTGTCGCCATTCACCAGTTCACCCGTGATGCTGCCCGCATTATCCTGGGCCGCCGTGATAACCGGGGCATCCGGTGGCGTGGTGTCATTGTTGTCCTGGTTGCTGCCGGTCAGTTCCAGAACGAAGTCTTCACCCGCCATGGTGTTACCCGCGGCATCCGTCGCCGTGATATGGAACACGTTGTCCCCTGCCTGCAGGCCCTGACCACCCTTAAACTGATAGCTCCAGGTCCCGTCCTCACCCACTTCTACGGTGCCAATGGTGTAAGTATTATGAGTCACCGGACCGTACATTTTGATCACGATGTGACTGCCCGGCTCACCGGTGCCGGTCAGCAGCGGCGCCCTGTCATCGGTTTTCCCGCCATTGAGCACGTCTGTCTGGTAATCCCCGACGTTATCCACAATTGCGGTCAGCACCGGGGTGGCAACCTCTGTGTCCACGGTCAGGGCAAAGCCGTCCGTTGAGGCACTTTCACCTGCCACATTCATCGCGGTCGCGCTCAGATTGTGCGCCCCTTCAGACAGGTCAGTCTCAGGCGTGAAACGCCATGAGCCGTCTGCGGCCGCGATGGCGGTGCCAATCAGGGCATCGTTGTCATAGATATTGACAGTAGCGCCCGCCATGGCATGACCGGTGAGCTCCGGACGGGCATCGTTAGTCAGACTGCCGTTAGCCAGGTCGCCGGTAATGCCGCCCTGTACGTTGTCTGCCACGCTGTCGATTACCGGCACATCCGGTACATCCGGGGCCACGATGTCCTGGTCTGGAGCGGTGGTGTTGATGTAGTAAGGGTCGGAGAGACGCAATTGCGTGTTACCTGCTGGATCAAGCAAGACGACCTGGAAATAATTAAGGGTGCCGGCCTCGAGCGGGGTCTCTGCGGTATAGGTCCATGATCCGTCAGCCTGTACATGGGCCGTGCCGACTGCCACGCTGTTGAGGTAGACACGGAGAATCAGCGCGCCACTGGTGTCATAAGGGACAAAACCCGTCAGCGTTGGCAGCAGGTCATCGGTTTCGCCGTATTGAGCAACCGGACCCTGGTGCTGGCCGGTATTATCGATAACGTTGTCAATAGTAATCAGAGAGGTGTAATCGGCGTCAACCGCAGCCAGCATTAGGTCATTTTGTTTTTCTGTTGAATCAGACATCGTGTCCAGTTCTCCATAGATATATCATTGGGTGCTCAGCGTCAAAAAATAATTTAGTTCTGATACTGAGCAGGAAAGTTATGATGAATAATGAGCTATCATTTTCACACTGAGAGTTTAAGTCGGGCACCCTCTACACTTAAATACCGCCAAGACAAAAACAAAAGTCGAAAAAATCAAAGGTTATTATTAAGCAATTAATATGCATGCATTTTTAGTGGTTAATTCATTTGAATTTTATTTAATGCGATGATGACTCCCAAATAATAGCAGTGGGTTTTCTATGCAGCACAAATATTTTCCAGCTAAAAGGTTGAGTACGCGATTTGATGAGTCTGTTGGACGGCAGATGACATACCTGGCGCTCAGATTCAGCAATCGTGCCGCGTTTCATCGACTAGATTTTTGAGCAGTGACTAAAAGACTCTCAACTCATACTCTTGTTGTGGCTTAAAATACACAGACTGGTTCAGGGCGGAGGTTAAGTAAACCGTTCCGGGTACATTTTCTGAAAACAGAAACCTATCGTAAATTATTACAGCCCACAAAGGCGATTTTTTAGCCTTCCTCTCTTTTACTGGATTATATCAATCGGATTCAATGGATGCGTTCTAAGCCGGTTTTCCTGGTTGATAAATAACAGCCTTACTGCATGCATTTCTGCCCACACGATGAGAGTCAGTAAAATAAATTCCGGAGCACTATCATTCGATAGCATCCTGGGAAACTTACAAGATCAGGTCACACATACGTCGCAAATAAATATAAAAAACAAAAAGAGCTTATCTAAAAAACTGATTTTGCTGATCATTTAACATGTCGATTACAATTCAATTCCATTCATATAGCTTTATCGCATTGATTTTAAACAACTTCTCACATCTAGAAAAAGTAAGCGCTTAAGAAATCAAAACGTATCAAGAGTTAAATCAAATAAACTGCAGTGTAAAAGCTCATTTTCAATGTTAATATTCACTTCAGTTTTTTCTTATAAAGAATTTAAAGGTAAGGATTGACCCTGTGAATTGTGATCTTTAGCGGGTGATTGATTCTAATATCGAACTACTGGTTCAACACGGTCTTAATTTAAAATTAACCCATACTTAACCATAAGCGTCACGTGCAAACACGTATTTTTAAAATATCCGTTTTTAGATTATCCACTTTGAATATCATATACTGATCCATCTTTATAGATTACGTTACGCAAATTGGTGTACAACGATGTGAGGAATAAACATATGGACATCATCATTGTCAGTGATAACTACTACCTATTATCCGGCATACAAAATAGTAAAATGCGGCCCATCTATCTGCCGCAACTAGCTGATGTTCAAGCCAATTTGTCATTCTTGCATCGGGAAAATAGAGTCATTATTGCAACAGAATGTATCCACTTAAGAAAGAAGATCATTGATTTCCTAAGACGACGCGAATGCCACTTCTTCATTCTTTTGCCAGACATTGGCAAGAACAATCATTTTAAGCTGGGCAACGTCATCTTTGCATCAATGAACTTAACCCCGGAACATCTTATGCGTATTGCGACAACCAAAACAATTAGGCCTACTAACCTATTAACATTACGCGAGAGTCAGGTCCTAAAATTATTCCACCTCAGGAATATCTCTGTTGCAAAATTGTTGTCAATATCAGAAAAAACAACCAGCGGATATCGCATGAGCATTCAGTACAAGTTGAAAATGAGATCAAAAAATAGCATAGCAATGTTACGTGTTCAAAAATCCATTCTGCAATGCGGAAGCCATACTGCGTTATGCAGCGATTTATAATTGATCACGTCCCAGACTCAAAATTAATTTCAATATCAGAAATGACCACCAACCTTAACGGTCAACAAAAAGATAAGGAGAACAAAAGATGAGTGTATTTACTGCATTATTAGAAGCATTTATCAGCAAAAGAAAAGGAATCGACTATTTAAGTGCAGTCACTGAATTTGTCGAAAGCCATGGTGGTGTTCAGGAATTAGTCAGTAACATGACCAAGAATGGACTTCAGGCCACTGTCGCGTCATGGTTAAATGATGGGGACAACCTTCCCGTCAGCGCAGAACAAATCATGTCTTTTACTGATTCTGATGCATTAAAAAATCTGGCGGAAAAATGTGGCATGGACATCCCGGCTGCTGCTGGTCTTCTTTCACGCTATTTGCCGGTGATTATCGACTCGTTGTCTGAGCAGGGGACGCTCAAAAAATCCGCAACAAATGATCTGATCACTTCAGGACAAGCAATCCTTAAAGGAAAACTGAGTGGTTAAAAGATCTCCCTGGGGCAACCTGGGGAGTCAGCAGGGTTATTATATGTATGCTTATCACTCCCCTTTCCGCAAGTTTTATCGATTCCTTTGGCTGCTCCTTATTCCTGTATCCGCTGACTATGCAGGAGGTGCCGCCGCACTGTTATGGAGTGGGCTACCGGTTTCCAAAATCAGCTGGTCGACATTCATTATTTTCAATATTGAATTTCATCATCAGCCGATATACAGCACATTGTTGACAGTTTCCTGGATAGGATTTTGCATTCCGATTGTGATATCACTGCTCGTTATATTAAGAAAAAGCTAAATCATAATTAGAAACCTACCGAATAGTGGGTTTTTAATTATCCAAATTTGCTATTAAGACCATTTTCGATATCTATTTTTATGCCTTATGTCATTGCTCTTATCACATACGAAGTCTGATTCCCCCCCGAAATCTCCCAAAAAACGACTCAAAACGTAATCAATCAAACATTGATCGGCTAAATCGTGTACTCTGAACGCTGAAAGCGTCGATAAATTACACACCGGATACCGGTAAGGTTGCATATGACCGTAGAAAACTACCTGAAACGCCTACGCAATGTGAATGAAGAGCAAATGCTTGAGAAACTCGTTGCCCGCATTGAAAACAGCATTGAACCAGAAGCGCTGGCAGCATTCCAGAAAGCCGCTGATAAGCGCCGCGCAGAACTGTGTGATTATCACTTCAGCCTGAACGATGATTTCGGCGAAGCAAAATCTCCGCGTAAATATTAAGTCCAACGCTTCACTCCAGCGCATTTTCTCCAGCGAATCACTGGGGTTGCCCTACACTTACAGAGGTAAGTTTTTAGGGAAACCCGTTCTGTTTGTGTGATTCACAAGAGATAATGCTATGGAATTAAAGGATTATTACGCCATTATGGGCGTGAAGCCGACGGACGATCTCAAGACTATCAAGACCGCCTACCGCCGCCTCGCCCGCAAATACCATCCTGATGTCAGTAAAGAATCCGATGCCGAAGCCCGCTTTAAAGAAGTGGCGGAAGCATGGGAAGTGTTGAGCGACGAACAGCGTCGCGCCGAATACGACACGCTCTGGCAGCACCGCAACGACCCGCAGTTCCGCCAGCCGCCGCCGTCAGGCCAGCAGCAATCTTACAGTCAGGAAGAATTTGACGACATCTTCTCCTCTATCTTCGGCCAGCGTGCCCAGCAGTCTCATCAGCGGCATACCGCCCGGGGTCACGACGTGGAAATAGAGGTCGCCGTTTTCCTCGAAGAAACGCTCGAAGCGCATACCCGCCCCATCAACTATAAACTGCCGGTCTACAATGTTTTTGGCATGGTTGAGCAGGAAATCCCTAAATCGCTCAATGTCAAAATCCCGGCAGGCGTCGGTGACGGGCAGCGCATTCGTCTCAAAGGCCAGGGCACGCCCGGCGAGAACGGTGGTCCCGCGGGTGATCTGTGGCTCATCATCCGCATCGCGCCGCATCCGATGTTTGATATCGTCGGGCACAATCTCGAAATCGTGCTGCCCCTCGCCCCGTGGGAGGCCGCTCTGGGAGCCAAAGTCACGGTGCCCACGCTCAAAGAGCCGATTTTACTGACCATCCCGCCGGGCAGTCAGGCCGGACAACGGCTGCGCATCAAGGGCAAAGGCCTGGTGAATAAGCAACACACCGGCGATCTGTTCGCGGTAATCAAAATTGTCATGCCGCCGAAAGCGGATGAGAAAACCGCCGCGCTGTGGCAGCAGCTTGCCGATGCCCAACCGACCTTCGACCCGCGCCAACAGTGGGGGAAAAAACATGGCTAACGTCACCATCACTTTCACCGTCACCGAGTTTTGTCTGCATACCGGGGTATCCGAAGAGGAACTCGACGAAATTGTCGGCCTGGGCGTGATAGAGCCCAATCAAACCCAGGATGCACACTGGTTGTTCGACGATCGCGCCGTCACCATCGTTCACCGCGCGATGCGCCTGCGCCGTGAGCTAGCCCTCGACTGGCCGGGGATCGCCGTCACCCTGACCCTGCTCGATGAAAACGAACGCCTGAAGCAGGAAAATCGTCTGCTGCTCCAGCGTCTGCAACGCTTTATCAACTAACCTTCAGAACCCGCCTTCCTGGCGGGTTTTCCCTGCCAAATAGCGCTATCAGCCATAAAAATATCCCCTGCGTGGATAAACCCGCCCGTGCCGTTTACCTGGCGTCACCTACGGCGTATTACTTGCCCCAACCCAATAACCTACAGGGGTAAGACCCAATGAAAGTACTGCTCGTTGAAAGTGAATTTCTGCACCAGGATACCTGGGCAGGCGCCGCCATTGCGCGTCTGGCAGAGCGCGTCCGGCCTATCTGTTGCTGACCTTTATCGCCTTCGTGTATTGCATCTGGGCGGTGATTGGCTCTGGCGCACAGGAAGTGATGTGGTCGTTCGTCACCTTAATGGTGATCACCGCCCTGTATGCCCTCAACTACAATCGCATTCATAAAAATCCGTGGCCGCTCGACGTGCCAGTGGCAAAAATTTGACACCAAGCCAGCCTCCGGGCTGGCTCTTTCGCTTACCCCTTCTGCCCGTCGCCTCTTATAATGATTGCATGAGTTCTTCGCTGACCGGCTTTCATTATGACTCCCTCTGTTGTTAAACGTGACTGGCGTATCCCTGCCGCCCTCGCCTTCATGGCGCTGTTGCTGGCCTTCGCATTTCAGCTCCACGCCCATTGGGCCGCGTTCCTGCAATGGTGTCTGGCGACACAAATCACCCTGCATCGTTATCTGGTGATGTACCTTTTGCAGCTCAATAATCATCAATACAGCGCCGGGGTGTGGCTGCTGGTTGGGGCGTTTATGTATGGCGTGCTGCACGCCATCGGGCCGGGTCACGGCAAATTTATCGTCACAACCTGGCTCAGCACCCATCAGGAAAGCCCGTTAGCGGCTCGGATAGTCCCGTTCCTCGGCAGCCTGATGCAAGGCATCAGCGCTATCCTGTTCGTGTTTATTCTCGCCGTGGGGATGAATCTGGCTTCTGGCGACCTGAGCGAAAGCCGCTGGTACATCGAAAAAATCAGCGCCGTGCTGATCGGCAGCTTTGGCGTGCTGGTAATTTGGCAGACCCTGAACAGCCTGAAACCCAAGACGTTCAGACCCCGTCGCCTGACCCCGCTGGATGCGGGCGGACATCAACATGCTGTCGACTGCGGCTGCGGGCATCACGGCGTCAGGGCCGACATCGCTCAGGCAGACTGGAAAACACGGGTGGGTATCATCCTGGCGATCGGCGCGCGCCCATGCAGCGGGGCTATCATGATCATGCTGTTCTCCAACGCGCTGGGTATTGTGAGCTGGGGGATTATCGCAGTGATGGCGATGGCCTTCGGCACGGCGCTGTCGATTCTCGGCTTATCGCTGGCGGTGCGCTACGCGCGCGAACGCACGGTGGCCTGGTTTGGCCAAGATTCGAACCCGCTTCATTGGCTGATGCCCACGGTAAAAATCATCGGTGGATTGCTGATTGTCCTGTTCGCGTTGGTCCTGTTTATGACCGTCATACCGATCAGTGCCAACGGGGACTACATCGCTGCCGGATGCTGACCGCCAACGACAGAGATAAAAAAAACGCTTCCGACCAGGAAGCGTTTTTAACGCAAAGCAGCGAAACGATTACTCGTTGATGCGTGGATGCTGATCCACCAGACGGGTACGTTTTTCCTGCAGCGCTTCAATTTCCGCATCAATATCTTCAATTTTATGTTCGATATTGTCGTGATGCTCGCGCAGAATTTCTTTCGCTTCCTGAATATCAGACGCCGCCGGGGTCGCGCCTTTCAGCGGCTGGTTGGCGGTTTCTTTCATCGTGATACCGGTCATCAGGCCGATAACGGCGATCACCATCAGGTAATACGCAGGCATCATCAGGTCCTGAGTGTATTCCACCAGCCACGCCGCCAACGTTGGCGTCAGGCCAGCCACCAGCACCGAAATATTGAAGGCGCTCGCCAACGCGCTATAGCGGATATGGGTCGGGAACATCGCGGGCAGCGATGACGCCATCACCCCGATAAAGCAGTTGAGGATCACCGCCAGCAGCAGCAGCCCGGCGAAAATCAGCGCCACCACGCCACTGTTAATCATGATGAAGGCCGGTATAGCGCACAGGAACAGCAGCACGCTACCTACCAGAATGAACGGGCGACGGCCAAAGCGGTCGCTGAGCATCCCGATAATCGGCTGCACAAACAGCATACCCACCATAATAGCGATGATGATCAGCACGCCGTGGTCTTCTGAATAATGCAGGTTATGCGACAGATAGCTCGGCATGTAGGTCAGCAGCATGTAGTAGGTGACGTTGGTTGAAATCACCATCCCCACGCAGACCAGCAACGCACGCCAGTGTTTGGTGGCAATCTCTTTAAACGAAACTTTCGGTCCGTCCTGCAGGCCCTGACGGTCACCCTGCTCCATCTTCTCAACGTGCTGCTGGAAGGCCGGAGTCTCCTCAAGCGCGTGACGCAGATACAGACCAATAATCCCTAGCGGCAAGGCGAGGAAGAACGGCAGACGCCAGCCCCATTCGAGGAAGTTGTTTTCGCCGACAATAGTCGAAATCAGTACCACCAATCCTGCACCTAACACGAAGCCCGCAATCGACCCGAAATCGAGCCAACTGCCCATAAAGCCGCGCTTACGGTCCGGCGAGTACTCGGCAACGAAGATAGACGCCCCGGTGTATTCCCCGCCCACAGAGAAGCCCTGAGCCATCTTACACAGCAGCAGCAAGATAGGTGCCCAGATGCCGATAGTGGCATAAGAGGGGATCAGGCCGATACAGAAGGTACTGATCGACATAATGATGATGGTGATGGAGAGAATTTTCTGGCGACCGTACTTATCGCCGAGCATTCCGAAAAACAGACCGCCGAGCGGGCGGATCAGGAAGGGAACAGAGAAGGTCCCCAAGGCTGCAATCATCTGAACGCTAGGGTTAGCGTCGGGGAAGAAGACCTTACCCAATGCGTAAGCCACAAAACCGTAAACGCCGAAGTCGAACCATTCCATCGCGTTGCCGAGCGACGCGGCGGTAATCGCCTTGCGCAGCTTACTGTCGTCGATGATGGTGACATCACCCAGAGTGATCGGCTTAACTTTTTTCCTTTTTAGCATTTTTGTCCTCGTTAACTATCGCCTTGAGCGCACACAGGGGGAGGCGAACACAAGCGCTCGCGTGCGTGCGGTAGTGGAGCGGCGAATTGCTGTGCTCCTCAATTCAAGCGTAGCAGGTTTACTTCCACTGGCTGCTCACAGCCTGTACAACCGAACCTGATGACGCCTGCTCTGGCAGAAAAGATCTGACCAAAATCTCAATGTGTCGTGATATTTTTCGTACTTTCCTTTCTTACCCTAACAGCGTTTATATTTGTGATCAACTTCACGAAAAAATAATGATGACTGTTAAGATGATTCATGAATCGTCAATAAGCCCCCCCATGTTTTAAGCCTTTTCTCAATCCTGATTCGCGCACCCGCTCGAAAAAACGCCTGTTTCACCAACCTATTACCTCTTATTAAGCCGCAATATAATTAATTCGCTAACGGATTATGACCGACATTTCTTTACATCTAATTCACAGCCAAATCATATAAAAGCCCGACTTAAGAATTTCCTGCAAAATATGTGATCGACACAACTAAAACACTGTTTTATTTTCATTGAATCAGCATTCCATTGATCGCATCATAGCTCCAGAACATTGGCCAAGCTGTTGAACCCTCTTCTTTTGTGTCGCCCCGGCCTGACGGTGTGGGGATGTGAGGATAAAAAATGAAAATTAAAGCCACCATTGAACGTATCCCTGGCGGAATGATGTTAGTCCCACTGTTGTTGGGTGCCGTATTAAATACGCTGGCACCGGATACCGGTAATTATTTTGGTTCGTTCACCAAAGGTATGATTGGCGGAACGGTTCCTATCCTGGCCGTTTGGTTTTTCTGCATCGGGGCATCCATCGATTTACGCGCCACCGGCACGGTATTACGCAAATCAGGCACCCTGGTCATCACCAAAATTGCCGTTGCCTGGGTCGTGGCGATGATTGCCGCCACGTTTATTCCCGACGGCGGGATTCAGACCGGCTTCTTCGCCGGACTGTCAGTGCTGGCGCTGGTGTCCGCGATGGATATGACCAACGGCGGACTGTACGCCAGCCTGATGAACCAGTACGGTTCGAAAGAAGAATCCGGCGCGTTCGTGCTGATGTCTCTGGAATCCGGCCCGCTGATGACCATGGTTATCCTCGGTTCCGCCGGTCTGGCCTCCTTTGAACCGCACCACTTCATTGGCGCCGTGCTGCCGTTCCTGATTGGTTTCGCGCTCGGCAACCTTGACCACGATTTCCGCGCCTTCTTCAGCAAAGCGACGCCGGTGCTGATCCCGTTCTTCGGCTTCGCGCTCGGGAACACCATCAACCTGGGTGTGATCATGGATACTGGCCTGCTGGGTATCGTCCTGGGCGTGGCGGTCATTATTATTACCGGGATCCCGTTGATTATTGCCGACCGGGTGATCGGTGGCGGGAATGGCACGGCGGGCGTGGCAGCCTCGTCGGCGGCGGGTGCGGCGGTAGCGAACCCGGTGATCATCGCGCAGATTAACCCGGCCTTTGAACCGGTAGCGGCATCAGCCACGGCGCTGGTCGCGGCAAGCGTGATTGTTACCGCGATCCTGGTACCCATTATCACCGCGCTGTATGCCAAACGGTTTGGCACCGTGCAGGCCAAGCAGCCTGAAGCGGTAGTGGCAGAATCGTTACATCACTAACTTTCTGACTCCGGCGGGGCCGTCAGGCCTCGTCGGTAAATAACTCCTCAATCATCGCATCCACCAGACGGGTGGCAGAACACAGGCGCGGCATCCCCAATGCCACCGGCTGCCAGGTTTGGGTCACCGACCAGCACACCGGCTGACGTACTGCATCACAGTCGCTTCCCAGCCAGGCCAGCATCTCTTTGTAATCCATTAAACCCACAGACGTCGGCGACACCAGCCATTGATGATAAGAATGGCGCGTTTCCGTCGCTGCGCCGATGCCTTGCGCCAGATACTGAGCCGCCATGGTGCGTAAGCTGTCTTTCAGCAGGCCGCGCACTTCGCCGTTCGCCAGCCGCCACGCATCGCCGAACGCCCCCCAGCGCAGCTCTTCCAGCGCGATAAAACAACGCCCCGCCAGTGACCAGCCGTCATACTGCCCGGCATGCCAGCGGGTGAACACTTCATCGCTGTGCGCACCCGACTCCACCATCAGCCCGCGCTGGGTCAGCGCCCGTTGCTTGTGCTCCGCACGCTGGCTGAACTGCTCGCTGACCAGACCAAATTGCTCGCGCAGCTCGGGTGAACCCTGGCTTTTACCCTTGAGAAAGTGCAGATAGCGGCTCATGCGCGTCAGGGCCAGATGACCCGGGTCGAACTGGCTGGCGAGTTTTTCTGTCAATCCGAGACGCATCGCGGGATTGTCGCTAAACAGCCCCGCCACCGACCACGGTCGCAGCTGGGTTTGCGCCATGATTTCATTCATCAGGCGTTCGCGAAACTGCTGCTGTTGCGGGGCGAGCGTATGCTGGCGTGGGTTTTCAATGCCCAGCACCAGACTGACCATAAATCGGGCATGGAGAGATTCAAGCCAGCGGCCTGGTCCCTCCAGCAATCGCGTATTCATCTCTGTTCAGCCGCAAAAAGGGTTTGAATGTCGTCGCGCAATAACCGCGCATCCTCTTCAATCCAGCGAACCGTGGCCAGGCACTGCGTCAGCTGCTGACATAAGGTATTCACCGTGGACTGATGCTGCTGGCGTAAGGTCAAACTCTCCTGCAAATTTTTCTGCAGGCCGCTAAGACTCTGTGAAAACTCTGCAAAGAAGGTCGCCATTCCCGCCGTAACAGAGACATCGACTTGAAGCGCCAAAGCTTTAAGGATTTGTGCGCAGAAGGTCGACACGCTATCCACGATCCGCGCCTTAATCGCATTCACATCAATGATGTAACGCGTTTTGGTCAACACATAATCATCCCAGCCCCAATTGGGATTGTTGAGCCAACGGCTGACCGTTTCCCGCATCCCGCCACGCAGGCTGCCTACCGGCAAATCCTCGGTGGCGACCGTGCCATTGAACCACTGCGGCATGGCGATTTGCAGAGAACCGGACTGAAAAACGGGCAGCGTGACCCGAGTGCGGAACCCGGCCCGATGCAGATCTTCTTTGACGTGGGTTTCAATCGGCTTGAGCGCGTCGTCCAGGGTGCGGCCGAGCGATGTTTCAAGCTGGCTAAAACGCAGTGACAGCTCGCGGAAAATATTCTGCTGGCAGGTAAACACCATGCCTTCGCAGTCGGAGCGAATGATGCTGAGCAGTCGGTTGGCCTGCTCTTCATCTTCGAGGATCAGTTCCCCGCTGTCATCCTGCTGCGACCAACGCAAATCCGCCCCGTGGGCGAGACTCATCGTCTGCAGATTATCGCGGCTGAAGCTGCTGTCGAGCAGCGTCAAAATTTCCTGCTGCTGACCGGCGATAAACGCCCCGGCGGCATCCATCGCCTGCTCCACTTCATGATTAATTTCTTCGCTGACTACGCGTTGGCGCACCTCAAACTGGGCCATGTCTTCTTCAAGACCAACGATATTGTCCTGCAATTGCCCGGCGGCGACCGTCAGCCCCTGCAAACGGAAGTCGAGAAAATCCCGCGCGTTTTGCGCATAGTTCAGCAGCTTGTGCGAAGCCGATCGCAGCGCAAACAGTGAGGCATTGGCGTGGGCTGCGTGCAGCAGCATATTGATCGGCTTCTCAAACAGCGAGTCTTCCCACAGCAGATCGGCGGCATGACGAATATGGGTCACGTCATCCAGAGAGGCGGTTCGCCAGCGTCGGCCCAGCGCCGCTTCGGCAAAATCCTGTACCCAGCGCTGGTCCTGATGGTTGGGCAATTTGCCGTTGCTGTTCAGCTCGTGCCGGGCGCGATTGGCGAGATAGCCCCACATCGATGACACCGGGAAAATCTGCCCCGGGGTGATAAGCCCCTTCATCAGCGTGCCGGAGATCATCGCCCGCACCTGATCTTCATCGTCGCTGTTTCTGTCTTTCTGATCGAACTTATTCACCAGCGCATACAGCGGCACCGACTTGCTGACCGCCGCAATCGCCTGACGCACTTCCTGATCGGAAATCGATTTGAGCTGGGTGTAATCCATCACCGCCAGTATCGCGGAGGCGCGGGACAGCTGTTCGTTGAGCATTTTTTGCAGGTGCGGTTGCCCCGCTTCGTTCGGCCCCGGCGTATCCAGCAGCGTGAGCTGACCGGCATTTTCACCGAATCCGGCCAAATGCACGAACTCAACTTCGATCACCGGAATATGTTCAATCGCCGCGTAGTCGGCAAACGGGAAATCGACGTCCATTGCTCGGGAAAGCCGTACCAAATCGTTGAGGCTTTTCAGGCACTGGAAAATAGGCTGCGCACCGAGATAATGTTTTTCAAAGGCGACCCCGCCAATTATACGTTCGAGCAGGGCATTCATGTCCTTATCCATTTCGAGCTTCAGTGCCAGTTTTTCCCGATCGACGTGCCGGAGTTTATCCTGTAATTCATGCATTAAGCGCTCAATAGGCTTAACGTGAATAAAATTCAGGCCGGGTTCTTTCTGACCCGGCGTATGGCGAATAAGCGTAGGCAATGCGGTCATGGGCCGATTACGGTTAGGTAAAACCTCGGTTCCAACGATGGCATTAATGGTGGTGGATTTCCCGGCTTTCATGGTGCCAACTATCGCCAGCACCATTTCCAGACGGGTAATTTTGCGCAATTCGTTATTCAAGGTACCCTGCTGGGTACCCAGGGCGTGCGCGCTCCCGGGCAGCGCATACGGTGTTTCAGCGTCGCTCGTCACGTTGCCCGGCAGTCCATTAACGGTCTCAAGATGTCGTAAAGCCAACTGCAGCAAGCGCTCAGCTTCCTGACTCAATTCAAATATTGTCTGTGTGTACATGGTTAAAGTATTCCCTTAACGCAAATTTTATAACTTTTATTGGTCAGACTTTTTTAATTTCCCGATTTTATTTCTTATATAATTATCAGTGCCGGGCAAAGGAATGCAGCACGTAAGAAATCAGGAGATATACAGATTATCGCTATATACAACATTCGACAGGATATATTGCATATAAATCCCCCTACGAAAAAGTGTAGGTAAAATAGCACTGAGTAATATTCAGAAATGCGATCCTCACCATAACGCAAACGCCATTGCTCGGCAATTTCGAAATATCAAAATGTGTACAAAGGCCCGTGGACTGTACAGGGCGACCGGCAAATAGTCCCGACAACCGTAAGGACTTGCGGTATAATGAGTCATACTTTTAGCGCTCAGCGGCGGTTTGCACGGTCTGTGGCGCGTTTTCAATTATTACGAGGTTACTATGTCTCTGCCACACTGCCCGAAATGCAATTCCGAATACACCTATGAAGACAATGGCATGTTCATCTGCCCTGAGTGCGCCCATGAGTGGAACGACGCCGAGCCTGCACAGGACAGCGATGTGCTGATCGTTAAAGATGCCAACGGTAACCTGCTGGCCGACGGCGACAGCGTCACCGTGGTGAAAGACTTAAAAGTTAAAGGCAGCTCTTCGATGTTAAAAATCGGTACCAAAGTAAAGAATATCCGCCTCGTTGAAGGCGATCATAACATCGACTGCAAAATTGACGGTTTTGGCCCAATGAAGCTGAAATCTGAGTTCGTTAAAAAGAACTAAACCCTCGCCACACCGCCCGGCGGCGCTCGCTTGCCGGGCCTTCAACGTACCTCGCTGTGGGTTGAACAAAAAACTACCGCTTGGTTACTTTCCCCCGCCGTAACTACACTTATCGGGTACTCCTTATCCGAGGTTATGGTTATGCCCTTAAGCCCCTATATCTCTTTTTCCGGTAACTGCGCCGAAGCCCATGCGTTTTATCAGCAGGCACTTCACGCAGAGCTGGGTTACAAAATGACCTTTGGCGAAATGCCAACAGCCGATCAGAACAGCGAAGACGGCTGCCCTTCCGGTATGGTTTTCCCCCCCGATGCCATCGCCCACTCCAACGTCCGCATTGCGGGCAGTGAGATAATGATGAGCGACGGGATGACCGGCAGCGTCAGCTATTCCGGCTTTACCCTGGTGCTCGACACCCAGGACGTCAACGAAGGAAAAGGCTGGTTCGATGCCCTCGCCGAGGGCGGGAAAGTCGAAATGGAGTGGCAGGAAACCTTCTGGGCCCACGGCTTTGGCAAAGTGGTCGATAAATTCGGCGTGCCGTGGATGATCAACGTCGTCAAACAACCGCAGTAATCCCTCCCGGGGCGAGGCCGCTCGCCCTGTCACACGCCTTACCTCAACTGTTCATCGTTCATTCACTGTGCCTTAACCGCGCTGTCATATTGCCACGTCACGATGTCGGCAGATTCAGTGGCGCCCCCGCCACGTAAACCCCGATGAGGCCTGAATCATGCACCTGTCCAGACATCCGACCAGTTACCCGACGCGTTACGAGGAAATTGCCGCCCGGCTCGAACAGGAACTGCGCAGCCAGTATCGCTGCGGGGACTATCTTCCCGCCGAACATCAGCTGGCCGCCCGCTTTGACGTCAACCGCCACACCCTGCGTCGCGCCATCGATCAACTGGTGGAAAAAGGCTGGGTGCAGCGTCGGCAGGGAATTGGTGTGCTGGTGCTGATGCGCCCGTTCGACTACCCGCTCAACGCCCAGGCGCGCTTCAGCCAGAATCTGCTCGACCAGGGCAGCCATCCCACCAGCGAAAAACTGCTCTCGGTGCTGCGCCCGGCCTCCGGTCACGTCGCCGATGCGCTGGGGATCCAGGAGGGCGATAACGTCATTCACCTGCGCACCCTGCGCCGGGTCAACGGCATCGCGCTGTGCCTTATCGATCACTATTTCTCGGACATGTGCTTCTGGCCCGCGCTTCAGCGCTTCGACAGCGGCTCGCTGCATGATTTTCTGCAACATGAACTGGCCCTGAACCTGAAACGCACGCAAACGCGCATCAGCGCCCGTCGTGCCCAGGCCAAAGAGAGCAAGGTTCTGGAAATCCCCAACATGGCGCCGCTGCTTTGCGTGCGCACCCTGAACCATCGTGACGGTGAGACCAACGCGACGGAATACTCCGTCAGCCTGACCCGCGCCGACATGATTGAATTCACCATGGAGCACTGAATGCCTTTCGATATTGCAACTCGCCAGCGCTGGATATCGGCCCTGGCCCACAGCGACCCGGCGCAGCTCGCCGCCCGAATGCAGGCGCTGAAGCTGTCCCCGGAGTATGAAATCCTCCGCGCCCCGGAAAGCGGGCTGGTGCAAATCCAGGCGCGGATGGGTGCCACCGGATCTCGCTTCTTCGCCGGGGATGCCACGCTGACCCGTGCCACCGTGCGGCTTAGCGACGGCACGCTGGGCTACAGCTGGGTGCTGGGCCGCGATAAAGCCCACGCCGAACGCTGTGCCGCACTCGATGCGCTGCTGCAAACCCAGAGCCACTTCCAGACGCTGATGGAAACCCTGATTGCCCCGCTGGAAGCCGATCGCGAAGCGCGCCTCGCTGCCCGCCACGCTGAAGTGAACGCCAGCCGGGTCGACTTCTTTACCTTAGTGCGTGGAGACAACGCATGACGCTTTCTACCGAACTAAAAACCGCCTTCCCTCTTCCAGTGCAGGATGCCCAACACAGTTTCCGTCGTCTGCTCAAAGCCATGAGCGAACCGGGGGTGATCGTCTCGCTGCATCAGCATAAGCACGGCTGGCAGCCGCTCTCCCCGGCCACCACCAGCGTGCTGCTGACCCTGGCGGATAACGACACCCCGGTGTGGTTGTCAGCCTCGCTGGATAACGATATTGCCCGCCAGAACCTGCGTTTTCACACCAACGCCCCGTTGGTCAGCCAGCCGCAGCACGCGCTGTTTGCGGTAACCGACGCGTCCATCAGTACCGAACAGCTGAATGCCCTGTCGGCGGGCAGCGCCATCGCCCCGGAAACCAGCGCCACGCTGATTGTCCAGCTCAGCAGCCTGAGCGGCGGCCGAATGCTGCGTCTCACCGGGGCGGGCATCAACGAAGAGCGGATGATCGCCCCGCAGTTGCCGGAATGCATTATTCACGAACTGACCGAGCGCCCGCACCCGTTCCCGCTGGGCGTTGATCTGATCCTCACCTGCGGCGACCGCCTGCTGGCTATCCCGCGCACCACGTACGTGGAGGTTTGCTGATGTACGTTGCCGTCAAAGGGGGCGAAAAGGCGATCGCCGCCGCGCACGCCCTACAGGAACAGAAACGCCGCGGTGATACGCAGCTTCCCGAACTGAGCGTGGCGCAAATAGAACAGCAGCTCAATCTGGCCGTTGACCGGGTGATGACCGAAGGCGGTATCGCCGACCGCGAACTGGCGGCCCTGGCGCTGAAACAGGCCAGCGGCGATAACGTCGAAGCTATTTTTCTGCTGCGCGCCTACCGCACCACGCTCCCGCGTCTGGCGGTGAGTGAGCCGATTAACACCGCCGACATGCGCCTCGAACGCCGTATCTCGGCGGTGTACAAAGACGTGCCCGGCGGCCAACTGCTCGGCCCGACCTACGATTACACCCACCGCCTGCTCGATTTCACCCTGCTGGCGAACGGCGAAACCCCGGCGGTTGCCAGCAGCGCACAACCGCCTGTCGCCTCCCCGCACGTCTTCAGCCTGTTGACGCGCCAGGGACTGGCCAACGTGGAAGAAGATAGCGGTCAAACGCCGGACGATATCACCCGCACTCCGCCGGTTTACCCCTGCTCCCGCGCCTCACGTCTGCAACAGCTGATGCGCGGGGACGAAGGGTATCTGCTGGCGCTGGCCTACTCCACGCAGCGCGGCTATGGCCGTAACCACCCCTTCGCCGGAGAAATCCGCAGCGGCCACGTTGATGTCGACATTGTGCCGGAAGAGCTGGGATTTGCGGTGAACGTCGGGGAACTGCTGATGACCGAATGCGAAATGGTGAACGGCTTCGTCGCCCCGGAAGAGGTTGCCCCGCACTTTACGCGCGGTTACGGGCTGGTATTTGGCCTCAGCGAGCGGAAAGCGATGGCGATGGCGCTGATGGACCGCGCGCTACAGGCCCCGGACTACGACGAACATATTGCGGGCCCGGCGCAGGACCAAGAGTTTGTGCTGTCCCACGCCGATAACGTCGAAGCCGCCGGGTTCGTCTCGCACCTCAAGCTTCCGCACTATGTCGATTTCCAGGCCGAACTGGAACTGCTCAAACGCCTGCAACAGGAGCGCAATCGTGGCTAATCTCAGCGGCTATAACTTCGCGTATCTCGACGAACAGACCAAGCGCATGATCCGCCGCGCGATCCTGAAAGCCGTCGCCATTCCGGGCTATCAGGTACCGTTCGGTGGGCGTGAAATGCCGATGCCTTACGGCTGGGGCACCGGCGGCATTCAGCTCACCGCCAGCGTGATTGGCGAAGCCGACGTGCTGAAAGTGATCGACCAGGGCGCGGATGACACCACCAACGCCGTCTCAATCCGCAACTTTTTTAAACGTGTCACCGGGGTGAACACCACCGAACGCACAGAAGACGCAACGCTGATCCAGACCCGCCACCGGATCCCGGAAACGCCGCTGACCGAAGATCAGATCCTCATCTTCCAGGTGCCGATCCCGGAACCGCTGCGCTTTATCGAACCGCGCGAAACCGAAACCCGCACCATGCACGCCCTGGAAGAGTACGGCGTGATGCAGGTGAAACTGTATGAAGACATCGCCCGCTTCGGCCATATCGCCACCACCTACGCCTACCCGGTGAAGGTCAACGATCGCTACGTGATGGATCCTTCGCCCATCCCGAAATTCGATAACCCGAAAATGGACCGCATGCCCGCATTGCAGCTGTTCGGTGCCGGACGCGAAAAACGCATCTACGCCGTGCCGCCGTACACCAAAGTGGAAAGCCTCGATTTCGACGATCACCCGTTTACGGTGCAGGCCTGGGACGAACCCTGTGCCATCTGCGGCTCGCGCCACAGCTATCTCGATGAAGTGGTACTCGATGACACCGGCAAACGGATGTTTGTCTGCTCCGATACCGATTACTGCCGCCAACAGAGCGAGGCGTTAAGTCAATGAATCAGCCGTTACTTTCGGTCAATAACCTGACCCATCTTTATGCGCCGGGCAAAGGCTTTAGCGACGTCTCATTTGAGCTGTGGCCGGGCGAAGTGCTGGGGATTGTCGGTGAATCCGGCTCCGGCAAAACCACCCTGCTGAAGTCCATTTCCGCGCGACTCGCACCGCAGCAGGGTGAGGTCGTGTATCAGAATCAATCGCTGTACGGCATGTCGGAAGGCGAACGCCGCCGCCTGCTGCGCACCGAATGGGGCGTGGTGCATCAGCATCCCATGGACGGCCTGCGTCGTCAGGTGTCGGCGGGTGGCAATATCGGCGAACGCCTGATGGCCACCGGCGCACGCCACTACGGCAACATCCGCGAGACCGCCTCGCAATGGCTGGAGGCGGTCGAAATCCCATCCTCGCGCATTGATGAGCTGCCCACCACCTTCTCCGGCGGGATGCAGCAGCGTCTGCAAATCGCCCGCAACCTGGTCACTCATCCGAAGCTGGTGTTTATGGACGAGCCGACCGGCGGCCTGGACGTATCGGTGCAGGCGCGCCTGCTCGACCTGCTGCGTGGCCTGGTGGTGGAACTGGATCTGGCGGTGGTAATTGTCACCCATGATTTGGGCGTGGCGCGCCTGCTGGCGGACCGCCTGATGGTGATGAAAGCCGGTCAGGTGGTGGAAAGTGGATTAACCGATCGCGTGCTCGACGATCCGCTTCATCCGTACACCCAGCTGCTGGTCTCCTCCGTTTTGCAGAACTGACTTTTGCCTGATGGCGCACATGAGTAGGCCGGATAAGGCGCCAGCCGCCATCCGACAATCATAAATAAGAGGCCAAAATGATTCGCGTTGAAAACCTGAGTAAAACCTTCGTCCTGCATCACCAAAACGGGATCAACCTGCCGGTGCTCTACAAAGCCTCGCTAACGGTCAACGCCGGAGAGTGCGTGGTGCTTCACGGCCATTCGGGCAGCGGAAAATCGACCCTGCTGCGCTCGTTGTATGCCAATTACCTGCCCGATGAAGGTCACATCCACATCAAGCACAACGACGAATGGGTGGACTTGGTCACCGCCCCGGCGCGCAAAGTGCTGGAAGTGCGCAAAGGCACCATCGGCTGGGTCAGCCAGTTTCTGCGGGTGATCCCCCGCATTTCAGCCCTCGACGTGGTGATGCAGCCGCTGCTCGATTTAGGCGTACCGAAGGAAACGTGCCGCGCGAAAGCCGCCAGCCTGCTCACGCGTCTCAACGTGCCGGAGCGCCTGTGGCACCTTGCGCCGTCGACCTTTTCCGGCGGCGAACAGCAGCGGGTGAACATCGCCCGCGGCTTCGTGGTCGACTACCCGATTCTGCTACTGGACGAACCCACCGCCTCGCTGGATGCCAAAAACAGCGCCGCCGTGGTTGAGCTTATCGACGAAGCCAAAGCGCGCGGCGCGGCCATCGTCGGCATTTTCCATGATCACGCGGTGCGCAGTCGCGTCGCCGACCGTCTCCACCCGATGGGAACCGCAGCATGATTATCAACAACGTGAAATTAGTGCTTGAAGATGAAGTGGTTCACGGCTCGGTCGACGTACAGGACGGCATTATCCGCACCTTCGCCGAAACCCAGAGCCAAAGCCCGCAGGCGATGGACGGCGAAGGCGGCTGGCTGCTGCCGGGCTTGATCGAGCTGCACACCGATAATCTGGATAAATTCTTCACCCCGCGCCCGAAAGTCGACTGGCCCGCGCATTCGGCAATGAGCAGCCACGACGCGCTGATGGTCGCCAGCGGCATCACTACCGTGCTGGACGCGGTGGCGATAGGCGATGTACGGGACGGCGGCGACCGGCTGGAAAATTTAGAGAAGATGATCAACGCCATTGAAGACACGCAAAAACGCGGCCTGAACCGCGCCGAGCACCGGCTGCATCTGCGCTGCGAACTGCCGCACTTCACCACCCTGCCGCTGTTCGAGAAGCTGGTTGACCGCGAGCTGGTGTCGCTGGTGTCGCTGATGGATCACTCCCCGGGCCAGCGTCAATACGCCGACCGTTCCAAATATCGCGAGTATTATCAGGGCAAATATCATCTAACCGATGAGCAGATGGTTCGTTTTGAAGAAGATCAGCTTCAGCTTGCCGCCGAATGGTCGCAGCCTAACCGATTGGCGATTTCTGCGGCCTGCCGGGCGCGTGATATCGCGCTCGCCAGCCACGATGATGCTACCCATGCGCACGTGGTCGAATCCCATGACATTGGCAGCGTGATCGCCGAGTTTCCCACCACCTTCGACGCGGCGGAGTCCTCACGTGAGCATGGCATGAATGTGCTGATGGGCGCGCCGAACATCGTGCGCGGTGGGTCGCACTCCGGCAACGTGGCGGCGCATGAGCTGGCCTCACGCGGGCTGCTGGATATCCTCTCCTCCGACTATTATCCCGCCAGCCTGCTCGACGCCGCGTTTCGCATTGCCGACGACGCCCGCAATGCCTACAGCCTGCCGCAGGCCATTCATCTGGTAACGCGCAACCCGGCCCGGGCGCTGAATCTGAGCGACCGGGGAACGATTGCAGAAGGCAAACGCGCCGATCTGGTGCTGGCTCATCGCAAAGGTGACCACGTCCACATCGACCACGTCTGGCGCCAGGGCAAGAGGGTCTTCTGATGACGGGACGGCTTATCTGGTTAGTCGGCCCCTCCGGGTCCGGGAAGGACAGTCTGCTGGCGGCATTACGTCAGCAGGAACACGCGCAGATGCTGGTTGCACATCGCTACATCACCCGCCCGGCCAGCGCGGGCAGTGAAAACCATATCGCCCTGAGCGAACACGAATTTTTCACCCGCGCCGAGCGCCAGCTGTTCGCCCTGAGCTGGCATGCCAACAATCTTTATTACGGGGTGGGGATCGAAATCGACGTCTGGCTGCATGCGGGTTTTGACGTAGTGGTCAACGGTTCACGCGCCCATTTAGCGCAAACCAAAGCCCGCTATGGCGCGGCTTTACTGCCCGTGTGTTTACAGGTCTCGCCGGACGTGTTGCGTCAACGCCTGCAACAGCGCGGGCGTGAAACGGAGCAGGAGATAGAGCAGCGCCTGGACCGGGCCGCGCGCTATACGCTCAGCGACTGTTTAACGCTGAACAACGACGGCAGTCTGCTACAGTCTGTGGAGACCTTTTTGCGCCTGATACGCGCCCACGGCAACCAGAAAGAGAGCCAGCATGCCCTGTGAACTTCGCCGCGCCACCCTCGATGACACCGATGCGGTGTACGGCCTTATCTGTGAACTGAAGCAGAAAGCGTACGACAGACAGACCTTCGCGGCGGGTTTTGCCGCGAATCTTAACCATCCGAGCCAGCGCTATCAGCTGGCGTGGGTCAACGGGGAAGTCGTCGGGCTTATCGGCCTGCAAGTGATGTTCCCGCTGAACCTGAACTGCTGGATTGGGGAAATTCAGGAACTGGTAATTCTGCCGCAGATGCGCGGAATGAATATCGGCCAGCAGTTGTTGAGGTGGGCGGAAGACGAAGCCCGCCGCAGCGGCGCGAGCCTGATGGAGCTGTCCAGCGGGAAAGTCCGCACCGACGCGCACCGTTTTTACCTGCGCGAAGGTTATCAGCAGAGCCATTTCCGTTTCAAAAAGCCCCTGTAAGCCCGGTAAACGCAGTTTTGTAGGCCCGGCAAACGCAGTGCCGCCGGGCAGTCTGACTGAGGAATGAAAGATGAGCCTGACCCTACGCTTAACCGGCACCGGCGGCGCACAGCTGGTGCCGGTCTTTGGCTGCGACTGCGCGGCGTGCCGTCGGGCGCGGCAGGACGAATCCCATCGCCGCCGCCCGTGCAGCGCAGAGGTGCGTTATAACGACGCGGTCACCCTGCTGGATGCAGGCATTCCTGACCTGATGGACCACTATCCCGCCGGTAGCTTCCGCCAGTTTTTACTCACCCATTACCATATGGATCACGTCCAGGGCCTGTTCCCGTTGCGTTGGGGCGTGGGTGAAAAAATCCCGGTCTACGGGCCGCCGGATGAACAGGGCTGCGATGATTTATTCAAACATCCGGGCCTGCTCGATTTCAGCCATACCGTCGAGCCGTTCGTGGCCTTCGACCTGCAAGGCCTGCGGGTCACGCCGCTGCCGCTGATTCATTCAAAACTCACCTTCGGCTACCTGCTGGAGTCGGCACACAGCCGGGTGGCGTGGCTGTCAGACACCGCCGGGCTGCCGGAAAAAACGCTGAAATTTCTGCTGAACAATCATCCGCAGGTGATGGTTATCGACTGTAGCCACGAACCCAAGGCGCAAACTCCGCGTAACCATGGCGATCTGAACGCCGTGCTGGCGATCAACGCGATCGTGCGCTGCCCGCGGGTTATCCTGACCCATATCAGCCATCAGTTTGACCTGTGGTTAATGGAAAACTCACTGCCGGAAGGTGTTGAAGCGGGGTACGACGGGATGACGATCGGGCTGGATTAACGCCCGGCTTCTGACCGGGCGGGTAGAATTACTTCGCTAGTTTGGCGATCAGATCCTGACGCGACGGCGACCAGGCCGACAGCACCACCCCCGGCGCATCCGGGTGGCAGGTAATATTGTGCGGCTGATTAGGCGGAACGCGCATCGCTTCCCCGGCACGCAGCGTGGTTACCTCGCCATCACACATAAAATCCAGTACGCCGCTCACCACATAGTTCACTTCTTCGTGGGGATGTTGATGGATGCTCGCCACGGCTCCCGCAGGCAGCGCCACCTCAGCCACCGTTAACTCATCGCTGTTGCTGAGGATCTGGATACTCACATCACCAAATTGCAGCGTATTTTCCTGTTTGCTCATTGTTATACCGTCCTGTCGTTATATATTGTGTTGTTTGACTTGTACTTCTGATGGCATTCAATATTTTATTGACTGCGGAAAAATATCCGTACTGGGTTTTGTAGATAACGCTACGCAGCAGGTCTTAAAAAAGAACTGTGATATGGCACACGGGATATATCACAGTCCAAGGCTCACCCAGGGAAAAGTCGTTATTTATAGATTATCGCTGTTGCCCTGACGTCGTTGCCCATTCCAGCACGTTCAAAAGAAGTAATATGGTAATACCCGGCCCCTTTCTGATCGGCTTCTTTGCTCAGTGCCGTCATCGCTTCTTCAAAGGTACCATTTTTGACATTTACCGAGATATTGCCGATTTTCTCGTCCATATTTGCCATTTCAGTATCACGAATTTCGGTTGCAGCGAATGACAGCGTGCTCACAGACATCAGTGCTGCAAAAGCGACTTTTTTATTCATGATCATGTTTACCTTCCTGTGATTACCATTGTGAAAGTGACGTCATTACCCGTTCCTCACAGTCAACACTAATTAAGCACTGCGTGTTATGTATCACCAAAGCATAAACAAAACATAACAAAAAAGTTAACCTTTACTTTTGGGAAAAATAGAAAAGCAGTATTGGCGAGGATAGGGGGGTCATTTTTGCGGATGAGTGGCGAAACCCAGAAAATTTCATCAGGACTTCACCCACTATGTGTGAAATAGTCACTACAGGAGCACCAGATAAATATAACTACGGATATAGAATAACGCCTATGATTATTACCGTACTAATAATACCTTTATCTCTGCCAACGTTGTTTCTCACGCTGTTTTACTCTCTGTCGCAGTGGCGCTGGCTACTGTCGATAACCCATTTATCTGCTCTGCGGCACTGGCAACACTTTTCAGCGGAAATTTGTCTGACCTTGCTGCTGACGCTGGCTGTCATTAGCCTGCTATCCACCGTGTTGACTGGGCTACTGGTAATGTTGCTCAATACGAAGATCCCTGCAGCAAAAAGATAGCGACGCCGGTAATCATGATTGTCATAGAACAAGCCCCGACTGTTGCGGGGCTTGCCGTGACGTTTACTTCTTCGCTTTATCGACTGCCCGGTTGTTTTCAAAGGCAAGCGGATGTTGACGGTAGGCTTTGAGTCGCGGACGCATCCAGCTACTGCTGTTATTGTTGACCGCACTCACCACCCCGGTGGTGGCCCCGCCGCCGACCTGCACGTGGAAAATACCGCGCGCCGGGAAGTCCTGATATTTCGGCTGCGAGACATCGAACGCGTGTCGGTTAAACAGCTCGCGCGCCGTGTGGCCCATCATCGCGGCATGTACATCGAGGAAGTTGAGGTTGAGCAACTTCTCATTAATGGCCTCGACCGAATCACCAATCTCCGGATGGCCCATCAGATAGCTGCCGCCGGTGCCCCAGAACTGTGCTTCCATCTCGCCTACCTGCTCGTCCTGAGTTGCCAGACGGCTGGCCGGGATCTGCCACGGCATAACCGGTTTGCGCAAATGGCGACTCAGCGATGCACAGAAATCAAAGGTGCGATCCCACTCGTTTGGCGAATAGCAATAGCCGTTGTTAAAGGCGCGGCCCGTGAAGTCATCGGCTTCATAGCGGTCAGCGGCCATAAAATCAGCGCCTTTTGCTATCGCAGTTTGGCCATTCGCCTGCTGATATTCGGTGTCCTCAAAAACGCCAACCAGCAGCGCGTAATCGGCGCTCAGTTTGCCCGCCAGTTCTGGGGTGATGGTCATTTTTTTATGCTGACCGTCGGTGGCATCGAACACATCATCGTAGCTAAAGTCGTTGTAGACCCACTGCGAACCGCCGACGCTCCACAGGTTAATCTGCCAACCGAGCACGACGTCCGGCGCCACTACGCGAACCAGCCAGTTCACCGCTTTGATGTAGCCTTTCAGCGTGTCGGTGATCCCCGCCGGGATCGCCACGTTCACACCATGATGAGCCATGGCATCAGACAACGGCTTGCGCACCGGAATCGGGTAGGTCGGCGCATAGCCGTACTTCTGACATTCGCCCAGATAATCCGGGTTAACGATATAGCCCGCCGGAACCGGATGGGCCGCATCCTGGGTCGCCTGAGCCATTTTCAGCGACTGAATAAAGTTGGCGAAGCTGTACTGATGGCGAACCGGATCTTTGATGATGTTCGGCACATCCCCCAGCGACAGGTTACAGGTGTAAGACACCATGAACGGGATCACCGTATCGCTGGTTTTGGCGGAAACATTACGCGCCATTTCGATAATTTTAGACGTTGGTTCTTTGGCCGGATCGAGATACCCGCCCGCATCGCCCATGCCGTCATCACCGGAATATTTAAATACCGAGGTCACGCGCGCTTCGGCTAAGTCATCCACGTTGCTCGGCGACATATCCGCGCAGCCACCAAAGGTCAGGTAGTCCGGGAAACCTTTTACCTGCAGATTGGCCCCTTCGACGATATTCACGTTCAGCTGGACCGGGGTATTAGCCTTCACCACCAGCGGATTCGGGCTGACATCCACATAATATACCGTGCCATTGTTGACGAATGAGCCCGTTTCAATGGTGTAGGTATCCGGGATCAGCGCCACGGTTTGTGGGGAGGTTGCCTGCATCGCCGGAATATTATCGAACGCATAGCGGCGTGGGGTAGCCGCGCCATTGCTGAGGTGTAAATCAAAGGTGGTCGACAACGCTTTCTCCGCGCTGACGTGTAGGGTGAGCTTCGCAGCCCCGGTTAATGATTCATTAGTCTGATGAACCTGCGCCCGGGTCAGTTTTACCTCGTGATATTGACCGTTGAGCTGGCCGGATAATTCATCAAAAGTGTAAGCCACGTTATTGAGTTTGAGCGAGCGGGCTTGCAGGGCGAAACGGCCCGTCGCCGGACGTTGCTCAAGACGCAGCGTCTCGCCGGTACGCAGGGAAAGGCGCTGTGTTTCAACCCCATTTTCCAGATACGACAGCTGTAAGGCTTCGTTTTGCAGGCCTGGAATATCATCCAGACTAATAACAACGTCCAGGGTAGAGCTGTGCTGAACTGCACCAAAGGTGACATTGAGCGGCGTTTGGGCCCCTTTGTTAATCACGACTTCTTTAAGGTCCACATTAACCGGCGCACGCAGCGTACCGTCTTCTGTTTTTAAATCGCTGACCGCAACACGGTACGTGCCCGCAGGCAGCGAAACGGTCGACTGGCCCGGTTTCAGGGTCAGGTACTCACTTTTATCGCCGCGCGTCAGGATAAGTTCCGCTGAAGACTGCTCCAGACCCGCAGGCAGCTGCGCACATTTGACCACCAGAGAACCGGTCACGTTAGGCTCTTCATCCGCCGCCGCCGAGAAGGTGTTGCTGAAGGTCGACCAGTCCGGGGCGGTATCGGAAGACTTATTCAGCCCCATATGGATATTGGTGATGGCGCTGCCGATAAGCTGTCCGTCAGTGGGTACCAGCGTGACTTTGATATCAAAAATGCCATTGCTGATTTCGCTTGATTCTACTTGTGAATCGAAGGCATACCACGGATCGGAGGATACCGTAATATCACCAGAGGTCATTTTTCCTGGCGCCGTAAATTGTAATACCAGTTTTTTATTGATATTGGCCTTATCGCCAGACAGGGTTTTTAAATCCTTAATTTCAACAGTGGGGTACCAGCTGTCATTATTAATTTGCAGAGTAAAGTTAAGTTGCATGATATACCTTCGTTTAGAGAGTTAGACGTTGGGTGCTACAGCCATTCCGTATTGTCTCCGGCGGCTTGATAGCAAATATCTTATTAACGAAGGAGGGGGATGTAATGTCATTAACTATCAAAAAACACATGCGCGATATCATGTGTTTTTTTATCTTCAATGAGGGTAATGATTTTTAATCATATTAATAATCATCGTCCAGACGGCGTTCATCATCTTCTAATTGACGGCGATCCTGATCGAGCTGACGCTGGCGGTCATCAAGCTGTCGGCGACGGTCTTCGAGCTGACGACGGCGATCGTCATATTGCCGATCGCGTGGACGATTGTCAGTCTCAGCGTCGTCATGTGAATCGTGATAAACCCGGTCACTGTCGGGTTTGTAGGCGTCGCCAATCGCCTGCTGGATGTTGCCAATGGCATCATCAATGATATCGGCATGTGCCTGGCCGGTCAGGGAGAGCGCGCCAAACAGCAACGCCATTGCGGTACGTTTCATCATTTCAGTCTCTGCGGTTGACTGACGCCAGCGTAATCACCCCCTGTGTGTGCGGGTAGCGGAGAAATCTCAATTGTGGCGCTGCTCAAATCTCTATTTTCCCCACCCGCTGAGAAAACTGGCACCTTCTCACGGCGATAATAAAAACCTGCAGTGAATGAATAGATGCAATAATACCTTCGAAGAAAAATCCAATACAATTCACAGCCTCAATACATATCATTTTGTTATATATTTTCCGCATAATGCTCTATTAATGATTACGTTAACATCACTCACCAAAAAGGAATTTAAACACGATGGCAATACCCGCTTATTTGTGGCTAAAAGACGATGGAGGGGCATCAATCAAAGGTTCAGTTGATGTACATGGGCGCGAGGGCTCAATCGAGATTATTGGTCTTAATCATGGAGTTAATCAACCAACCGACAAACACACAGGGAAGGCAACCAGTCTCCGAACCCATTCGCCGTTTTCCTTCGACAAAGAGGTCGACTCCTCCAGCCCGTATTTGTACAAGGCCGTGACCACCGGGCAGAAATTCAAGTCCGCTGAGGTGAAGTTTTACCGCATCAATGACGCCGGCCAAGAGGCGGAATACTTCTCCACCATGATGGAAGGTGTCAAGTTAGTCAGCGTCTGCCCAATGATGCTGGACGTAAAAAACTCGCGCTATGAGAAGCACAATCACATCGAGTTGATTGAGCTGGTTTACGAAAAAATCACCTGGACCTACAAAGACGGCAACATCATTCATTCAGACAGCTGGAACGAACGCGTGACCGTTTAAGGAGATATATGATGGGATGGAAGTATGAGCAGTCAACCGGAAAAATGTACCAGGACGGCGTATTAATCGAGACCGGTTATTCTGGGGCCCTTACCAACAAAAATAATCCTGAACGCCAGCATGTCAAAGGTTTGGGCCCTCTTCCACGCGGGACGTATAACATCGCAGGGCACTCAACATCCAAGGGGCCAGTAACAATAATTCTGGAGCAGACAAGCGGCGAAACCTTTGGCAGGGATGATTTTCGTATTCATGGCGATCACATCCACGGCCCAGCGGGTTATGCGTCTGCGGGATGCATCATTCTCTCGCTGTCAACGCGGCGAGCGATTCTACGTGACGGTGGCGATCTGGAGGTCGTGCGATGAAGCACCTGACCGTTCTGCTCTTGGCGGGAATGGCTCTGCCAGCGCTGGCCGTTGGTACTACTGATTGGCCCGCCGCGATTCAGGGAGTGGCCTCAGGCGACGCGCACTGGATAAAAAAAACGCCTGAGTTGGCAGCAGTAGCTGATGCTCATCAGGCAAAGCAACTGGAGGACGCGATGTCCGCTGCACTGAAAACCAACACGACCGCCACGCTTCAGGCGCTTCGCATAATTGACGCTGGAAAGTGGCCGCATATGGTAGGAAGTGATCTGGTCTGTACCCCGCCGGCGGAGAAATCACAGGCGGAGATCGAGACGTTCTATCAGCGCACGAGGTCTGCACTGCTGGAGACAAGTGACGGTGCGCAATGCCTTTGGATACTCGAGGCGTCTATCGAAGAACTGAAGGCAGAAAAATCCCGGCAGGTTAAATAAAATAATAAACCCGGTCATTCGTGGTCGGGTCCTTTCAAATACTCCCTTTGCTTTCTCGTATCACACAGCTTGCCCTCTTTGCGCCTGGCGCAGCGCCTGGGCAAGCTGAGCCCGGGTAAAGGGTTTGCGCAGCAGTTCGACGTCCGGGAGTTGAGGGTTGTGCAGCGGACGTAAATCCTGACCGCTGACCAGCAGCAGCGCCACCTGTGGGTGATACGTTTGGGCGTGATTCACCACCTCTGCCCCGCTGAGCCTGCCCGGCAGCATCAGGTCGCTTATCAGCATCGCGATATCTTCCGACGCCGCCAGCAGCGCAATCGCCTGTTCGCCGTCGGTGGCCTCCAGCGTCAACCAACCCAACTGGTGCAGCTGTTCGCATAGGGTCTGGCGTACATCGGCCTCGTCTTCCAGCACCAGTGCCAGCCGCTCGGCGGGCGGTGCTTCGACCACCACCTCTTCACGTCCCCGCTCCACCGCATTCAGGGTCGAGCGGGGCAGCTGTAGCCGCACGGTGGTGCCCTGGCCCGGCGCGCTTTCAATTTCCACCCGCCCGCCGGACTGGCGCACAAAGCCGTACACCATCGACAGGCCCAGCCCGGAACCGCTGCCGGTCTGTTTGGTGGTGAAGAACGGTTCGAACACCTGCGTTTTTACGTCCTGCGACATGCCGCACCCGTGATCAATCACCTCCAACGCCACCATATCCTGTTTGCGCCCATCGCTGCGGTTCACCCGCTGATTCCAGGTGCGAATTTTGATCACCCCGGCCTGCCCTTCCATCGCATCGCGGGCGTTCATCACCAGGTTAATGATCGCGTTTTCGAGCTGACCAACGTCAATCCATGCTGACCACGCCGGGGTTTGCGCTTCGATTTCCAGGCTCAGGGTGGCGGGCAGCGAGTGGCGAATCAGCTCAGCGAGGTTTTCCAGCAGGCCTTTCATTTCCACCGCGTGAGGATGCAGCGACTGCTTACGCGAGAACGCCAGCAAACGCTGGGTCAGCAACGCCCCGCGCTCTGCGGCTTTCAGCGCCCGTGAAAGACGTGGCGCATCGAGTTCATTCGGCTTCACCAGTTCAAGACTGCCGATAATCACTGCCAGAAGATTGTTGAAATCATGCGCCAGACCGCCGGTCAACTGCCCGACCGCTTTCATCTTCTGGCTATGCAGCAGCGCCTCTTCCAGCCCCTGCCGTTCGATCCGGCCGATTTCCATCTGGGTGGTTCTTTCTTTCAGCAGCCGGGTGGTGTGCTCCAGCGAGGCCATATTGCGGGCGAATACGCTGAACGCCCGCGCCAGTTCTCCCAGTTCATCCCGCCGCTGGAGCGCGGGCACCGACACATCCTGCTCACCGTGCGCCAGCCGGGTCATCGCCGCCGAAATCGCGGTCAGGTTCGAGCCCAGATTGCGGTAGATATACCAGCCCGCAAAGCCGGTGATCACCAGCGCCAGCAGGGCAAAACTGAGGATCAAATCAATGATCGAACCCAGCTCGTGATGGCTTTGTGTCACCCGCCGCTCGGACGATTGCGCCACCTGCGCCACGTAGTGATTAATGTCCTCGTTGAGGATAGCCACCAGCGCTTTAATGTGGAACATGTACCAGCTTATCGCCAAATCACTCTGTTCTAACTGCTGGGAAAGTGGGGCAAGTTTGCGCAGTTCGGCGTTGAAATCAGGCAAAATGAAAGCGATCGTCGGATCGGCGCTGTGGGTCGGCAGGCCATGCATCACCGTATCCAGCTGGCGCACCGCCGAACGCGGCATCGGCGTCTCAATGGCGGCGGTTAACAGCCGGTCCATCTCCTGCAATTGTCGTGCGTCCAACGCGCCATCGCCCTGGCGCGGGTTAATCTCGGTTAAATGACGCAGATAGCTTTGAGTCTGATACAGCGCACTGAGCAGTGAATTACGCTGCAGATGCCGCTGCTGGCCACGCTGTAACATCCCGGCCACGCTTTGCTGTAATTCATTACTGCGATGAATGATTCTCTGCACCAGCTCCGGGACGCGCGTCGCCAGCGGCGCGGTGGCGAGCTGGTCCAGCGAGTGTTGTAACGCCTTCTGCATGGCCTGCAATCGCTCCGCTTCACTTTTGTATTCCAGCGCCCCGACCACCTGCGAGAGCCGCACCGCCGCCGTCGCTACGTTGGCGGTATCACGCGCCAGATTCATGCTGCCGGTCATGTCATTCACGGTCTGCTGCTGAACCTGCTCCTGGATCTGACTGGCATGACGGAACCCCAACACCGCCGCCGCACTGACCATCAACGTCACCGTCACCACCAGCACGTTGAAGAACAGCAGGCGACTACGGGCGCTGGTCAGGAAGGTCGTTCGGCGTAGTGGCATAGTCGCTCCGGCGAATAGTTTTCTCCCTCGCCCCGAGGGGAGAGCGGTGTATTCATCACTATGACAAATATGAACGGCCTCTGACATTTTGCATTTACGTTCCTGTGATGGACTGCTGATATCGACCCATCCCGCAGGAGAACCGCCATGCATCCGACGCCGGTACTGGAGATGCGCAACATCGCCAAAGCCTTTGGCAAATTTTATGCGCTGAAAGGGGTAGACCTGACGGTCTTTCCCGGTGAAATCCACGCGCTGATGGGGGAGAACGGTGCCGGAAAAAGCACGCTGATGAAGATCCTCGCCGGGGCCTACACGGCCACCAGCGGGGAGATCCTGATTGATGGCAAACCCCACGCCATTAAAGGCCCGAAGGATGCCTTAGCCGCAGGCATTACTCTGATATATCAGGAAATGCAGCTTGCGCCGAACCTGACCGTCGCCGAGAACATTTTCCTCGGGAGCGAACTGTCGCGCGGCGGGCTGGTGCAGCGCAAAGCCATGGTCGCTCAGGCGCAGGAGGTGATTAACCGCCTCGGGGCCCAGTTCATGGCCACCGATCGGGTGATGAAACTCACCATTGCCGAGCAGCAGCAGGTGGAAATCGCCCGCGCCCTGCACCGCAACAGCCGCATTCTGGTGATGGATGAACCCACCGCCGCCCTCTCCTCACGTGAAACCCATCGCCTGTTCGAACTCATTTTGCGTCTGCGCGATGAAGGGATGGCGATTATCTACATCAGCCACCGCATGGCGGAAGTGTACGAACTGTCGGACCGGGTCAGCGTTCTGCGCGATGGGCAATACGTCGGCAGCCTGACCCGCGACAAACTCAATGCTTCCGAGCTGGTGCGGATGATGGTTGGCCGCCCGCTTAGCGATCTGTTTAACAAAGAGCGCGATATCCCGCACGGTAAGCCGCGCCTGAACGTCCACCATCTCACCGACGGCGGCAAAGTGCAGCCGTGCAGCCTGCTGGTGCGATCCGGTGAAATCGTCGGCCTCGCGGGGCTGGTCGGCGCCGGGCGCTCCGAACTGGCACAGCTGATATTTGGCGTGCGCAAAGCCACCGGGGGGGTGATTGAAGTCGATGGCGAACCGGTGCTTATCCACTCCCCGCGCGAAGCCATTGATTTAGGCATTGGTTTCCTCACCGAAAACCGCAAAGAACAGGGGCTGTTCCTCGAACTGGCGGCGCAGGAAAACATCACCATGGCGACGCTGGAGCGCGATGCGCATTACGGCATGCTCGACCGCAAAAAAGCACAAACCATTTCCGACGACGCCATCAAGCTGCTGAATATCCGCGTGCCGCATGCGCAGGTCCGTGCGGGCGGCTTATCGGGTGGCAATCAGCAAAAGCTGCTGATCTCCCGCTGGGTGGCGATTGGCCCACGCATCCTGATTCTGGATGAACCCACGCGCGGCGTGGACGTCGGCGCGAAAAGCGAAATTTACCGAATCATGAACCAGATGGCGCGTCAGGGCGTGGCGATTCTGATGATCTCCAGCGAGCTGCCGGAAATCGTCGGCATGAGCGATCGGGTGTACGTGATGCGCGAAGGCAGTATCGCCGGTGAGCTGCAACATCATGACATCTCACAGGAAAATATTATGACGCTGGCGACCGGCGTGAACGAATCCCATTCCCAGGCGGTGCAACCATGACCACGCAAAAAGAGAACTCCGTGCCCTCCCCACAGCAGGTGGCGAAATCTTCGGCCCGTAAAATGCTGATGGGCGATCTGATGCAAACGGTGGGGATCTTGCCGATCCTGATCCTGATTGTGGCAGTGTTTGGCTTTATCACACCGAACTTCTTTACCGAGAGCAATTTGCTCAACATTACCCGTCAGGCGTCGATCAACATCGTGCTGGCGGCAGGGATGACCTTCATCATTCTGACCGGTGGGATTGATCTGTCGGTCGGTTCGATCCTTGGCACCACGGCGGTGGCGGCAATGGTGGTGTCACTCATTCCCGAATTCGCCCTGCTGTCGATCCCGGCGGCGTTGATGCTCGGCCTGGTGCTGGGTTTATTCAACGGCGCACTGGTGGCCTTTGCCGGGTTACCCCCCTTTATCGTCACGCTAGGCACCTACACCGCGCTGCGTGGCGCGGCCTACCTGCTGGCGGACGGCACCACGGTCATTAACTCCAATATCAGCTTTGAGTGGATAGGTAATAACTACCTCGGGCCGATTCCATGGCTGGTGGTGATTGCCCTGGCGGTGATTGCGGTGTGCTGGTTCATTCTGCGCCGCACCACGCTCGGGGTTCATATCTATGCGGTCGGCGGCAATATGCAGGCGGCGCGGCTGACCGGCATCAAAGTGTGGCTGGTGCTGCTGTTTGTCTACGGCATGAGCGGCCTTCTGTCGGGGCTGGGCGGGGTGATGAGCGCCTCGCGGCTGTACAGCGCCAACGGCAATCTCGGCATGGGCTACGAGCTGGACGCCATCGCGGCGGTCATTCTCGGCGGCACCAGTTTTGTCGGCGGAATCGGCACCATCACCGGCACGCTGGTGGGGGCGCTGATCATCGCCACGCTTAACAACGGTATGACGCTGATGGGCGTCTCCTACTTCTGGCAACTGGTGATCAAAGGGGCGGTGATCATCATTGCGGTACTGATCGACAAATACCGTACCCGACACCATCAAAGTGCATAACAACAACACCCTACGACAGAGGAACACAACATGCGTTTAAAGCCACTCGCCATTGCACTCTGTGCTGGCACCCTGCTCGCCGCCGCGCCGTTTGTGCAGGCTAAAGAGCTGAAATCGATCGGCGTGACGGTGGGCGATCTCGCCAACCCGTTCTTCGTGCAAATCACCAAAGGGGCAGAGCTTGAAGCCCACAAGCTGGCGGGAGACAACGTCAAAGTGACCCTGGTCTCCAGCGGCTACGACCTCGGCCAGCAGGTGTCGCAGATTGATAACTTCATCGCCGCCAGGGTCGATATGATTATCCTCAACGCCGCCGATTCGAAAGGCATCGGCCCGGCGGTGAAACGCGCCAAAGAGGCTGGAATTGTGGTGGTGGCGGTTGACGTAGCAGCGGAAGGTGCCGATGCGACTATTACCTCCGATAACACCCAGGCGGGGGCCATGGCCTGTAAATACATCACCGACCGTCTGAAGGGCAAAGGCAACGTGGTTATCATCAACGGCCCACCGGTTTCAGCGGTGCAGAACCGGGTCGAAGGCTGCCAGAGCGAATTCAAAAAACACCCGGATATCAAAGTGCTGTCCGATAACCAGAACGCCAAAGGCAGCCGTGAAGGCGGCCTGGAAGTGATGACCTCGCTGTTGGCGGCGAATCCGAAGATCGACGGTGTGTTCGCCATCAACGATCCGACGGCGATCGGGGCCGATCTGGCCGCGAAACAGGCGCAACGTAAAGAGTTCTTTATCGTCGGCGTGGATGGTTCTCCGGACGGGGAAGAAGCGCTGAAACGCGAAAACTCGCTGTTTGTGGCGACCCCGGCGCAGGATCCCCAGGTAATGGCGGCGAAAGCGGTGGAGATAGGCTATGACATTTTGCAGGGCAAACCTGCGCCAAAAGAGCCGGTGCTTATCCCGGTGACGATGATCGATAAGAAAACCGTCGGAACCTATAAAGGCTGGACGGTTAAGTAAGAGCCTGATGGCGCTGCACTTATCAGGCCTTCAGGTATTGTAGGTCGGGTAAGTGAAGCGCCACCCGCAGCGAGCGCTACACCGGTGGTGCGCCAATGCGGTAGACGGGGCGAAAACACTGGAAGAGTTAAAACGGTTTATTGCGGAGAATGAGGCATAAATTGCCCGGCGGCGCTGCGCTTGCACGGGCCTACGGCGCTATCCACCACGTCCGCGGCGAAAACATAGCCCAGCCCGCGCAGGGTTTTAATCAGCGTGGGCTGGTGCGGGTTGATTTCGATTTTGCGGCGTAAGCGCATGATGAGTACGTCGATAGTGCGGTCAAACACCTCCATGCTTTCGCTGTGGGTCAGCGCCAGCAGTTGTTCCCGGCTCAATACCCGACGCGCGTTCTGCACCAGCGCCAGCAGCAGGCCATATTCGCCCTGGGTGAGCGCCACGCTCTGACGGGTCGGATCGAACAGTTCGCAGCGCTGGGTATCCAGCCGCCAGCCGTTGAAGCTGAGACTGCCGCCCTGCTCCACCCGGGTATCCACCGCCAGCGCCCCGCTGCGCCGCAATACCGCTTTCAGGCGCGCCACCACGATTCGGGGATTAAACGGCTTGCCGATATAGTCATCCGCACCCATCTCAAGCCCAACCACCACGTCGGATTCACTCCCCATCCCGGTCAGCATCACCACCGGCAGCGCGGGTCGCAGCGCTTGCAGTTGCGTCAGCACCTGTAAGCCGTTGATATCCGGCAGCATCATGTCGAGCAGCACCAGGCCGATGTCCTGACGTTGTGCCACCGTCGCCACGCCCTGCTGGCCCAGATGGCACACCTCCACGTCAAACACATGCTCGGCGAGCACATCGCGAAGCAGTTCGCAGATTGCCGTGTCGTCATCAATCACCAGAATGACCGGTTTCATCGTCAGCCCCTGCCCAGAAGGTTATGCAGTAAGTCTGGATGATTCTGCGGTGCGCTCCAGCCAATTCCAGCGGCGCGTAACAAATCTATAACCGCTGTCACATCCAGGCGCGTTCGACACGTCAAAACTGTCGAGCCGGACGGTTTCGTCAGCCTCGTCAGCGCACAAACCCGCGAATACCCACATGATTAAGAGTGGCATAAAACCTGCATTAAGGAGCGTTGAACGCATTTATGCGACTGTTTAACTGGAGCGAAACCGATGAAAAAAGTCGTCACGGTTTGCCCTTACTGCGCATCGGGCTGCAAGATAAACCTGGTGGTGGATAACGGCAAAATAATCCGGGCGGAAGCGGCGCAGGGGAAAACCAATCAGGGCACGCTGTGCCTGAAAGGTTTCTACGGTTGGGATTTTATCAACGATACCCAAATCCTCACCCCGCGCCTGAAAACCCCGATGATCCGTCGCCAGCGTGGCGGCAAACTGGAATCTGTGTCCTGGGACGAAGCGCTGAACTATGTCGCCGAACGTCTGAGCGCCATCAAAGCCAAATACGGCCCTGACGCCATCCAGACTACCGGCTCTTCGCGCGGGACAGGGAATGAAACTAACTATGTGATGCAAAAATTTGCGCGCGCCGTTATTGGCACCAATAACGTCGACTGCTGCGCTCGCGTCTGACACGGCCCTTCGGTTGCAGGTCTGCACCAATCGGTCGGTAATGGCGCCATGAGCAATGCCATCACAGAAATTGATAACACTGATTTAGTCTTTATCTTCGGGTACAACCCGGCAGATTCACACCCGATCGTGGCGAATCACGTGATTAACGCCAAACGCAACGGGGCGAAAATTATCGTCTGCGATCCGCGCAAAATTGAAACCGCGCGCATTGCCGATATGCACCTGGCGCTGAAAAACGGCTCGAATATCGCGCTGTTGAACGCCATTGGGCACGTGATCATTGAAGAAAACCTCTACGACACGGCGTTTGTCGCCAGCCGTACCGAGGGCTTTGAGGATTACCGCAAAATCGTTGAAGGCTATACGCCGGAATCGGTGGAAGACATTACCGGGCTGAGCGCTCAGCAAATTCGCGAATGTGCACGGATGTACGCCGGGGCGAAATCGGCCGCCATCCTGTGGGGCATGGGCGTGACCCAGTTCTATCAGGGCGTGGAAACCGTGCGTTCGTTGACCAGCCTCGCGATGCTGACCGGCAATCTTGGCCGCCCAAGCGTGGGCGTGAACCCGGTGCGTGGGCAGAACAACGTCCAGGGCGCATGCGATATGGGCGCGCTGCCGGATACCTATCCGGGCTATCAGTACATCAACAACCCGGCGCACCGCGAGAAATTCGCCAAAGCCTGGGGCGTGGAGAGCCTGCCTGCGCATACCGGCTATCGCATCAGCGAGCTGCCGCACCGAGCGGCGCATGGCGAAGTGCGCGCGGCGTACATCATGGGTGAAGATCCGCTGCAAACCGATGCCGAGCTGTCGGCGGTGCGCAAAGGATTTGACGACCTCGAACTGGTTATCGTGCAGGACATCTTTATGACCAAAACCGCTAACGCGGCCGACGTCATTCTGCCGTCCACCTCCTGGGGTGAGCACGAAGGGGTATACACCGCCGCCGACCGTGGTTTCCAGCGCTTCTTTAAAGCGGTTGAACCGCAGTGGGACCTGAAAACCGACTGGCAAATCATCAGCGAAATCGCCACCCGGATGGGCTACCCGATGCACTACAACAACACCCAGGAAATCTGGGATGAGTTGCGGCATCTGTGCCCAAGCTTTACCGGCGCGACCTACGAAAAAATGGGTGAACTGGGCTATGTGATGTGGCCCTGCCGCGATGAGTCCGACGCCGATCAGGGCACCTCGTACCTGTTTGCCGAGAAGTTCGATACCCCGAACGGGCTGGCACAGTTCTTCACCTGCGACTGGGTCGCCCCTATCGATAAGCTCACCGAAGAGTATCCGATGGTGCTGTCTACCGTGCGTGAAGTCGGCCATTACTCGTGTCGTTCGATGACCGGGAACTGCGCCGCGCTGGCCGCGCTGGCAGATGAACCGGGCTATGCGCAGCTCAACACCGCCGATGCGGCAAGACTGGGCATTGAAAACGAAGCGCTGGTCTGGGTTCACTCGCGCAAAGGCAAAGTCATCACCCGCGCACAGGTCAGCGATCGTCCCAATAAAGGGGCCGTTTACATGACCTATCAATGGTGGATTGGCGCCTGTAACGAGCTGGTAACCGAAAACTTAAGCCCGATTACCAAAACGCCGGAGTATAAATACTGCGCCGTTCGGGTGGAAAGCATCGCAGACCAACGCAGCGCCGAGCAGTACGTTATCGATGAATATAACAAGCTGAAGTCCCAACTGCGTGAGAGTGCTCAGGGCTAACGCGAAACGTTTGATTATCAATTTGGCTAATCGTATTGGGGTGAGAGTTTTCACCCCTTTTTTTGGTACAAATTCGCCCATTTAATTCTGGCTGCTCACCCTTTATACTGCCGCTCCTTTCATGCGGAACAAAAAATGATGAAACGCAGTGTCTGGTTGCTGTTATTCCCTCTACTGGCGCACGCCAACGAGATCGGCAGCCAATACAAAGAACAGGCCGAAGCGGGTGACGCCCGCGCTCAGTATTACCTGGCCGACACCTATTACAGCTCCGGTGATGAGTCGCACGCCCGCTATTGGGCCGAAAAAGCGGCGACAGCGGGGGAGCCTGATGCCGTCGCTCTGCTGGCGCAGATGATGATGAAAACCAGCTGGCCCGATGCGCGTAAGCTCGCAGAACAGGCGGTGCTGGCGGGAAGCAGTAACGGGGAGATCACTCTCGCCCACACCCTGGTTAACACCCAGGCGGGTAAAACCGACTATCCACGCGCCCTGTCACTGCTGCAAAAAGCCGCCGAGAACACTGACAGCGATGCCGCCGTGGATGCGCAAATGCTGCTCGGGCTGATTTACGCCAACGGCGGTGAAGTGACGGAAGATGACGCCAAAGCCACCTTCTGGTTTAAGCGCAGCTCTACGCTGTCGCGATCCGGCTATGCCGAATACTGGGCAGGAAAGATGTTCCAGGAAGGGGAAAAAGGCTTTATCGCGCCGAATACCCAGAAGGCGCTGAACTGGTTTAACGTCAGCTGTCTGGAAGGCAATGATTCGGGTTGTGAAGAGCTGGATGCATTGAGCGGAGAGTAAAAAGCCCGGCGGCGCGATGCGCGCCATCGGGCAAAGTGTGCCTTAACGGTTCGCGGTCTTATCAAATTGCCCCAGCATTTCGCGCTCGTAGGCCTGCGCTTTTTTGTGGTCAAATTTGTGTTCCCACTTGGCAATCACCAGCACCGCCAGCGCATTCCCCACCACGTTCAGCGCGGTACGCGCCATGTCGAGAAGTCGATCGACACCGGCGATAAACGCCAGTCCTTCCAGCGGAATACCGACGCTACCCAGCGTAGCCAGCAGCACCACGAACGACACCCCCGGCACGCCCGCAATCCCTTTCGACGTCACCATCAGGGTCAGTACCAGAATGATTTCCTGGCCGAGCGACAGATCAATGCCGTACAGCTGGGCGATGAAAATCGCGGCGATGCTTTGATACAGCGTTGAGCCATCAAGGTTAAAGGAGTAACCGGTCGGCACCACAAAACTGGTTATCGACGCTGGCGCACCGTAGGCTTCCATCTTCTCGATAATTCTCGGCAGCACGCTCTCGGAACTCGCCGTGGAGTACGCCAGGATCAGTTCGTCTTTCAGGATACGAATCAAAATCCAGATGCGCAGCCCACAGAGTTTGGCCACTGCCCCCAGCACCACCAGCGCGAAGAATACAATAGCGGCATACACCAGAATAACCAGCTTGGCGAGCGGCCACAGCGAGGCAAAACCGAAGTTGGCGACGGTGACGGCAATCAGGGCAAACACGCCCACTGGCGCATAGCGCATCACCATGTGTGTCACTTTGAACATCGTTTCAGAGACCGAACGGAACACCGTCACCAGCGGCTCACGGTGCGCCGACGGCAGCGATGACAGGCCCAGACCAAACAGCACCGAGAAGAAGATAATCGGCAGCATTTCACCCTTCGCCATCGAGGCAAAGATGTTGGTCGGCACCAGCGACAAAATCGTGCCCATCAGGCCATGCGCGTGGCTCTGCACGTCGGTCGCGGTGCTTTGGTATTTCGAGATATCAACCGTCGCCAGGCTCGACATATCGATCCCCGCGCCCGGCTGAAATACATTCGCCAGCGTGATACCCAACACGATGGCGATGGTGGTGATGATTTCGAAATAGAGAATGGTTTTCGCGCCGATACGCCCCAGCGCCTTGGCATCGCCCACGCCCGCAATCCCGACCACCAGCGTCGAAATCACAATCGGTACCACAATCATTTTGATCAGATGGATGAAGATATCACCGGCTGGCGACAGCAGGTTGGCAATCAGCCATTCACGGCTATCACTTTGGTAGTGCAGATAACTGCCCAGAAGAATACCCAGCACTAACGCCAGCAGGATCTGCCAGGCCAGGCTGACTTTCGCTTTTTTCATGACTACAGACTTCCTCAATGCCGGGACTTATTCATGTTACGAATAACTCCCATTGAAAGGGGGATGGTTTGTGTTGCGTATTTAAATGGAGTTTTTTAACGCGGCGTATCAGTACCACCTGCACAGCATTCTGCGCAACCCTTTCAGAACGGGGCTTTTGGCTGACAAACGGGGGGTTAGTGCGGATTAAGTCCGGTTATTCAAATTAACCTTTTGTTATAGCAATCTTTTTTTAGTCTAAAAATCTATAAATTCAATGCCGTTATTATTTGCCTTCTAAGCATCATTTGGCGAATTTTCATACTCTGTAATTAATGCGTGATCTGTCGCCCAAATAGTAAACAATGCCTCCCAAAGCTCTGTTATTAACGATTGGTTGACATATTATTAACATTCAACAGGGAGAAAAAAAGCATGAGCCAAATACACAAACACTCTATTCCCGCAAACATTGCGGAAAATTGCCTGATCAACCCGGAACAGTACCAAAGCCAGTATCAACAGTCGGTCAGCGACCCTGACGCCTTCTGGGGCGAGCAGGGCAAAATCCTCGACTGGATGAAGCCTTATCAGAAAGTCAAAAACACCTCCTTCGCCCCCGGTAACGTCTCGATTAAATGGTACGAAGATGGCACCCTGAACCTGGCAGCCAACTGTCTGGATCGCCACCTGGCCGAGGGCGGCGATCGGACCGCTATCATCTGGGAAGGTGATGATGCCAGCCTGAGTAAACACATTAGCTATAAAGAACTGCACGCCGACGTGTGTCGTTTCGCCAACGTGCTGACCTCGCTTGGCATCAAGAAAGGCGACGTGGTCGCTATCTATATGCCGATGGTGCCGGAAGCGGCGGTGGCGATGCTGGCCTGCGCGCGCATCGGGGCCGTCCACTCGGTCATTTTCGGTGGCTTCTCGCCGGAAGCCGTGGCCGGACGCATTATTGACTCCAGCTCACGGCTGGTGATCACCGCCGATGAAGGCGTGCGCGCCGGGCGTTCGATTCCGCTGAAGAAAAACGTCGACGATGCGCTGAAAAACCCGAACGTGAAAACCGTGGAACACGTGGTCGTGCTCAAGCGTACCGGCGGCAATATTGCCTGGCAGGAAGGCCGTGACCTGTGGTGGAGTGAACTGACGGAGAAAGCCAGCGATCGGCATCAGCCGGTGGAAGTGGGCGCGGAAGATCCGCTGTTTATTCTGTACACCTCCGGCTCGACCGGCAAACCGAAAGGCGTGCTGCACACCACCGGCGGTTACCTGGTATACGCCGCAACCACCTTCAAATATGTCTTTGATTACCATCCGGGTGATATCTACTGGTGTACCGCCGACGTGGGCTGGGTCACCGGACACAGCTATTTGCTGTACGGGCCGCTGGCCTGTGGCGCAACTACCCTGATGTTTGAAGGCGTGCCTAACTGGCCGACCCCGGCGCGAATGAGCCAGGTGGTCGACAAACATCAGGTCAATATTCTCTACACCGCCCCGACCGCGATCCGCGCCCTGATGGCCGAAGGCGATAAGGCGATTCAGGGCACCGACCGCTCTTCCCTGCGTATTCTCGGTTCCGTCGGCGAGCCTATCAACCCGGAAGCCTGGGAGTGGTACTGGAAGAAAATCGGTAACGAAAAATGCCCGGTGATGGACACCTGGTGGCAGACCGAAACCGGTGGGTTCATGATAACGCCGCTGCCGGGCGCGACGGAGCTGAAAGCCGGTTCCGCCACCCGTCCGTTCTTCGGCGTCCAGCCTGCGCTGGTCGATAACGAAGGCCATCCGCTGGAAGGGGCAACCGAAGGTAATCTGGTGATCACCGACTCCTGGCCGGGTCAGGCGCGGACGCTGTTTGGCGATCACGAGCGTTTCGAGCAAACCTATTTCTCGACCTTCAAAAACATGTACTTCAGCGGCGACGGCGCGCGCCGTGACGAAGACGGTTACTTCTGGATAACGGGCCGCGTCGATGACGTGCTGAACGTCTCCGGTCACCGTCTGGGCACTGCGGAAATTGAGTCGGCGCTGGTATCGCACCCGAAAATCGCCGAAGCGGCGGTGGTTGGGATCCCACACAGCATCAAGGGCCAGGCTATTTATGCCTACGTCACGCTGAACCACGGCGAAGAGCCAAGCCCGGAGCTGTACACCGAAGTGCGTAATTGGGTGCGCAAAGAGATTGGCCCACTGGCGACCCCGGACGTGCTGCACTGGACCGACTCACTGCCGAAAACCCGTTCCGGCAAAATCATGCGTCGCATTCTGCGCAAAATCGCCGCCGGGGACACCAGCAACTTTGGTGATACCTCAACGCTGGCCGATCCTGGCGTAGTGGAAAAACTGCTCGAAGAGAAGCAGTCCATTTCAATGCCTTCCTGACCCTCCTCACCCTAACCCTCTCCCTGCCGGGAGAGGGACTATAACAACAGCCCAACCTCTGTGGAGAGTTTCTGTGATGAATCAAGACATTTGTCAGCAGATAGAAAACAACACGCATTTCAGGGAGCTGGTCGAAAAACGGCAACGGTTTGCCACCATTCTGTCCATCATCATGCTGGTGGTGTACGTCGGTTTTATTCTGCTGATCGCCTTCGCCCCCGGCTGGCTCGGGACCCCGCTGCATCCGGGTACCAGCGTTACGCGCGGTATTCCGATTGGGATTGGCGTGATTATTATCTCTTTCCTGCTCACCGGCGTGTACGTGTGGCGGGCCAACGGTGAATTTGACCGACTGACCAACGCCCTCATACGCGAGGTGAAAACATCATGAAAAAGCTCTTAACGGCGCTGGTCGCCACGCTCCCACTGGCCGCCAATGCGGCGGATGCCATTACCGGCGACGTGCAACGCCAGCCGACTAATTGGCAGGCGATCATCATGTTCCTGATTTTCGTGGTGCTGACGCTGTACATCACCTACTGGGCATCCAAACGCGTGCGGTCGCGTAACGATTATTACACCGCGGGCGGCAATATCACCGGTTTCCAGAACGGGCTGGCGATTGCCGGGGACTTTATGTCCGCCGCATCGTTCCTCGGGATTTCCGCGCTGGTGTACACCTCCGGCTACGACGGGCTGATTTACTCGCTCGGCTTCCTCGTTGGCTGGCCCATTATCCTGTTCCTGATAGCCGAACGCCTGCGTAACCTCGGGCGCTACACCTTCGCCGATGTAGCGTCATATCGCCTGAAGCAGGGGCCGATCCGCACCCTTTCCGCCTGCGGCTCGCTGGTGGTGGTCGCGTTATATCTGATTGCCCAGATGGTCGGCGCAGGAAAACTGATTGAGCTGCTGTTCGGCCTCAATTACCACGTTGCGGTGGTGCTGGTTGGGGTACTGATGGTGATGTATGTACTGTTCGGCGGCATGTTAGCCACCACCTGGGTACAAATCATCAAGGCGGTGCTGCTGCTGTTCGGGGCCAGCTTTATGGCCTTTATGGTGATGAAGCACGTCGGTTTCAGCTTCAATAACCTGTTCACCGAGGCGATGGCGGTGCATCCGAAAGGGGCGGCTATCATGAGTCCGGGCGGGTTGGTGAAAGACCCGATTTCTGCGCTGTCGCTTGGCCTGGGCCTGATGTTTGGTACCGCCGGGCTGCCGCACATTCTGATGCGTTTCTTCACCGTGAGCGATGCGCGTGAAGCCCGTAAAAGCGTGTTCTACGCCACTGGGTTTATGGGCTATTTCTACATCCTGACCTTCATCATCGGCTTCGGTGCGATCATGCTGGTCGGCGCGAACCCGGCGTTTAAAGACGCGGCGGGCCAGCTGATTGGCGGCAACAACATGGCGGCGGTGCATCTGGCGGATGCGGTCGGCGGCAACCTGTTCCTCGGCTTCATATCAGCCGTGGCCTTTGCCACTATTCTGGCGGTGGTTGCCGGTCTGACGCTGGCGGGCGCGTCGGCGGTGTCGCATGATCTCTACGCCAACGTATGGCGCAAAGGCGCTTCCGAACGCCAGGAGCTGAAGGTATCGAAAATCACAGTGCTGATTTTGGGCGTGGTGGCCATTCTGCTGGGGATTCTGTTCGAGAAGCAGAACATTGCCTTCATGGTCGGCCTGGCGTTCTCGATTGCCGCCAGCTGTAACTTCCCGATTATCCTGCTGTCGATGTACTGGTCGAAACTGACCACGCGCGGGGCGATGATTGGCGGCTGGCTGGGATTGCTGACCGCGATTATCCTGATGGTCCTCGGCCCGACCATTTGGGTGCAGATCCTCGGTCACGAGAAAGCCATCTTCCCGTATGAATATCCGGCGCTGTTCTCCATCGCGGTGGCGTTTATCGGCATCTGGTTCTTCTCCGCGACCGACAGCTCCGAATCGGGCGTGCGTGAGCGCGAGCAGTTCCGCGCGCAGTTTATCCGTTCTCAAACCGGGATTGGCATCGACCAGGGCCGGGCGCACTAACCTCCCCCTTCCCCGGTCATTTGGCCGGGGATCACATTTCTCTTCCCTGCTTATTTCTATTCCTTCCCGGCGCGTTACTCTATCCGAAGACAAATGAAACGCTGTTTTTATTTACTCAATCTGGCAATTCACTTTTGAAGGATCGGGATGGTATGAAAAAGTATGCTCTTGTCGGGACCGGCGGTCGTGCCGGGCTGTACATTTCCGCCATTGGCGGCGCGTGGCGAGAAAACGCGCGTCTGGTGGCGTTCTGTGACAGCAACCAAACGCGAATGGACTATGCCAATCAGCTGCTTAAAAACGAAGGAGCGATGCCCGTCAGCACCTGGAAGGCGGCGCAATTCGAAGAGATGATCCGCGAGACGCACCCGGACATCATCATTGTTACCACTCTGGATCGCACCCACGACGATTATATTGTGCGCGCCCTGCATGCGGGGTGTGATGTGATCACCGAAAAACCGATGACCATTGATGAACAGCGCGCGTTGCGCATTCTGGATGCCATCGAGCAAACGGGCCGTCAGGTGCGGGTGGCGTTTAACTATCGTTATGCCCCGCATCACAGCAAAGTCCGCGAACTGCTGATGCAGGGCGTTATCGGCGAGGTCCATTCCGTGCATTTTGAATGGCTGTTGAACACCGAACACGGCGCCGACTATTTCCGTCGCTGGCACCGCGAAAAGCGTAACTCCGGCGGTCTGTTAGTCCACAAATCGACACATCATTTTGACCTGATGAATTTCTGGCTGGACAGCTATCCGGCGCGGGTTTATGCCGAAGGAGGATTGCGCTTTTACGGTAGGGAAAATGCGGAAAAGCGCGGCGAGACGCAGTTCTACCCGCGTACGCATGGCTACCCCGAGGCAAAAGAGAGCCCGTTTGCGCTGCACATGGCCGACAATCCCCAGCTTAAAGCGCTGTATCTCGATGCCGAGCATGAGGATAACTATTTCCGCGATCAAAGCGTGTTCAGCGACGGGATAACCATCGAAGATACTCTCTCAGTACTGGTGAAATACCAGAATCAGGTCCAGCTCACCTACTCGCTGAACGCGTATTTACCCTGGGAAGGGCTGAACGTGGTGTTCAACGGCAGCGCCGGACGGCTGGAGATGAAAATCGTCGAGAATTCGTATGTGAACGCTGGGGGTCAACGCGACAACGAAGGCAGCCTGGAACAGTGCGATATCACGGTGTTTCCGATGTTTGCCGCGCCGTGGAAAGCGGAATTCACCCTCGGTGAAGGCGGTCACGGCGGAGGGGATAACGCCATGCTGGCGGACCTGTTTGGTGAACCGGGCAACGATCCGTTGCGGCGCGCCGCCGATCACCGGGCTGGTGCGATGTCGATTCTGACCGGAATCGCAGGCAATATTTCGATGCAGCAGCAGCGTCCGGTCAGCTTCCGTGAATTCGAACTGGTATCGCGTTTAAAACATCACCCACGCCACTAACGGGGCGACCAGCACCATCGTGACCCCGGACAGCATCATCACCAGACTGGCGACCACCCCTTCCTGCGGCCCGAGTTCGTAGGAACGGGCGGTGCCTGCCCCGTGCGATGCCGCGCCAAATCCTGCGCCTTTGGCCATCCCTTCACGAATGGCGAGGCGCATAAACAGCACATCGCCGACCGCCATGCCAAACACCCCGGTGACCACCACGAACAGCGCCACCAGCTCCGGCTGTCCGCCGAGCGGTTTCGCCGCCGCCAGCGCAAACGGCGTGGTGACTGAACGCACGGCCAGACTGCGCTGGATCTCATCCGACAGTGTGAACACGCGCGCCAGCCACACGGAGCTGCACACGGCCACCACGTTGGCCGTGACCACCCCCGCGCTGAGCGACATCCAGTGGCGCTTGATAACGGCCAGGTTGTCATACACCGGCACGGCAAAGGCGATGGTCGCCGGGCCGAGCAGCCACAGCAGCCAGTGCGCTTCCCCCATGTAATTCTGATAAGAGATATGACCGAAGACCAGCATCAGCACCAGCAGTAACGGGGTGAACACCAGCGGCATCAGCGGCAGTTTGCGAAAGCGGCGATAGAGGCGTTTATTGGCGTAATAGAGGCCGAGAGTGATAGCCAGACACAGCAGGCTCAGCGTAAAACTAGTCATGCTTCATCCGGCGCATTTCAAAGCGATACACTTTATCCACCACCCACGCCGTGGTGCCCAATACCAGCAGCGTGCTGAGCGCGATCACCATGAAAATGCGCCAGCCGTCGACCATCAGCAGCTGGGCGTAATTCACCACCGCGACAACCGCCGGAACAAAGAACAGCAGCATTTCGGCCAATAGCCAGCGGGAACCCGCCCGCACCCAGTTGAGCGGCAGGACGCGGCACACAATCAGCGCCAGCATCAGCACCATCCCGACCAGATTGGCGGGCAGCGGAAGATGGCCCCACGCCACCAGATGTTCCGCCAGCACAAATACACCGGCGTACAACACCACCTGCACCGGAACCTGAAGACGATGCAGGACAGCGGGCGTTACGCGCCCCAAGGCCACAGCCATGAAAGAAATCCCTCAAAAAAGTGATGGCGCTCAGTATAGTGAGACGCCGACCGCGACAGAAATGAATTAAAATCATTGAAGGTATAGTTTCGAGGAATAATCATGGACATAAGAACGCTGCGCTATTTCGTCGAAGTGGTCCGGCAGCAGAGCTTTACCCGCGCGGCTGAGAAGCTATTTGTCACGCAGCCTACCATCAGTAAGATGCTGAAAAATCTCGAAGATGAACTCAACTGTACCCTGCTTATCCGCGACGGACGCAAGCTGCTGCTGACCGATACCGGTCGGGTGGTGTTTGAGCGCGGGCTGGCTATCCTCGCCGAGTTTCGTCAACTGGAAGCGGAACTCAGCGATATCAACCATTTGCATAAAGGCCTGCTGCGGCTCGGCATTCCCCCGATGGTCGGGATGCTCATGGCCGGGCCGATCAGTCTGTTTCGCCAGCGCTACCCCGGCGTGGAGCTGAAAATTTCCGAATTCGGCGGCCTGACCGTACAGCAGGCAGTGACCAACGGCGAGTTGGATGTGGCAATGACCGCCCTGCCCGTCGATGAAGACAGTGGCCTGGCGACGCTGCCGCTGTTTAGTCATCCGCTGTGCGTGCTGGTGCCGCGCTCCGGCGACTGGCTGCATATCGACTCCGTCAGCCCGGAACAGCTCGCCGCACATCCCCTGCTGATTTATAACGAAGATTTCGCCCTCAGCCGCCAGCTGATGCAGCTGTTCACCGAGCACGACGTTAAACCCCGTATTGCCGTGCGCAGCGGCCAGTGGGATTTTCTGGCGGCGATGGTGCAGGCGGGTGTGGGCGTGGCTATCCTCCCGGAGCCCATCTGCCAGCGGCTCGACAAAAATACCCTGCGCTGGATCCCGCTCGACAGCAAACTGCACTGGCAGCTGGGAATGATCTGGCGTGAAGGCACCTACCTTTCCCACAGCGCCCAGGCGTGGCTGCAATGCTGCGAAGGTTTTTGGCTGCCGGAAAGCTAGCGCGATCACAGATCCTGTGATGGGATAAAATATTACTTCTTGTTACGATTATTGGAATATATTATTCCAATACTTGAACACGCACTTCATCGAGGCCGTTATGAAAATTGATTTATCCGCACTGACCACCGAAAGTCGCAACCCGGCGAGCGAGAACATTGACACCCTGTCGACGCTGGAAATGCTGAAGGTCATTAACGCGGAAGACCAGAAGGTTGCGCTGGCGGTAGAAGCACAGCTGCCCGCGATCGCTCAGGCCGTCGATGCGATTACTCAGGCTTTTGCCTGCGGCGGACGCCTGATTTACTGCGGGGCGGGCACTTCTGGCCGCCTCGGTATTCTGGACGCCAGCGAATGCCCGCCGACTTACGGCACGCCACGCGAGATGGTCGTCGGCCTGATTGCCGGGGGCAAAACCGCCATTCTTCAGGCAGTGGAAAATGCCGAAGACAGCCCGCAGATGGCAGAGCAGGACCTGCGTGATTTAGCGCTCAACGAACGCGATATCGTGATTGGCATCGCCGCCAGCGGCCGCACGCCGTATGTGATTGGTGCGCTGAACTACGCCCGAAGCGTAGGCGCGACCACCGGGGCTATCGCCTGCAACCGTGGGAGTGACATTGGCAAACTGGCAGACATCGCCATCGAACCGCTGGTCGGCCCGGAAGTGGTGACCGGCTCCTCGCGCATGAAGGCAGGCACCGCGCAAAAACTCATTCTGAACATGCTGACCACCGGGGCGATGATTCGCTCCGGCAAAGTGTTCGGCAACCTGATGGTCGACGTGGAGGCCACCAACGCCAAACTGTTGCAGCGTCAGGTTAACATCGTGGTACAGGCCACAGAGTGCGACCCGGCTACCGCCGAAGCGGCGCTCAACGCCTGTCATCGCCATTGCAAAACCGCCATCGTGATGATTCTGGCTGGCCTGAGCGCTGATGAGGCAAGCGAAATGCTGACCCGCAACAACGGCTTTATTCGCAGCGCCATCCAGGGCATCGGGAGCAATTAACCATGGCGAAAATCACCGGTCCTATGATTGAGCAACTGCTGCGCCTGGCGGGCGGCAAAGCGAATATCAGCGTATGCGGCAACTGTATGACGCGCCTGCGCCTGACGCTGGTCGATCGCGATGCGGCAGACATTGCGCAACTGAAAGCGGTGCCCGGCGTGCTCGGCGTGATTAACGGCGACGATCAGCTGCAAATTATTCTCGGGCCGGGCAAGGCCCAAACCGCCAGCGAGATGATGAATGACCTGCTGAAAGCGGAAGGCGATGAGCACCCGGCGGCGGCCACAGACGTTGACCTGAAATCGCAGGCCAGCCAGAACAAAGCCAAAATGAAGGGCAAGCAGAACAGCGCGGTGCATAACTTTTTGACCAAGTTTGCCACCATCTTTACCCCGCTGATCCCGGGCTTTATTGCCGCCGGTCTGCTGCTCGGGATAGCCACCCTGCTGCAACAGATTTTCGTTGCCGACAGCGTGTCGCAGGCAGGCTGGCTGATGAGCCTGATTGCCTACATGAAAGTGTTCAGCATCGGGCTGTTTACCTTCCTGAGCATTCTTATCGGCTACAACACCCAGAAGGCGTTCGGCGGCTCGGGGGTTAACGGGGCCATCATCGCCTCGCTGTTTATTCTGCGCTATGTGCCGGAAGGCAAAGTCGGCTATTACGCCGGAATGCAGGACTTCTTCGGGCTGGTTATCGACCCACGCGGTAACATTATTGGCGTGCTGCTGGCCTGTATTCTCGGCGCCTGGATTGAGCGCCAGGTGCGCCGTTTTATCCATGATTCGCTGGATATGATCCTGACCTCTGCCATCACGCTGCTCATCACCGGGGCCATCACCTTCACGGTGATTATGCCGATTGGCGGCGAGCTGTTTAAGGGCATGTCATGGCTGTTCCTGCACCTGAACGGTAACCCGTTCGGCACCGCCCTGCTGGCCGGTCTGTTCCTGATTGCGGTGGTGTTCGGCATTCACCAGGGCTTTGTGCCGGTCTATTTCGCCCTGATGGACGCCCAGGGCTTCAACTCCCTGTTCCCGATCCTGGCGATGGCCGGAGCCGGACAGGTCGGGGCCTCGCTGGCGCTGTACTTCCGCGCCAAACAGGGTTCGCTCCTGCGCACGCAGATTAAGGGGGCCATCTTCCCGGGCCTGTTGGGTATTGGCGAACCGCTGATTTACGGCGTGACCTTGCCGCGCCTGAAACCGTTCGTCACCGCCTGTCTGGGCGGCGCGGTCGGCGGCTTCTTCATTGGGCTGATTTCGTGGCTGGGATTACCGATTGGTCTGAACACCGTCTTCGGCCCGTCGGGCCTGGTGTCGATTCCGCTGATGACCTCTTCGCAGGGGATTTTTGTCGGGATGGCGGTGTACGTGGTGGGGATTTTGATTTCGTATCTTGCAGGCTTTGTTCTGACCTGGTTCTTTGGCAGTAAAAACGTCGACCTGCAATAAGGGCCGACGTTCTCCCCCTTTTAGCCGCCTTTCACAGGCGGCTTTTTTTGGCAGAATTTACTGGTCTTCAATCAGTAACGCTTCGAGCAAATCGAGATCGTGCAGCAGCTTTTGCAGCGTTTCGTTGCTTATCTGACGGGTGGCGCGTAGATGATACAGCTCACCGCGCTCAGAACGCAGCGCCGCCAGACGGAAGCGCCGTTCGAGGCTCTCCTCCAGCATGGAGGTTTCCACATCGTTACGCCCGTCCGCACGGCGGCGGAGGTTACCAATCACTCGCGAACTGACCTCGGTCAGCAGCTGATTGTCGATGTTCTCTTTGGTGTCCTGCGCCAGACGCTCTTCCATCTTCTGAATGGCGACAATCGCTACATCCGCCGTGGCGGCGCGGGCCAGACGCTCCTCTTTGTGCTGCTGAGAATGGTCCGCCACTACGATGTGCCGTAACAGGATGGGCAGCATCACCACGCCGACAAACAGCGAGAACAGAATCACGCCCGCCGACAGGAACACCAGCTCATAGCGCGCCGGGAAGACGTTTCCGTCCGGCAGCAGCAGCGGAATGGACAGCACACCCGCAAGGGTGATGGCCCCGCGCACTCCGGCAAACGAGGCGATCAGCAATTCGCGCGTGCTCCAGCTGCCAAACTCCATCGGTTTTTTATGCAGGAAGCGCTGGCTGAAGCGCTGCATGGTCCACAGCCAGCCAAAACGCACCAGCATCAACGCGATATAAATCAGGATGACATCGGCGAACAGCATCCAGGTCTCGACGTTCGGGTCCGCTTCCGCCGCCACCAGCGAGGTCTCCAGAATACCCGGCAGTTGCAGGCCCAACAGCAGGAACACCATGCCGTTAAACACGAACTCCAGCATCGCCCAGGTACTGTTGGCACGCAAACGCATCGCCAGCGGGGCGGTGCGCATCACGCCCGAACGGGTGATGGTCATCCCGGCGGCAACCGCGGCCAGAATGCCCGACACGCCGATGTGTTCGGCAATCAGGTAAGAGGCGAACGGCAGCAGGAACAGCAGCACAATTTGCGTGGCCGGTTCATCACCGCCCCAGCGGCTGAGGAAGCGCAGCGAGCGCCCGTAAGACCAGCTGACGATAAACCCGGCCAAAATACCGCCGGTCGCCACTTTGACGAACTCCAGCGCCGCGCCACCGACGGTGAACACCATTGTGCCCATCACTACGGCGACGGCAAATTTCAGTGCCACCAGGCCGGACGCGTCGTTCATCAGCGCCTCGCCCTGCAATATGCCCATGATTTTTTTCGGGATGCGCCCTTCCCCGACAATGCCCGACAGCGCCACGGCATCGGTAGGCGACAGCACCGCCGCCAGTGCAAACGCCGGGAGGAGCGGAATGCCCGGCACCGCCCAGTAAATCAGGAAGCCAATGCCCACCACCGTCACCAGCACTAACGCCAGCGCGAGGCCAAAAATCTCTCGTCCATGCTCCAGAAATTCACGGGTCGGCGTTTTCCAGCCGTCGGCAAACAGCAGCGGCGGGATAAACAGAACGAGGAACAGTTCCGGGTCAAACTCAACGTGTAGACCGAACGTTGGCCATGCCAACAATGCGCCGATGGCGATTTGCATCAACGGCAGTGGAACCTGGAAGGGGAGGACGCGGGTAACGACCCCGGAAAGAGAGACCACAAGGGTCATGATCAGTATCGTGAAGAATATTTCCATGCTATCCCTGTTTGCGAATTCTTATTACTTAACCTCTGATAATACGCCCTAAAGCTTATCGCAAAGAACGGCAGGATGTGCCCTAAAAAACAAAAAGGGCGACCCGTGGTCGCCCTCAGTACCCGGCGGCGCTACGCTTGCCTGGCCTACAAAAGTAGGCCCGATAAGCGTTAGCGCCATCGGGCTAAAAGCACTTAGATAGCCCAGCCGCCTGCGTAGAAGGCAACCAGCGCCAGGGCGATAACCACGGTGCCGATGTTCAGCTTGCGCCATTCACCCGATACCACACGGCCAATCACCAGGGTGGCGAAACCAATCATGATACCGGTCACGATGTTACAGGTCAGGACGATGAATACCGCGGTGATCAGGCCTGCCATCGCATCGACGAAATCACCGAAATCGATTTTCGCCACGTTACTCAGCATCAGCAGACCGACGTACATCAGCGCCGGAGCGGTGGCGTAAGCCGGAACCAGATAGGAGAGCGGAGAGAGGAACAGGATCAGCAGGAACAGCACGCCGACGGTGATCGCCGTCAGGCCGGTTTTGCCGCCTGCCGCCGTACCCGCCGCAGATTCGATGTACACCGCCGCAGGGGCCGCGCCCACCAGGCCTGAGAACACGCTGCTCAGCGAGTCGGTGGTCAGCGCTTTGCCGCCGTTGATGATCTGCCCGTCTTTATCCAACAGATTTGCCTGACCGGCGACTGCCCGGATGGTGCCAGTGGCATCAAATACGGCGGTCATCACCAGGGCCAGCACGCTCGGCAGCACCACCGGATTCAGCGCGCCCATGATGTCGAGGCTGCCAATCAGGGAGTTGCCGTGCTCGTCGCTCAGGGAAGGCATCGCGAAGATACCGGAGAAATGCACGGTCGGGTCAAAAATCAGGCCAACAACGGACACGCCGATGATGGTCAGCAGAATGCCACCCGGCACCTTCAGTTTTTCCAGACCGATAATCACCGCCAGACCAATCAGCGACATGATAACCGGGAAGCTCGCGAAGTGACCGAGGGTCACCGGCAGACCATCCAGCGGGTTTTTGATAACCAGACCGACGCCGTTGGCCGCAATCAGCAGCAGGAACAGGCCGATGCCGATCCCGGTGCCGTGCGCAACGCCCTGCGGCAGGTTGCGCAGGATCCAACTGCGGATACCGGTCGCAGAGATGATGGTGAACAGCACGCCCATCAGGAACACGGCACCCAGCGCTACCGGAATGCTGATGTGCTGGCCGAGCACCAGGCTAAAGGCGGTGAACGCGGTCAGCGAGATGGCGCAGCCAATGGCCAGCGGCAGGTTCGCCCACAGGCCCATCACCAGTGAACCGACACCGGCCACCAGACAGGTCGCCACGAAAACGGCCGCTGGCGGGAAGCCTGCTTTACCGAGCATGCCCGGAACCACGATGACGGAGTAGACCATTGCCAGGAAGGTGGTTAAACCGGCAAGGATCTCCTGGCGAACGGTGCTGCCACGAGCTGAAATTTTGAACCAGGCGTCCAAACCGCCGGTACGCGCTGAAGGCGTAGACATAGAAAACATCCCCTGAGAGTTTATGTGACCTGTTCTCTCGACTCTTTCATCAAAAGCAGTCAATAAAAAGGCAGTCCGAAAAGACCTCGGTAAAAAAAAGCAAACGATTATCTGGTTTTTATACTGCCCTTTTCAACTGATGTTTACGCCATTTCGCTAAAATTCGCTTATGACGGCGAAGAAATAGACAACGTGTGCGCAAACGTTATCGTCCATGCGCAATCTGCTTACATTTTTGCGAAAAACTCTTTTCATTTCGCACAGACATTGGTTTTTGTGATGGCTCGATCAGCCGCCGGGGAAATCAAGCGGGCCACCCTGCTGGATAGCACGTTGCCAGGCAGGTCGAATCTCAACGCGCTTTTTCCACGCGCTCAGATGCGGTAGCTCTCCTTGCGCTCCCCGTGCCAGCAAAGCAAATGCCGGGTAGCTCATCTGAATATCCGCCATGCTGAGCTGCTCTCCGGCAAACCAGCTGTTTTGCGCCAGGTGCTGTTCGATAAACGCCGCATGGGTCGCCAGCTGTTTGTTGATATACCCCTTTTGCACGCCCTGCCCCAGTATTTTACCTACCGTGCGCAGGCCAATTGGCACCGGCGGTTTGCCGAGACTGCCAAACACCAGCTTCATCAGCAGGGGTGGCATGAGCGAACCTTCGGCGTAATGTAGCCAGAAGCGGTACTGAATGCGGTCCTGCGGCGAGAGCGGTTTGAGTCTATCGCCCGGATCATACGACTCCTGAAGGTATTCCAGGATAGCGCCCGATTCAGCGAGAATAACGCCGTCGTCTTCCAGCACCGGCGATTTGCCCAGCGGATGGATTTTTTTCAGCGCCTCGGGGGCCAGCATCGTCGGTTCGCGCTGGTAACGCACGATTTGGTAGGGCAGTTCCAGTTCTTCTAAGGCCCAAAGCACGCGCTGGGAGCGCGAAAGATTCAAATGATGCACCGTCAGCATGGCGGACTCCTGTGAGTTGTTCAAAATAACTATAGGAACTGTGGCGAAAGACGGGAAAAATTTCGGCGAAATAATCGCCAACCTCGCTGGCAAAAGTCCGGTTCCGGCATACAATTAAAGTGTCAGTACAAACCGGAACCTCCAACCACTTTTGATCGACTGAGGCGTGCTGATGTCGGGGGAAACCCTCCTGTGAACCAACGGGATAGAGAGAAAGACAAAGACCGGAAAACAACTAAAGCGCCCTCCTGTGGCGCTTTAGTTTTTTCTATTCCTTATCGTCCGGGAAGTGCGCGCCCGGCCCTTTTTCGCCGAGCATATCGCCCGGGTTGCGCAGCGGACAGTCGCGATGCGACAGACAGCCGCAGCCGATGCAGCCATCGAGCTGATCGCGCAGCGCCACTAAGGTGTGGATGCGGCTATCCAGTTCCTCACGCCACTGCGACGACAGCTGTTTCCACGCCTTCGGACTGAGGTTATGCCCTTCCGGTAATACGCCCAGCGCGTCGCTGATGGTCGATAGCGGAATACCTATTCGTTGGGCAATCTTGATGATCGCCACGTAGCGCAGCACGTCACGACGGTATCGACGCTGGTTGCCTTCGTTACGCGTACTCTCAATTAATCCTTTGCTTTCATAGAAATGCAGCGCCGAAACGGCGACGCCGCTACGCCTTGCCACTTCACCGGGCGTCAGCAGCGTTTTAATGCGGGGAGATTTCTTTTCCATAAAGCGCTTTACCTCAAGTTAACTTGAGGAATTATACTCGCCCGCAGACCAAACCACGAACCGAAATTGTGAAAGAGAGGCCGCTTATGTCCCATCACGACATCATTGAAACGCTGATTGAATGGATTGATGACCATATTGATCAACCGCTTAATATTGACGTGGTCGCCAGAAAATCGGGTTATTCGAAATGGTATTTGCAGCGGATGTTCCGCACGGTGATGCACCAGACGCTGGGCGATTACATCCGTCAACGCCGATTGTTGATGGCGGCCGAAGCGCTGCGCACCACTAAGCGTCCGATTTTTGATATTGCGATGGATTTGGGATACGTCTCACAGCAGACCTTTTCACGCGTTTTTCGTCGGGAGTTCGATCGCACCCCGAGCGACTACCGTCATCAGATCTCGGCGTGAGAAACGTGGTGGCCCACCCACGGCGTTGAGCCCTGCTGCCACTGGACAAATTCGTGCGGCGGCATGGCTTTCGCGAAGTGCCAGCCCTGACAGAACTGCACCCCGCGTTTAAGCAGCCAGCTCACCTGCTCGGCGGTTTCGACCCCTTCAGCGATGGTTTTCAGCCGCAGGCTTTGCGCCATCTCGATGATGTGCTCGGCAATCAAATGGCTGGTGCTGTTGGTGGTGAGCGTATCAATGAACGATTTATCGATTTTCAGAATATCGACGTTCAGGGAATAGAGATTGTGCAGGTTGGAATAACCGGTCCCGAAGTCATCAATCGCCACTTCATAACCCGCCTGACGAAACGCCTGGATAACCGGGGTGGTTTTCGGCACATCAATAAATCCGCGTTCTGTGACCTCAATTTTAATCTGCTGCGCACGAACCCGATACGCCTGAGCCTTATCGGAAATCATCGCAATCAGGCGCGATGAGTGAAAATCTGACGCCGACAGGTTGATGGAAACATACAGCTGCGGATTGTGTTGCAGGAAACGCCCGAGATCGGTAAACACCGTTTCCACCACATAGTCCGTCACCTGCTCAATCAGCCCTTCTTTCTCTGCCAGCGGAATAAACTCCGCCGGGCTCATCACTGGCCCATCAAACCCCGGCCAGCGCAGCAGCGCCTCGGCACCGACACACTTATTATGTTTGATATCGATAATCGGCTGATAGTGCAGGCGCAGTTGTTGCTTATTCAATGCACGCTGTAACAGACGCTTCGGCGAATTTAAACGCTGACGGGTACGCGACCAGACTAATAGAATCAAAAGGCTGCAAATTAACCCCAGCGGCAACGTCAGGGTCAGTTGGTGACGCAAGTTCTGGTAATAGCGTGAATCTGGTGAGGAAATAATAACGGCGATGGGCCGATGCTCAGCAAGCGCAATGGTATAAAAACGGTTGTCGCGCTGGAAAACAGACTCAGTGTCGCGGATCAGCGGCATTAAGACGGTCGGGCTGGTGTTTTCACTGACGGAAAAGAACGCATTGGTTTTGGTGTCATACACCCCAAAGGCCAGATCATCGTCCTCAGTGACGATTTCCCCATAGGACAAAGGATTAATCACCGCGACGTAATTTCCACGCTGCATGTAGGTCATTTTATACCCCGGATAAAAGGGGGTATCGCGATAATAATAAATAGAAATATTGGGTTTACGCTGGTAATTCGGTGCAGGCATCGACCAGCCATTATTAGGATGTACGGCGGTAGAACAGATAAATTGATTGCCGTGGGCGTAAATTAAATCGGCGACATACAGACGTCCACGAATGATATTTAACATCTGCTGCTGGTGTTCTGGCGAACAAATAGCGCCGGTGTAACGCTCGGCGGCATCGCGAGCCAGATCGGCCTGCCGAATCACCTGCTCCGTTTTGTTCAGGGCGATACGCGCAAAGGTATTGAGTTGATTATGGGTTTCAGATTCCGCTCTGAGCTGTGAAAACCAAAGCGCAAGCATCACCGGCAAGAGCACGACGATGATCACCCCCAAGCCCCTCAGCACGTAGCTTCGCGCACTCTGATTCATATTCAGCCTGATATCCCTGCATTTTATGTGCCTGTTATTCAGGCTGGACGCTTTCTGACAGGTGATTACGTTGCATGAATCACTCAACATTAGCAACCGTCTTTTAGCTTCAAAAAACGATTATTGAGTTATGACGATAATATTTTCCCGTAAGGCAAACTTAAAGCGGGGCTGACGTTTTTATTAAGTCAGCTATTTATTAAACAACCGTTTAAAATTACTGCATTAATGATGCCACTACCGTTTTCCCACGCCCGGTTCGTTTGGCATCATAAAGGGCGTTATCCACCAAGGTTAATAACACCGCACGTTCATAATGCCGCTGGCAAACAACAAGTACGCCGGCGCTGAAGGATAACGTCAGCGAGGCGTCATCCCGGGTGAAAGGGGCGGCCAACAGCTGGGCGCGCAGCCGGTCGGTAAACGCGATGGCCTCACCGGGGTCGGCGACAGGCAGCAGCAGCAGGAACTCTTCGCCGCCGAGCCGCCCCAATCGCGGCTGGCCCCCACACTGCTCGCGAATACGTTGGCAGAAATAGACCAGCGCCTCGTCGCCCGCCGCATGCCCCCATTGGTCATTGATTTGTTTGAAATGATCCAGGTCGATCATCACCATCGCAAAATGCGTCTCGTGCTGTTCTGCCTGACAATTGTCGAGGCTTTTTTGCAGGTGATCGAGAATAGCCAACCGGTTATAACAGCAGGTCAGCGCGTCGGTCGTGGCCTGGAACGCCAGCAAATTCTCAGTACGTTTGCGCTCGGTGATATCCACGCCAATATTCATGATTTCGCCGTCGGACAAGATAATATTGGACCACAGCGTCGCCAGGACAGCTCCGTCACGGCGTTGCGGGTACCATTCATGCATCTCAAGCGAAGGCGAGGTATTGATGGTTTCGCGCACCCGCTGGCGGACCTCCGGATCGGGATAAAACAGCGCCAGCGGATCCGCTTCACGATTAACTTCCTCCAGCGTCCAGCCGAATACCCGCTCGCATTCACCGTTCCATAAGGTACAGCGATTATGTTTATCAAAAGAGTTCATTAACACCGGCGCGCGGTCAAACAGAATACGATATTGATTGATAATATTTTTAAGCTCAACGGCGGTGCGCTCCCGGGATATTAGTTCGGTCATTGCGTCATGCAATTTTTCAGCAATAATCTGCGCCACGCTGCGCAATACTGCGGGCGCTAATAAAGGCTGATCAAACGCCAAAAATAGAAAGGCGCGGGCATCATCCTGCAAGGGGAATATACGGCAGAGCACGCCGCATTTTAATTCCTGCGCCAAAGGATGATCCTCAGGATAGAGCAACCGACCGACATTTTTGTGCCAACACTTGACCCGCCACGGCGCCCGATGCTGGCGCAGCTCAGCCAGCAAACGTTCGGCGCTATCGTTGGGTAGCGAATCGCCCAGCACTTCCAGATGCCGTAGCTCGTCAGTTTCCAGCATTATCCAGGACATACGTGCCTCAAACACGCCGTGAATCAGCTGCAAAACGTCGGCCAGCCGTCGGTGTGCCGACAGCCCGGGCATGAGTTTGGCCAGTCGATGCAGACTGAGTTCTGCATCGTTAATTGCTGTGTGTAGTCTCTCTTTTTTCATTTTTTCAATCACAGGTTCGTTAGTGTCGAAACCCGCAATGAATAAATCAGATACTGATTTGCATGATTAAGCACAGGTTAATCATTAAAGTGTAAGCTCAGGGTAACAAAACACACTGTGTTGTCTTAAAAGAATTACAAAAAATAAAATAGTCAATAAAATCAATAGCTGATTAATTGATCGCAAGTAAAAATTATTGTCCAGAAAGCATAAGCCAACTATTTCATAATGTAAATATTGTACAAATGCTTAAACGTTGTGACGATTTGCTATCCCACTGAATTACCAGATAACCCTTCCCAAAAGGCGCGGAGAATATATTCTTCCCATCAATGGTTCCCACAAAATGTCTGCTTGCAGAGTATGAAAATTTTCATCCTGACAGTGGCGAATAAAACAACAAACGTGATATAGTTCACATATTCTTGTGAAACGCGAAACAGTGTTTCATTGTATTGGTCGATGCCTGCCGATAGTCAGAGGGTATGTTTCATGGTTTCAGTCACCACCGGCGTGGTTCTTCTTCGCTGGCCAATCGTTAGCGCCGTGCTGATGTTTCTCGCCAGCACCTTAAAAATTCAGCTCCGAAAGTCCGATTACGCCGGGCTGGCAGTTATTTGCAGTTTACTCGGTGTCGTCGCCTCGTGCTGGTTTGCCACTGGCCTGTTGGGGATTACCCTGCACGATATGTCCATCGTCTGGAACAACATTAAAGACGTAATGATAGAAGTGATGAGTCAGACTCCGGTCCCGTCAGAATGGCCAATGGTCGTGACCTGACAGGCGACATCCGCACCACACTGCTTTCCCGCGAGGGTGAAAGGCCAGTCATGCAAGTGACTGGCCTTTTTTGCATCTTATGGATCTGAAGAAGTGAGAGCATGAACCGGGTTTCATGTAACGCAACAACATGTGAACTGGCTTACATTTTTGACCTCTATCACACTTTATAGTGACTTCACGGTTTAGAGGGCACATTTCATCATTATGGCTTCCATTAAAGATGTCGCAAAAAAAGCAGGAGTATCAACGGCTACCGTATCGCGGGTGCTGAACAATCATCCCAGCGTGGTGCCAGAAACACGTCAGGCGGTGCGGGATGCGATGGATTACCTGTGTTATGTGCCCAGTAAAAGCGCGTTTCAACTGAGCGGTAAACGTTCTGGTCTGGTAGCCGTCGTTCTGCCGAACCTGGTTAACCCGCACTTTTGTGAACTGCTGGCCACCTTTGAGGAAGAAGCGCGATACATTGGCAAGACGGTGATCGTGAAAACACACCAGAACCAACCGCAGCAGGATAAACAGATTATTCATACCCTGATCGGGATGGGAATTGACTGTCTGCTGTGGATCCCCACAGAAGCGGAAGCGGAACTTGCGGAGTGGCTGGCAGCCACCCACATTCCGGTTGCGGTTGTGACACAGGTTTCTCGGTTTTTTAACTCGGTATCGATTAATCAGAGCAAAGGCGCGGAAAATATTGCCGAGCATTTTATCCAGACCGGACACACCGCCTTAGGTTTTATTGCACAGGAGGGCGTCGACAATCGTAAAGTGTCAGCCTGGAGCAAAAAGATCACCGGCTACGGATTAGCCCTTAACCCACAGAATCAATTCTGGATAGCGAAAGGCGAAGGTGAAAAAATATCTGGGCATATCAGTATCCTGGATGACATTATCGAAAGATTAGCCAGCCGGGAAACGGTATGTACGTGCCTGATGGTCTATAACGATGTTGCCGCCAGTTATATTATTGATGGGTTAAACAATAAGGGCATATCCGTTCCACAGGACATTGCCATCGTCAGTTTCGATAATACGTTATTGGCGCAGACGAAAAAAATCACCAGCGTTGCACAACCGATCAATGAGATCGCACACCTGGCGTTCCAGATGGTCAGCAATAACAACAAGCAGGAGAGTATCGAAATGTATGAAATAGTCTCGCGCTTAATTATTCGTGAGAGCAGTATCAATCTTAATATTACTACGCTGTAAGTTTTACATTTCTGAACACCATGAATTTTGAAGGAGAGATAATACTCCCCTGTATTTACTCCGGCATGGGTCGCAATACTCCATGCATTGTATTTATGACAGAACAATATTGAGGGATATTTATGTCTGCTACAGTAGCAGAAAAACACAGTGCTTATGAAAAATTGAGCCTCAAAGAAAAGATCGGCTACGGTATGGGTGATGCCGGTTCCTGTATGATTTGGAGCGTGCTGGCGCTCTATTTAACCTGGTTTTATACCGACGTGTATGGCCTTGATCCTGGAATTGTTGGCACCCTCTTTCTGGTGATCCGTATTTTTGACGCCTTTAGCGATCCGGTCATGGGCGCAATTTGCGACCGTACCCGAACCCGCTGGGGTAAATTCCGGCCCTGGCTGCTGTGGATGGCCGTGCCATTTGGCCTTGGCGCAGTGTTAATGTTCACCACGCCCGACCTGAGCATGAACGGAAAAATCATCTATGCCTGGGTCACCTACTTAGTCATGTCATTGATTTATACTGCCATCAATATCCCATATTGCTCGGTAGCAGGCGTCATTACCCTCAACCAAAAAGAACGTCTGGGCTGCCTGTCATGGCGCTTCTTCCTCAACGGCCTGGCGACACTTATCGTCTCCTCCTCGATTTTACCGTTAACCGACTGGCTGGGTGATGGCAACCGGGCGTCCGGCTTCCAGGGGACGATGATGATCATGGGCGGCGCAGCGACGTTAATGTTCCTGTTCTGTTTCTCCAGTATCAAAGAGCGCGTGGTCTCCATTAAAGCCAATGACACCTTAAGGAAGGATCTCAAAGACATTATTAAAAATGATCAATGGCTGTTAATGATAACGATTACCTTCCTGAACGTTTTCCCGGCTTTTATTCGCGGGGCGGTGACCATCTATTATGCCACCTACGTGATGCAGGCCTCCGTTGGATTTATCACCTTCTTTATGGCCCTCGGCGTGGCCTGCAATATGTTGGGTAGCGTTATTGCAAAACCGCTGACCGATCGTTTTGATAAAATCAAACTGTTCCGTATTATTAATATTATTCTCGGCATCCTTTCTTTCGCCCTGTGGTTTGTCGATCCACATTCACTGACGCCACTGCTGGCACTGTTTATTGTGATTAATATTCTGCACCTGATTCAGTCTGGCCCTATTTTGTGGGCAATGATGTCTGATGTCGACGATTACGGTGACTGGAAATTAGGCAAACGCCTGACCGGTATTTCGTTTGCCGGAAACCTGTTCATGCTGAAAATGGGCCTGGCCGTCGCTGGGGCAATTGTCGCCTGGATCTTGTCGTACACCGGTTATATTGCCAATAAGCCGCAGCAAAATGAACAGACCTTACAGGGCATTATTATCATGTTCTCGTTATTACCGATGGTGAGCTATTTCATCAGCGCCTGGATAGTGCGCTATTTCAAACTGAACAACACCTTGCTCGAAACCATTAAAGTCGATCTTGCGAAACGTGAACTGCAAAACAGCACTGCCCAGACTCAGGAGTATAAAGATGTCCCTGTCGTTTAATGTTAAGCAAGGCCAGCGGATTGATTTATGGCTGAAAGAAACAAAGCCAGCCAGCTTCCCTCTGTTTTCCATCCGTATGGAAAATGAGGTGCTCTTTAAAATCACCACCGCGCCCCGCTACTACCACTATTTTACCTGGACCGCATGGCAGGACGGAATAGCCAGCCTGGAGTGGTTGCCTGAGCACTGCGAGATCTCGCTGTGCTATACCTGGCATCCGGATACGCTGCCCGAAAACGGGGTCAGTTTCATCGCCACTCAGGACAACGCCCTCCGGTTGTTGAGCGACTCCGATATTGCCAACGGCTATTTGCAGGATCCGTTACGCCCGGCGCTGCATTTTTCTCCACACACCGGCTGGATGAACGATCCTAATGGCCTGCATCGCAAAGGCGACGAATGGCACCTGTTTTATCAGTATCACCCGCACAGCACCCAGTGGGGGCCAATGCACTGGAACCACGCGGTGAGCAAAGACCTTTATCACTGGCGACACTACCCGGTCTTTCTCCAGCCGGAACAAAATCTGGCAGCTCTGGGGGCGACAGGCGGTGCCTTCTCCGGTAGCGCGTTTATTGATGCGCAAGGGCAAACCCGTTTCTGGTATACCGAGCGACTGCCCGCTTACGATTTATATCGCGGCTACCGCGAAATTCAGAAAATGGCCGTGCCGCTGCAAAGTTACGACAAACCCGCCTCAGTGAAAACGGTCCTAACGGAGCTGCCTCCCGGCGTCGACTGTGATTTCCGCGATCCGAAAGTCTGGTATGAAGAGGCAGATGCCACCTTCTATATGATCCTCGGTGCCGCCGTAAACGGCGACCCGGCAATGCTGCTGTTTCACTCCACAGACAGTGAAAGCTGGGCGTTTCACCATGTGCTGTACGTGGCCCCGGCCTACTTTCGCGAAAACGGTGGCCGCTGCGTGGAATGTCCGGACTTTTTCTGTCTGGATGGCGTGTGGGTGTTAATCATCGGCGTCGTAGGCTATACCGAACCCGTCACCGGCCGTCACAACCTGCTGTTTGCCCAAACCGGCGATTTCCGCGACGGCTATTTCACCCCATCAGCACACCCGCTGCAAATGCTGGATTTCGGCACCGATTTCTATGCCCTGCAAACCTGGGGTGAAGAAGATGCGCGTACCGGCTTTGCCTGGCTGTATAACTGGGCCACGCAAAAAAGCGTCGACTCTAGCTATTGCGGCGAAATGTCTTTACCGCGCCGCTTTCATCTCAATGCGCAACGGCAGCTCTGCATGACGCCTGTTTTACCGCCCGAATCACTGATCATCGGTCAGACCAGACTGGCTGATAACGTTGCCTGGTCGGAGACTAAGGGCAGCAAAGCCTGTGCGATCGCGTTTAGCCCGACAGCCGCTTTTTGTCTGACCCTCAGCGGAGACAGCGGTCAGGAAATTGTTCTCGAATATGACGGTAAGTTGCTGACGCTGCGCGAAAAAGGTCAGGATGATGGCCGATATCATGCGCCAGTGGCGAACGTGGAAGATGTCACGCTGTGCTTCGACGCCGGGATCGTTGAAGTCTTTGCCAACGCGGGCAGCATCTGCGGGACGCGACGTTATTATTCATGCAGTACGCTGACGCAAATACACCTCACGGGCACCCCGGCCATAGTCACCCACTATCGTGCTGCTTATCCGCAGTAATAAACCTGTTTAATTTAATGTCACAGAAGGACTTAATATATGTCGAGTAATAATTATTACGATGTCACGGAATGGGACACAGGTAATCCGTACACTGACATTGGTGAAGTGATTAATAGCATGATTGCCGATATTAAAAGCCGACAAACTGACACCAATGCGAATGAAGGTGGTAAACCCGGCGCGGTAATTTATATTCCACCGGGTGATTATCATCTTCTCACTCAGGTGGTGATAGATATTAGCTATCTGAAAATCATGGGTTCCGGACATGGTTTCACCTCGTCCAGCATCCGTTTTAATACTCCCAAGAGTAATTGGCCAAACTGGCACGAGTTATGGCCGGGTGGCAGCCGTATTCTGGTAGATATGTCACCGGAAGATGGCGCAGCGGAATCCGCCGGGGCCGCATTCTATATCGCCCGCAGCGGAGATCCGCGAATAAGCTCCGTCGAATTTGCTGACTTCTGTATTGACGGTTTGCACTTTGTCGATGACAACTCTGGCAGCAATGACCCGGAGAACAGCTACCTTAACGGTAAGACCGGCATCTACATTGCCAGCGCGCAGGATTCCTTCCGTATCAGCGGCATGGGGCTGGTCTATCTTGAACACGGGGTGACAATTTATAATGCTGACGCCCTGGCTATCCATAACAACTTCATCGCTGAATGTGGGAACTGCATCGAGTTACGCGAGTCCGGTCAGGCATCTAAAATAACCGATAATCTGATTGGGGCAGGTTACCGTGGTTATTCTCTGTACGCAGAAAACTTCGGTGGCCTGTTAATTACCGCCAACAATATATTCCCGCGCGGAAAAAGCAGCGTTCATTTCTCGAATGTGGTTCGCTCCTCAATCAGCAGCAACCGATTCCATTCATTTTACCCTGGCATGTTGATAATGGAGGAAGGCAGTTCTGAAAACCTGGTATCGTCCAACCATTTCTTCCGCGAGCGTGAACCCTGGGCCCCGATGCAGGCCTACAACAATGGGTTAGATGATTTATATGGCCTGCTGTATATCAGTGGCGATAATAACTCGATCGTTGCCAACCATATTTCCGAGACCATTGATACGCAATATATTACGCCAACAGGCGCGACACCGGTCATTATTCGGGTCGTTTCCGGCAAAGGAAATACGATTTCTAATAACCCGATTGTTGCTACTACCGAAACTTCCACCGTGCAGGAGGCAGCAGACGCCAGCGCCTGTTTCTCGACTCAGGTCAACGCGTTGCTGTCTACTCAGGGTCTCGAAGCGCTGACGGTGACTGCCGTGCAGATAGAACCCGCCTCGCAGCAAAATACGGTGCTGGATTCAGGCACTGACGGCCAGGTGGTGATTGATAAAACCGTGAACGCCTTCAGAGCGACACCGACTCCCGGCGCAACGGCGGAAGGACAACGTTAATGGGTGGATATCACATTGCCTGCATTGGTGAACTGTTAATTGATTTTGTCTGCACCGACATTGGACTGGGCCTGAAACAGGGGGCTCGCTTCCTCAAAAAAGCCGGGGGCGCCCCCGCTAACGTTGCCGCAGCCATCAACCGTAGCGGCGGTTACGCGAAGCTGGCGGCGAAAGTCGGCCACGATCCCTTCGGCGATTTCCTGCTGCACACCCTGGAATCTGAGGGCATTGAGCGCACTGGCGTGACGCGCTGCGCCACACCCACTACGTTAGCCTTTGTCGGTTTACAGGACGACGGTGAGCGCGATTTTACCTTTTGCCGTGGCGCCGATGGCGATCTTTCGTGGCGGGATATTCCCGCTGATTTTCTTGATAATGTCGGCATCGTTCATTTTGGGGCCGCCACTGGCCTGTTGGACGGTGAACTTTATGCCACCTATCAGCGCCTGCTGCATGAAGCTAAACAGCGTGGGGTGTTGATCTCATTTGATCCCAATTATCGGGACGGCTTGTGGGGTCAGGATCCGCAACGGTTTATCGCCCGTTGCACGCCGTGGTTTCAGCAGGCGGATATCGTCAAAGTCAGTGAAGAGGAACTGCACTGCATTACCGGGGCGAAGACCAATAGCGAAGGGGGCCGCCAGTTGCACGAGGCGGGTGTCAGCTATGTGGCCGTCACCTGTGGTCGACGGGGAACATGGGTCAGTCATCAATCCGGCGGGCAACAACTCGTCCCCTCTGTACCCGTGGATGCCATTGATTCGACCGGGGCGGGTGATGCGTTTATTGGCGCATTGTTAGCCCAGGTTGCCCAATCCGGCTGCAGGTTAGACGACGAGTCAGAATTCCTGCATGCGGTGCGCTGGGCGAATGTCTGCGGCGCATTGACCTGCACGAAATTTGGTGCCATTGACGCTATTCCACTCGCGCACGACGTGGACACATTCATAAAAAATAGCGAACGCTGAAAAACAAAAAGGCCAGCCATACAAGTGACTGGCCTTTTTGCATCCAGTGCGGCTAAAGATCACTAGCTGTGAGAAATAATCCAATCAGATAATGTGGTATTGCCCTGCTGCTTTGCCAGTGTCGCTGCACTATTGCCTTTTGCGTCGGCGAGGCTGAAATCAGCCCCCTGTTCAAGCAGATATTCTAAAAAGGCTTTGTGCCCAAACAGTGCGGCATACATAGCCGCAGTCTGGCCGATATTATTTTGCTGGTTGACGTTAGTGCGTGGATCGCTAAAAAGAATTTTTGCGCCCGCGATATCCCCCTTAAATGCCGCGCCCATCAGCGCACTTCTTCCGTTATTATCTAATGCTGAAGGGTCAGCACCTTGGGATAACAGATATTCTGCCATGGCATATTGACCATGATAGACAGCCAATATAAGTAAAGTGTAACCCTGTGCATCTGCTGCATTCACGTCAAGACCGGACGCAATCTGGGCTTTTATAACCTTTATTTCACCGTTGCGAGCGGCATCAATCGTCTGGGGACTCAACGCGGCCATAGCTGACTGGATAAAAAAAAGCGCACAAAGGCATGATAAAGAGTAAATTTTTCTCAACGTTATTCCCTGCCTGTTTTCACAGGCAGGCTCCTTAATTTTAGTCAGACAGTGCTTCAGCCATTGTTTTTATCACTGCAACATCATCTTTTGTATGCGTTGCAAGACGCTTTCCATAATCAGTATCGGCACGGTAGAAATAACTCAGCATAGTCTGTCGAACTTGCTGGTTTTTGACCTGCATCAGATCGTTACCCAAGTCTTCAATAAGGTCGTTTTGCTGCTGTGGGCTTAATGAACGGTAATAAACACCTGCCTGCGTAAAATTATCAGTTTTCGCAATAATTTTTTGTTGCACAGTACCATTCAGGGCTGGCGTGCTTTTTTTGTAAGCAGGATCGTCTTTAAAAGCATCGCGGGTAACCGAAGGCTGATAATTCACATCTCCTTTAGTCATTCCCTGGTGTCCACTACCTTCTTGATTATAATTTCGAACCTCTACTTTCGGACGATTGATGGGAATACTTTGGTAGTTTGCTCCAAGACGATACATGTGCGTATCAGCATAGGAGAAGAGTCTTCCCTGTAACATCCTGTCCTCGGACGGTTCAATCCCCGGCACAAGATTAGAAGGATCAAAAGCGACCTGCTCTGTTGTTTCGAAGAAATTTTCCGGAACTTTATTGAGTGTTAGTGTGCCAATTTTTGTTTCGGGTACATTAAGCCACTCTTTCGTGTCATCCAAAGGGTTGTAAGTGAAATTATCAAGCTGTTCTGGCTTGAGCGTTTGAATGTATAAATCCCAAACCGGGTATTCTCCTGCATTAATCGTGTTGTACAGATCGTTGGTCAGATTATTAAAATCTTTAGCTTGTTGCACTTTAGCCTGCGCACCACTATAACCCGCTACCCCCTGGCGACTTTTGAAATGGAATTTAACATAGTTAATTTCACCTTTGCTGTTTACAAACTTGAAGGCATGCACGCCAAAACCATCCATTTTTCGATAGGACGTGGGTATACCCTGATACGAAAAAATACGGGTCAGCATATGGGTACTTTCAGGCTGATGGCTGAAAAAATCATAGTATCTGTTAGGGTCCTGCACATTGGTAACAGGTGATGGCTTAAGTGAGTGAATCATATCTGGAAACTTCATTGCATCACGAATAAAGAATATGGGCTCACTTAAACCGACTAAATCCCAATTCCCCGCTGAGGTATAAAATTTGATGGCAAATCCATGAGGATCGCGTAATTCCTCCGGCGACCCTTTTGAATGGATAACCGTAGAGAAGCGAACAAACACGGGGGTTGTGGTACCTGAGGTAAAGACTGCAGCCTGTGATAAGTCTGTAATGTCCTTTTCTGCTTTGAACACACCATATACCCCCGTGCCGCGGGCATGGACGACACGCTCGGGTATCCGTTCGCGATCGAATCGTTGTAACTTCTGAATCAGGTGACCATCCTGCAGTAGCGTTGGGCCATTAGGTCCGGCAGTTTGTGAGTTTTGGTTGTCACCAACAGCTGCCCCATTATCTTGCGTCATTTGATTATTCATGGCCGCCAAAGCAACAAGGGGTGACATAAACAATAAAATACCACTATTTAAAATCAATTTATTCATAATCCCTACCCTCTCTCGTATAGATACCTATATTTCACCTGGATACCAATTGGTTCTCCTTTCTTATATTTGAAATAAAAACAAAATGCAAAAAAGCAGAATAAAAAAGCCATCAGGCTATTATTTAGAACATTGCATTCTGAAATAACAAAAAACCTGACAAATCATCATCAAACTGATATACACAAGAAAGATATCAACGGATTACAATAAATGCCGGATAGCCACCGCCTATTTCTTCAATAGTCAAAAGGCTGAGTAATCGTTAGAATTGAGCTATTTAAGTGACAGGGGTCGCAATGACAATAAAAATATTAATTTTCATCCCGATGGATAACTCCAGGCATTTCGTCACTGTTATCTCTTCCGAATGTTATTCATTGCTTTTGAAATAGTTGATAGTCACATCGAAAAAAATTAATTAAACTTCATTTTATCAAAAATAAAAAAGCCCCGAATTACGGGGCTTAGAGAATTAAATATCACTAAAATACACTCAGGTATTTTTAGAACGGGATATCGTCGTCGAAATCCATCGGCGGTTCGTTAGACGGTGCCGGAGCGGAGGACGGCTGCTGCTGCGGACGGGACTGCGCGCCGCCGCTGAACTGGTTGCCGCCCTGTGGCTGCTGTGGTTGACCCCAGCTTCCGCCACCCTGCTGCTGACCGCCACCTGCTGGTGCGCCGCCGCCCTGACGGCCGCCGAGCATCTGCATGGTGCCGCCAACGTTGACCACGACTTCCGTGGTGTATTTTTCAGCGCCGGACTGATCGGTCCATTTGCGAGTACGCAGTTGGCCTTCGATATAGACCTGGGAACCTTTACGCAGATATTCACCGGCCACTTCCGCCAGTTTGCCGAACAGCACGACGCGGTGCCATTCAGTCTGCTCTTTCATTTCGCCGGTCGCTTTATCACGCCAGGATTCAGAAGTAGCCAGCGTAATGTTGGCAACTGCACCACCACTCGGCATATAGCGTACTTCCGGGTCCTGACCCAGATTACCGACGAGAATCACCTTGTTTACGCCTCTGCTGGCCATGATCGTGTCTCCTGAAACATTTCTTTATAGTGTAAACGGGGGATTGTAGCATTACAAAGTGTCGATTTGATAGTTTGCGAGCCGGATTCCAGTAATCCATTTTGGATACAGTTCGTTGCAGCGAAACGCTGAAGCACGATTCCACTACTGTATATTCATTCAGGTCAAACTGTGTCATAATTAGCCGTTTCCGCCGTTTGTCCTTCAAGCAAACCAGGCATTCCGAGTCTCTACCGGGAAAGGTGAATGGATAAGATCGAAGTTCGGGGCGCCCGCACCCATAATCTCAAAAACATCAACCTCGTCATCCCTCGCGACAAACTGATTGTCGTGACCGGGCTTTCTGGGTCAGGAAAATCTTCGCTGGCGTTTGATACGCTGTATGCCGAAGGGCAGCGGCGCTACGTGGAATCACTCTCCGCCTATGCGCGTCAGTTCCTGTCGCTGATGGAAAAACCCGACGTTGACCATATCGAGGGGCTGTCTCCGGCCATCTCTATTGAGCAAAAATCAACGTCGCATAACCCGCGTTCCACCGTCGGGACCATCACCGAAATTCACGATTATCTGCGTCTGCTGTTTGCCCGCGTGGGCGAGCCGCGCTGCCCGGATCACGACGTTCCGTTGGCGGCACAAACCGTCAGCCAGATGGTCGATAACGTGCTTTCGCAGCCGGAAGGTAAACGCCTGATGCTGCTGGCTCCGGTGATTAAAGAGCGTAAAGGCGAGCACACCAAAACGCTGGAAAACCTGGCGAGCCAGGGCTACATCCGCGCCCGTATTGACGGCGAGGTCTGCGACCTTTCCGATCCGCCGAAGCTCGAGCTGCAAAAGAAACACACCATCGAAGTGGTGATTGACCGCTTCAAGGTGCGCGAAGATCTGGCCCAGCGTCTGGCCGAATCCTTTGAAACGGCGCTGGACCTGTCTGGCGGCACCGCGATTGTCGCCGACATGGACAACCCGAAAGCCGATGAGCTGCTGTTTTCCGCCAACTTTGCCTGTCCGATTTGCGGCTACAGCATGCGCGAACTGGAACCGCGTCTGTTCTCGTTCAACAACCCGGCGGGCGCGTGTCCAACCTGTGACGGCCTGGGCGTGCAGCAATATTTCGACCCGGACCGCATCATTCAGAACCCGGAACTTTCGCTGGCAGGCGGCGCTATCCGCGGCTGGGATCGCCGTAACTTCTACTACTTCCAGATGCTGCGCTCGCTGGCGGAGCATTATGAATTCGACGTTGAAGCCCCGTGGGGCAGCCTGAATGCACACGTGCAGAAAGTCGTGCTGTACGGTTCAGGAAAAGAGTCAATTGAATTCAAATACATGAACGATCGTGGCGATACGTCTGTACGTCGTCATCCGTTCGAAGGCGTGCTGCATAATATGGAGCGCCGCTACAAAGAGACCGAATCTAACGCGGTGCGTGAGGAGCTGGCGAAGTTCATCAGCAACCGTCCGTGCACCAGCTGTGACGGTACCCGCCTGAACCGCGAAGCGCGCCACGTATTCGTCGAGAATACCCCGCTGCCAACGATTTCAGATATGAGCATCGGCCATGCGATGGAGTTCTTCCAGAACATGAAGCTCAGCGGGCAACGCGCCAAAATCGCTGAGAAAGTGCTGAAAGAGATTGGCGATCGCCTGCGATTCCTGGTCAACGTCGGTCTGAACTATCTTTCACTCTCCCGCTCGGCGGAAACGCTCTCCGGTGGCGAAGCCCAACGTATTCGTCTGGCAAGCCAGATTGGTGCTGGTCTGGTGGGCGTGATGTACGTGCTGGATGAACCGTCTATCGGCCTGCATCAGCGCGATAACGAACGCCTGCTCGGCACGCTGATTCACCTGCGTAATCTCGGTAACACGGTGATTGTGGTGGAGCATGACGAAGATGCTATCCGCGCGGCTGACCACGTGATTGATATCGGCCCAGGCGCTGGCGTCCACGGCGGTGAAGTGGTCGCCGAAGGCCCGCTGGAAGCCATTATGGCAGTGCCGGAATCATTGACCGGCCAGTACATGAGCGGCAAGCGTAAAATCGAAGTGCCGAAAGAGCGTGTCCCTGCCGACCCGGCCAAAGTGCTGAAACTGACCGGTGCGCGCGGCAACAACCTCAAAGACGTGACGCTGACGGTGCCGGTTGGCCTGTTCACCTGCGTGACAGGGGTGTCAGGTTCCGGTAAATCGACGCTGATCAACGATACGCTGTTCCCGATTGCCCAGCGCCAGCTCAACGGTGCGACCATTGCCGAACCGGCTCCGTATCGTGATGTCGCGGGCCTTGAGCATTTCGACAAAGTGATTGATATCGATCAGAGCCCGATTGGCCGTACGCCGCGCTCTAACCCGGCGACCTACACCGGCATCTTTACGCCAGTGCGCGAACTGTTCGCCGGCGTGCCGGAATCGCGTTCACGCGGTTATACGCCGGGCCGTTTCAGCTTCAACGTGCGCGGCGGTCGCTGCGAAGCCTGTCAGGGCGATGGCGTTATCAAGGTAGAGATGCACTTCCTGCCGGATATCTACGTGCCATGCGATCAGTGCAAAGGCAAACGCTATAACCGCGAAACGCTGGAGATTAAGTACAAGGGCAAGACCATCCACGAAGTGCTGGATATGACCATTGAAGAAGCGCGTGAGTTCTTTGATGCCGTTCCTGCGCTGGCGCGTAAGCTGCAAACGTTGATGGACGTTGGCCTGACGTACATTCGTCTGGGTCAGTCGGCGACGACGCTTTCCGGCGGTGAAGCCCAGCGCGTGAAGCTGGCGCGTGAGCTGTCGAAACGCGGCACCGGCCAGACGCTGTATATCCTCGATGAACCGACCACCGGTCTGCACTTTGCCGATATCCAGCAACTGCTGGACGTGCTGCATAAGCTGCGGGACCAGGGCAACACCATCGTGGTTATCGAGCACAATCTGGACGTGATCAAAACCGCAGACTGGATTGTCGATCTCGGCCCGGAAGGCGGCAGCGGCGGCGGGGAGATCCTCGTCTCCGGCACGCCAGAAACGGTCGCGGAGTGCGAAGCCTCACACACGGCGCGCTTCCTCAAGCCGTTGCTGTAATCACTCTGTAAGATGCTGCCTGACCTGGTCAGGCAGCATCCCCATCGCCTGCTGATAAGAAGCATCCACCAGATAGTAAATCTGCGAATCCGGCAGTGACCCGTCAAGATATACCGTGCTCCAGTGGGCCTTATTGAGATGCTGACTGGGACGCACATCGCTGTGCTGCTGACGCAATAAATCCGCGAGTTCCGGGCTGGTTTTCAGCGAGGTTGCCGGGCGGCCTTCCACCTCTTTCACCATCGCAAACAGCACATCAGACACTTTAATCTGCGTAGCCTTCCAGTCGCTGTGAACGCTCTGTTCGGCTCCGGGCTTGTTCATGCAGTATTGCAGCAACTCCGAAATGGTCATCTTGGTTCCCCTCAGCGAAAAAGTCTTTTCTAAGTGTGCAGCAAGACGGGAGAAAGGGGAAACGCTTCTGATTAAAAAAACGGCAACCCTCTCGGTTGCCGTTTTTGATTGTCAGTATTCAGAATTGACGATCACTTCTTCACCGTACGCCCCGGCATTCGGCAGCGGCTTGTAGGTGGAGTTCGAAGCCCGCAGGACACGGATACCCCGGGCACCCACGTCGCGGGCGGCAGTAATGTCATTGTCGGAATCGCCATAGAAGACTTTGATGTTCTTCTCCTTCAGCCACTGAACCTTAGTGTTCTGCCCGGCCTTATCGCCTGCAAAAATGACCGGATTCATGTTGGCAGCCGGGATCAGGAAATCATCCTGCAGCGTTTTAGACACGGTTTCGGTTTGAGTCTGGCTGCGCCCGGTGACGAAATAGATGCTGTCCCCACGTTTGACGTGCAGGGCGATCAGCGCGCGGGCCACTTCTTTCGGGATGCTGAACGCATCCCAGCCGTTGTTCATCTTTTCCCAGAATTCCGGATTCTTCAGATAGTCTTCACTGTCCGGGGAAAAGGTCTTTTTACCGCGCCAGAAGCCTGGGCTTGAGAACAGCACGGTATCATCAATATCAAAACCGACGGCCATCGGTGGGCGGCCCATCAAGCTGTTTTCAATCTGTGCCACGGAGACCCAATGAATCGGCACCTGTTCGGCGAGTTTTGCAACGTTTGTCCCGACATACAGCGGAGAGGGTGATGAAGCGTGTGCATCCACCACGGCGCTGTTGACGGTAAACAACAAGCAGATAGCGCTGAGCGCTAATGTAACCTTGCGCATAGATATTCCTTTAACATCCGATTGTTAACCTCTCTCCCTGCCGGGAGAGAGAATGTAAGTGAGCGCTTACATTACAGCAGCAAACGCCTGCGCCACGCGTTGAACGTTGCGAGTGTTGAGGCCCGCGACGCACATGCGGCCGCTGGCAATCAGGTACACGCCAAACTCTTCACGCAACCGATCGACCTGAGCCGCACTCAGCCCGGTATAGCTGAACATCCCACGCTGCTTGAGCAGGTAGTCAAAATTGCCGTTCGGTATCGCCTGTTTCAGCGCGTTAACCAGTTCCTGACGCATCGCCAGAATACGAATGCGCATGGCTTCCACTTCCGCCAGCCATGAGGCTTTTAGCGCGGCGTTGTTCAGCACGGCAGATACCACCTGCGCTCCAAAATTCGGCGGGCTGGAGTAAATGCGACGCACGGTCGCTTTTAGCTGACCGAGCACGCGACCTGCGGTTTCGCTGTCATCGCAGACGACCGACAGGCCGCCCACGCGCTCACCATAGAGCGAGAAAATCTTGGAGAACGAGTTGCTGACCAGCACCGGCAGACCTGCGCCCGCGATGGTGCGGATAGCGTAGGCATCTTCTTCCATGCCCGCGCCAAAGCCCTGATAGGCGATGTCGAGGAATGGGATCAGATTCCGCGCTTTCAGCACCTCAGTGACCGCATCCCATTGGGCGTTGGTCAGGTCCGCACCCGTCGGGTTGTGGCAGCACGGATGCAGCAGCACAATGTCTTTTTCAGGCAGGCTATTCAGTTTTTCGAGCAACGCATCGAAACGCACGCCGTTGGTCTCAGAATCGAACCAAGGGTAAGTGCTTACTTCGAATCCAGCCCCTTCAAATATGGCGATGTGGTTTTCCCAGGTTGGATCGCTGACCGATACTTTTGAGCCCGGGAAATAATGTTTGAGGAAATCCGCCCCCACTTTCAGCGCGCCGGAACCGCCCAACGTCTGGATGGTCGCCACGCGGTTCTGTTTCAGCACCGGATGGTCAGCGCCAAACAGCAGCGGCGCCACGCCGGTGCGGTAGGTGTTCAGACCTTCCATCGGCAGATACACCGACGCCCCGTGCGGCTGAGCGTTCAGCTGCGCCTCTGCTTCTGCCACGGCCTGCAGCTGCGGGATAATCCCGTCTTCGTTGTAATACAGGCCAATGCTGAGGTTCACTTTGTCGGTGCGAGTGTCTTCTTTAAACCGTTCCATTAAAGAAAGGATGGGGTCGCCTGCATAGGCGTCAACGTTCTGAAACACAGGTGGATTCTCCAGAGTTTTCGGGGCAGGGATAAACACAATAAACCGGATTTGCCTCGAATGGCAAAAAAGACTCTGCCATTTGTCATCGGGCTTCTCCCGCCGTCCGTTACCCCATCCGGCAAATAGTGGCCGCCGCTGTTCCTCCGTAGTCTGAATCCTGCGCAACCGCGCAATGACTACCTTGAGGAATACATTATGGATTCGCAATTTATTGGTTCTGTGATTAACGCCCTGCCACTGGAACACATGATTGGTGGCCCACTGCAGGCAATGATTAAAGCCCAGGTACAAGCGAGCAAGTCCTATACCGATTTTCTGCTGTCGGTGTGTATTAAAGATGGCAAAGCCGTGGCGATTGAATTCGACTACGACGAAACGCTGGTTGATGAGCAAGGCGTCAGCAAAGGCGTACTGACCAAAAAAATGTCGATTCCCCTGCTGGCGGCCATTTCGCACCCGATTATCTCCATCGAAGAAGGGACCATCGACTTCGAACTGGAAGTGAGTCAAAGCGAAGCCAGCTCAAGCAGCACCGATGCGGAAGCCTCGACCGAAGTCTCTCTCGGCTGGGGCCCGGTCAAGGCTAAGCTGTCCGGTAAGGTGTCGCATAAATCGGAACAGACACGCTCCACCGATACCCGCGCTAAATACTCCATCCACACCCAGGTAAAACGTCAGGACCCGCCGGAAGCCCTGATGCGCGTGATTGATTATCTGACCGAAGCGAAAACTAAACCGGTGACCGCCGCCGCGCCGCCGTCAGATCCACAATCGCAAACACCGCCACAGACTCAGCCTAAATAACCTGCCCTTTTACCGCCAATGAGGCCGCCCCCGGTGGCCTCATTTCTGGAGAGAATCATGCCTTTCAAGAAATGGTTACAGGGTGGAAAGGATAACGAGCCTGAAATAACCCCCCCGCAGGGAAGCGAGGGATCGCCTCCACCTCCGGAGCAAGGCAATCGCTCGCCGCCAGGAGGTGGAATGCCCAATGTGCCGGTCACACTGGAGGATATTACCCGCGGGATGCAGTACGCCGCGACCGCCGCGAACGAAATGATCGCCCAGCAATACATGAAGGCGCTGGACCCTTTTTTCGAGCCAGCGGAAGACGGCACTTTGCAGCCGCGAACGGTGCAATTGGGGCTGGATGATAAGCACTACTTCAACCTGCCGCTGATAGCCATGTCGACACCACGTGGCCTGATGCTGGAAAAAATGAAGGTCAACCTGACGATCCGTACCGAAGGCGTTCAAAGCCCGGTTCAGCAGAATGGCGAGAACCACTTTGGCCGTTTTCACGTCAGCATGTCCCCCGCCAGTGACACTCAGGGTGGGCGCGACAGTCGTCATGTGGACGTGGAGATGCAGTTTACGGTGCTCGAACCGCCGGAAAGCGTGATGCGGTTGATTGATGAGTACACCAATAAAGTGGTTCCGATCGCCAAAACAGAGGAGTCCGCACCATGAGTAATAAACCCGAAAGCACAGGTGATAAAGGCATTCAGCTCATTTGCGAATATGAAGGTCTGAAGCTGGCGCGCTATCGCGATGCTGTCGGCCTGTGGACCATTGGCTATGGGCATCTGATCCTTAAAGAGGAGATGAATACGCTGCTTAAAGTCACCACTGGCGAGGCGAAAAATCTGCTGCGCAAGGATCTACATCGTACCGAGGTGGGCGTTAAAAAGTTACTCACCGTCAGCGTGACGCAAAACCAGTTCGATGCCCTGGTTTCTTTTGCCTTTAACCTCGGCGTCGGCAGTCTGAAAAAATCTACCTTACTGAAAAAACTCAATACGGGGGATATTCAAGGTGCAGCCCTGCAATTCAAAAGCTGGAATAAAGCCGGGGGGAAAGTGCTGGCGGGTTTAACTCGTCGGCGTGATGCGGAAAGGAAATTATTCCTGAGTTAATCGACTCGGCAACTTAACAGGTGAATAAAGATGAAAGCTATTCATAAAACGGTTCTGGCCCTGGCATTATCGGGGATTTTTATCTGCAACGCGTCGCTGGCGGCAACGACCTGTGAAGGCGAGGTCGGCACCTTGAATAAAGAGTTGGTCAAGCGCGGCGTGGTAAAGATTAACGATCCGGCCAAGCTTGCGACCACGCTGCGAGAATTAAATCAATCCGGCCGCCTGCCAAAAGAGTACATCACCAGCGCTGAAGCCAAAAAGCTGAACCCATCATGGGATGACAGTAAAACGTTATGGGGATTAACCCCTACCAATGGAAAGGTTATTGGTGGCGACGCCTACCGCAATTCGATGCTAAACGGAGACAAGGTCTGGTACAGTGCCGATGTTGATGGCAGCCGAGGTTATCGCAGTAACCTGCGCCTTATTTATAGTCCGGAAACGTCGAAAAAATATATCACCCCCGATAAATATCTGCGCTTCCTTGAAGTCGCTCCCTGCCAGTAAACCGCTGCGCCGTACCGCCACACGGAGTACGGCGCAGATTTCAGCTAAGGAATATATCCGGAAGCAATGCTGTTCCCACAGAGCGGGTTATTCTGTGCTGTGCCTGTAGACGAAGAATTGTTCACCTTTCCAGGGTTTATAAATGAGTCCTTCAGCCCCTGCTTGGGATTATTTTCCAGCACCTTCAAAATTTAAATCGATTATTTCACGACGTTGAGGTTATTTTCGAAAGTAGTCCTTTTGAGGATCAATTACGCGCTAGTGTGTGTCCATATACTTGAGCCAGAGGCGTGCTGCCTGAGTGCGGTTATGCACCTGCAAGCGATTAAATATTGATTCCAGATGCACTTTGACCGTCCCGGCGCTGATATTTAACTGACGACCGATTTGTTTATTGGTACCGCCATTCGCCAGAAGGCTCAGAACCTCCTGTTGACGCTGGCTGAGCAACGAAGGCGTTTGCGCGCTCTTCTCACTGAAAGCCACCACCGACTGGTCGGGAAAACAGACAATCCCGGCCATCACCGTTTTCAGGATCAGGCTGATCTTTTCGGCGGTTTGTTCTTTGGTAATGATGCCCTTAATATTGTGGCGTAGATCGTAACCCACCGGTTTACCGGCCATTTTTCTCAGCATCACCACCACCGGGATCTGCGGATAATACTGCGCCAGCCGCTGAACAAACGCTGTCGAGACTAACTCGCCATCCAACAGGATCAGCGTCACCGGCTTCTGGTCGAGAATCACAATCGCCTCATCGAGAGTAGTGGCTTCAATAATCTGGCAATCGGGCATTATCTTTCCAAGTGCTACTTTCATACCATGGATATAAAACGGCAACTCATCGATCATTAAAATATGCATAACAACGCAACCTCTTGCTGTGTTTATTTTCTCAGGATGTCATCACCACTGTATCAGCGAGTTTTTAGTATGATTCCTAAAAGTAAAGTGAGAAAACAGCATTTGGCCTATGCCAAATATCATATTGGGCCTGATATTTAAGCATTACTAATGTGCTAATTATTGCTCATTAAATAATGGACCGCCCGTCACTGTGAATGACCTATGACGACAGGCATATTTTCAAGGTTAGCGTTGGCGATTATTGTTGAGTGGCATTTTCATCAGAAATGCATTAACTCATTCCCTGTCAATAAAAGAAGGAACGCAATATGTGTATATCCTGGTTCACACAACCAGCGAATTCTTTCGCTTCTTGCTATTTATACAACCGTACGACCCATGAATTTTGTCGCGTCCGTATCGAACTGGGCCGCAGCGCCAGCGAGCAAGATAACGGGGACACTATTGTCTCTTATCGTGCGACTCGCGCCGTCGGTTTTGTGGCGAATGGCGATGGCTATCGCACCAGCCAACTCGAGCGCTGGAGCATCAATGAGGCGCATCAGTTATGTTACAACGGTGAGCCGCTGCCGCAGGATCCTGTGGTCGGCTACTCCGTCTTTGACAGCACCACACCGGCAAGTTTTGTGCATCGCGGCAACCCGATCACCAGCGATCCACGCCTGCCTGCGGGGATCACCCGTGAAGATATGGTCACGCTGGCTCGGTTGGTGATGGAGAACGATCGGGGACGGATAACATTGACGGCACGAGACGCAACAGAAATCGAACTGCGCGACGCCATTCTGCAAGCTATTCGCGCGCGTCGCTAAGCGGCTGTGAGGGGTTCAGACCGGGGTACAAACGCGTACACCGGTCTGCTTTTCAGTCGACGTATTTCATCGCTACCCGTGACGTCAGGCGCGTGATAAGTTCGTAAGCACTTACTTTCGTTATTTCAGCAATGCGTTCAACCGGCAGGCCATTGCCCCACAGAATCACCGGGTCGCCCGCTTTGTCAGCGGCTTGCGGGCCGAGATCGACGCAAATCATGTCCATGGCGACACGGCCAACCACCGGCACTTCGCGACCATTAACCAGCACTGGCGTGCCGGATGGTGCAGCGCGCGGATAACCATCCCCATAGCCCATAGCGACCACGCCGAGACGGGTGTCATGTTCGCTTACCCAAGTGCCGCCGTAGCCTACCGGCTCGCCAGCTTTGTGTTCACGTACCGCTATCAGGCTCGAGGTCAGCGACATCACGGGTTGGAAGCCAAAATCTTCGCCGCACTGTGAACCTTCCAGCGGCGAGACGCCGTAGAGAATAATGCCCGGGCGCACCCAGTCGAAATGCGACTGGGGCCACAGCAGGATCCCGCCGGACGCGGCGATGGAACGTTGACCCGGCTTGCCTTCGGTGAAGGTGGTGAAGATATCGAGCTGCTGCTCGGTAGCGCCGCAATCAGGCTCATCCGCCCGGGCAAAGTGGCTCACCACATTCACCGGCTGGCGCACGTTTTTGCACTGACTTAGGCGCTGGTAAAACGCATCGGCCTCTTCCGGACGCACGCCCAGACGGTGCATACCCGTATCGAGTTTCATCCACACCGTTACCGGTTCAGGCAATTCTGCCTGCTCCAGTGCTTCAAGCTGTTCGGGATTATGCACCGCGGTGTGAAAACCCTGGGCTGATATCAGCGGCAGATCGCTGGCATTGAAAAAACCTTCCAGCAGCAGAACAGGCTGGCGGATGCCCCCCTCTCGCAGGCACAGCGCCTCTTCCAGGCGAGCAACGCCAAAGGCATCGGCGTCAGGGAGCGTGCGCGCGGTCTCCAGAAGACCGTGTCCATAGGCGTTCGCTTTCACGACCGCAACGAGCTTACTGGCCGGGGCCAGTTCACGCAGGCGTTGCAGATTGTGTCGCAGAGCGCGGCGGTTAATGACTACAGTTGCCGCTTGCATTTAAATTCCTTAGATATCACTCATCATCGTATTGCGGGCCCGCATAATTATCAAAACGCGACCATTGCCCGTTGAACGTCAGACGTACCGTACCGATCGGGCCGTTACGCTGCTTACCAATAATGATTTCGGCGATGCCTTTCAGGTCACTGTTCTCGTGATAAACCTCATCACGGTAGATGAACATGATTAAGTCGGCATCCTGTTCGATGGAGCCGGATTCACGCAGGTCGGAGTTGACCGGGCGTTTGTCCGCACGTTGTTCCAGGGAGCGGTTCAGCTGCGACAGCGCCACCACCGGCACCTGCAACTCTTTGGCTAACGCTTTAAGAGAACGCGAGATTTCGGCGATTTCAAGGGTACGGTTATCCGACAATGACGGGACGCGCATCAGCTGCAGGTAGTCGATCATGATCAGGCCGATGCCGCCGTGCTCACGGGCGATGCGGCGCGCGCGGGAGCGCACTTCCGTTGGCGTCAGACCGGAAGAGTCATCGATGTAGATGTTACGTTTTTCCAGCAGAATACCCATGGTGCCCGAAATACGCGCCCAGTCTTCATCATCAAGCTGACCGGTTCGGATTCGGGTCTGATCGACGCGCGACAGTGAGGCCAGAGAACGCATCATTATCTGTTCCGAGGGCATTTCAAGACTGAAGATAAGCACCGGCTTATCCTGCAACATCGCCGCGTTTTCGACGAGGTTCATCGCAAAGGTCGTTTTACCCATCGACGGACGCGCGGCGACGATAATCAAATCCGACGGCTGCAAACCGGCTGTTTTCTTGTTCAGATCGTCATAGCCGGTGTTCACCCCGGTGACGCCGTCATGCGGTTGCTGGAACAACTGTTCGATACGCGCCACGGTAGCGTCGAGCACTTCGGCGATATTTTTCGGGCCTTCGTCTTTGTTGGCCCGGCTTTCCGCGATTTTGAATACCCGGGATTCGGCTAAATCCAGCAGATCTTCACTGGTGCGTCCCTGCGGATCAAAACCGGCCTCGGCAATTTCGTTGGCGACGGAGATCATGTCACGCACGACCGCACGTTCACGCACGATGTCCGCATAAGCGCTGATGTTCGCCGCACTTGGCGTGTTTTTCGACAATTCCGCCAGATAGGCAAAACCGCCGACGCTGTCCAATTGCCCTTCCCGCTCCAGCGATTCCGCGAGCGTAATCAGGTCAATCGGGCTACCCGACTCATGCAATTTCGCCATCTCGGTAAAGATGTGGCGATGCGGACGGGTATAGAAATCTTCAGACACGACGCGTTCTGCCACGTCGTCCCAGCGCTCGTTATCCAGCATCAAACCGCCCAACACCGACTGTTCCGCTTCAATCGAGTGCGGCGGTACTTTCAGCCCGGCGACCATCGGATCGCGTTCACGTGGCTCAGTCTGTTGTTTGTTGAAGGGTTTATTTCCTGCCATAGTGAATGGAGTTACCGGGTTAAAGAGTGGGTCGTAAGATTATCATATCTGATGCCCCTGCTAAACGATATGTACGGAGGAAGCATGGCAACGCGCATTGAATTTCATCAACACGGTGGGCCTGACGTACTCAACGCCGTGGAATTTACTCCAGCGGATCCGAAAGAAAACGAGATCCAGGTGGAGAACAAAGCCATCGGCATTAACTATATCGATACCTATATCCGCAGCGGACTGTATCCGCCGCCCGCTTTGCCGAGCGGTCTGGGAACGGAAGCCGCAGGCGTGGTCAGCAAAGTGGGCAGCGGCGTGCAGCACATCAAGGCGGGGGATCGCGTGGTGTATGCGCAATCGGCGCTCGGCGCGTACAGCTCGGTGCATAACGTTCCGGCAGACAAAGCCGCCATTCTGCCTGCGGCCATCTCTTACGAGCAGGCCGCCGCCTCGTTCCTCAAAGGGCTAACGGTGTTTTATCTGCTGCGTAAAACCTGGGAAATCAAACCCAACGAACCGTTCCTGTTCCATGCGGCGGCGGGCGGCGTGGGGCTGATTGCCTGCCAGTGGGCGAAAGCGCTCGGGGCGCAGCTGATCGGCACCGTGGGCTCAGCGCAAAAGGCGCAGCGCGCGCTTCAGGCCGGGGCCTGGCAGGTGATTAACTATCGTGAGGAAAATCTGGTAGAACGGGTGAAAGAGATAACCCAGGGTAAAAAGCTGCGCGTGGTGTATGACTCGGTAGGGAAAGAGACCTGGGAAGCTTCACTCGACTGTCTGCAACGCCGAGGCCTGATGGTCAGCTTCGGTAATTCCTCGGGCGCGGTTACCGGCGTGAATCTCGGGATCCTGAATCAAAAAGGGTCCCTGTATGTGACGCGCCCATCCCTTCAGGGCTATATCACTAACCGGGAAGAGCTGGAAGAAGCCAGCAATGAGCTGTTTTCACTGATCGCCAGCGGGGTGATTAAAGTGGATGTGGCCGACAGCCAGAAATTTGCCTTACACGATGCGCAGAAGGCGCACGAAACGCTGGAGAGCCGGGCGACAGAAGGTTCAAGCTTGTTGATTCCCTAGCGGGGCACGGGCAGAAATAATGAGGGCTTCCCGTGGGAAGCCCTTCTTTTTTTATCGTTCGCTGTATGTAGGGTACAGCGCGATGAATTCATTATCGCGCTAACAATGACAGATTTATGACGCGCTGCCTACGCTGCCCTTCTCAGGTTGTGACGTATCCCGCAATCATTAATAACGGCGACGGTACTGCGGCACTTTCGGCGCTTTAACGGCGCGGATAATCCACACCACGGCGACGGCAAGCAGCAACCACGGTAGCAGTTTGATCATCAGCGCAAACAGGCCACCGACAAACATCAATACGGTGGCAACCACAATCGCCGCCAGAATACCCAGCATCGATACCCCGGTGATCAGCAGCATGACAAAGAATCCGATGATAAATAACAGTTCCAGCATGGCTTATTCCCCTTATGAAATTATTCTCTGCCTTTACTGTGACAAATACAAAAATCATGCCAAAACGTAATTCATTGATTAAAAATGAAAACGCCCCGCAGCACTGTGCGAGGCGTGGTCAATCAGACTAACTTTTAGCGTAAAAATTAACGTTTATTCGCCACCAGTTGCAGCGCCTGTTCTAAAACTTCAATGTCCGCACCGGCCTTATGGGCGTTCTCGCTGAGGTAGCGACGCCACTGCCGCGCCCCCGGAATGCCCTGGAACAAGCCGAGCATGTGCCGCGTAACGTGGCCTAAATAAGTGCCGTTACTCAGCTCGCGCTCAATGTACGGATACATGGCACGCACCACCGCCACCGGGTCAGGGTCAACCCCGTCAACGCCGTAAATCTCACGATCGACCGAGGCCAGAATGCCCGGGTTCTGATACGCCTCGCGGCCCACCATCACGCCATCCATATGCTGCAAATGCTCGTGGGCTTCCGCCAGCGATTTGATGCCGCCGTTAATCGACATTGTCAGGTGCGGGAAGTCACGCTTGAGCTGATAGACACGCGGATAATCCAGCGGGGGAATTTCGCGGTTTTCTTTCGGGCTCAGGCCGGAAAGCCAGGCTTTACGCGCGTGGATGATGAACATCTCGCATTCGCCATTGCCGGAAACGGTGTTGATAAAATCACAGAGGAATTCGTAGCTGTCCTGGTCATCAATGCCGATCCGGGTTTTGACCGTCACCGGAATGGACACGACGTCGCGCATCGCTTTGACGCAATCGGCCACCAACTGGGCATTGCCCATCAGGCAGGCACCGAACATACCGTTCTGTACGCGGTCGGACGGGCAGCCGACGTTGAGATTGATCTCATCGTAACCGCGCTCTTGCGCAAGCTTAGCGCAGTGCGCCAGCGCTGCCGGGTCACTGCCGCCGAGCTGCAATGCCAACGGATGTTCTTCCTCACTGTAGGCCAGGTAGTCGCCTTTGCCGTGAATGATCGCCCCGGTGGTCACCATTTCGGTGTACAGCAGCGTGTGGCGAGACAGCTGGCGCAGGAAGTAACGACAATGCCGATCCGTCCAGTCGAGCATCGGTGCGATGGAGAAGCGGTGAGCAGGATAAGCGGTGGATTGTGTTTCTGGCAGCATGGCGAATTTATGAGCATCCGGTGGAAATGGGGCGCTACTATAGCACAAAGAAAATGCGGAGGCGCATGGCCTCCGCTTCATCCTATTAACCAACGCGAATCAGAAGGTCAGGCCCAACTGCACGCCCGCGCCCCAGGTTTGATCTTCGCCATACAGCCCCGTTAAGTCGACGTGCACGGTGTTCAACGGCGCGAAGCCTACCCCGGCGGTGAAGACGTTGCTGTCGTTACCCTTCACATCCGCACGATAACCGCCCCGCACCGCCAGCCAGCTCAGCGGTGTCACCTCTGCCCCCACTCCGACATACTGCGAGTCGTCCTCGCTCTTGAAGCCTTTGGTTTCCGTCAGGTCACCGTCGGCGCTCAGCGTCACAAAATCGGTATGCCACGCCACGCCAGCCGTCACCAGCGGACGGATCTGATAGGTGTCTTTGTAGTTGGTGGTCACCCCGGTGGCCCCGTTGGTGATGCGCACGTCTTTGGTGTCGATATCACGCGACATCAGGTTTTGACCGCTCAGGCCCAGGGTCCAGTTTTCACCGAAATCCGCCGCGATACCGGCATCGACGTTAAAACCGGTGTCGTCAGTACGGTATTTGTCCTTTTTCCAGTCGTCACTGTGATAGTCATCGATAGAGGTGGTGTAGTTGTAGAGCCAGGTTTGCTGCAGTTTTGGCGTCACACCCAACGACACCGGCACGCCGCCGATATCGAATTGGCGCGCAATCGCTATCCCATAATCGGAAACAATTGCCCCTTTACCGGACGCCGTTGAGTTGAGGTTGTTGGTGATTTCGTCGCTGCCGCTGATCACCGCATTGGCGGCCTGGGTAGCCGCGAACGCGTCGGAGTTCTGAATGTTACGCAGGTAGTCGATATCGTTCTGATCGATACTGGAGCTGGCACGCGCGTGAGCATAGGCTTTGGCGACAAAGGCCAGAGATACCGCCGAGGTTGGCACGCTAACGGCGATCCCTGCTCCGGCGGTCGCGCGGGCGGTTTTTCCTTTCAGGTCTTCCAGCTGTCCGGCCAGATCCCCCGCCGCACTCTGGAATTCGTTTAACGTGCCGCCAGGGTTCAACAGGATGTCTTGTGGCGTCAGGTTATCGAGTACCTTTTTGTAGTGGTTGATTTCATCGCTGATATCGTCAATTTGATCGCGAAGATTGTCTTTGTCGGTAATCTGCGCCCCCACAGATGGAATAACGACAGAGACATCATCGTCCGGTTGTGCCTTCGCCAGTAGCGCGGGGTTAATCAGCACCGCGCTGCCATAATTGGCCGACGCCACCCCGGTTCCCCCCATTGCATCGTTTCTTGCCTCGGACCAGGTATTGGCCGCTCCCGCCTGATTTGCCATAAACAGGGAGACGGCCGCTGACACCACAGAATATTTAATATTTTTTTTCACAGTATGCTCGTTATATGCAGGTGAACGTTTTTCCCCGTTCAGTTATCCGCTGAAAAGGGCCGAACTATTGCTGTGAATAACGATGTAAAAAGCAGCCAATTAGGATGATTTGCCTTAAGGCTCACTGTGTTAAGGTTGAATTATGTGATGCCCCTCAATATTTATAGAAGAGATTGTTATTTTCGCGAAGGTTTCCCGTCGTGAGGACCAAAAAATTGTGGCGGATGGTCGACCCAGCGGTCCTGACGAGTGGCGGCATATTCCGGATTCAGCGGGTAATAAATACGGTTATGCTTTTTATTGGCCTCTCCGACCACCAATAATTCTACGTCGGCCTCTGTATTGTTGATAAAGGTGTGGCAGACGCCAGTGCCCGATGGAAAGCCCACACTATCACCCGGTTCAAGCTGCCAAAGGTAGCCGTTGATCCACGCCTGAGGGCGGCCACTCACCACATAGATAAACTCTTCTTCATCACTTTCGGCATGAGGATATGAGGTGCGGCGGCCCGGTGGCAGGCGTTCGTGATGAATACCAAGCCGCATCAGCCCGAGCTTACGCGCCAGCGGTGCGCCTATGGAAAACAGCTCGCTGCTGTCGGGATAGGTTGAATTATCGGCTTCTTCCAGCTCACGCCAGTGTCGAATACAGTCAGGTCTTTTCATCTTGTCCCTCCTGGGTTGTTGGGTCATGTATAGCACACTCGGCAGGTTATCGGCGTTTGGGCCTAAACATGATAAAGTAGGCGTTTACTTTACACCCGATTCGAGGCGCCTATGGACAACTCCACTCCACAAGACATGCTCGTGCAGGCCGAAAGGCTTTGCGCCCAACGTGGCGTGCGACTGACACCCCAACGCCTCGAAGTGCTCCGCCTGATGACGCTGCAACAGGGTGCGATCAGCGCCTATGACCTGCTGGACCTGCTGAAAGTGAGCGAACCACAGGCCAAGCCGCCGACCGTGTATCGGGCGCTGGAATTCTTACTCGAGCAGGGATTTGTGCATAAGGTGGAGTCCACCAACAGCTATGTGCTGTGCCATCTGTTCGATAAACCCTCGCATACATCGGCGATGTTTATCTGCGATCGCTGTGGCGTGGTGAAGGAAGAAGCGGCTGACGGGGTGGAAGACATTATGCATGCGCTGGCGGCCCGGATGGGATTCGCGCTGCGCCATAACGTTATTGAAGCCCATGGGCTGTGTTCAGGGTGTGTCGAAGTGGAAGCTTGCCGCACGCAGGACTGCTGCGGTCACGATCATACTATCCTCATCAAACGCAAACCGGGTCAGAAATAAGCGCCAGAAAAAGATTGGGCGGCCTTTAAGCCGCCCTGAGGGTTGTACATCCGTGTACGCACGGGTAGTGCATTTATTTACCAGCGGTAATCGTTGCGGGTTTCCCAGTCTTTCACTTCGTCCTCGGCCTGATCTTTCGCATAGCCGTAACGCTCCTGGATTTTCCCGACCAGCTGGTCGCGCTTACCTTCAATGACGGTAAAATCATCATCGGTCAGCTTACCCCATTTCTCTTTCACTTTACCTTTGAGCTGTTTCCAGTTACCGCCGACTTCGTCTTTATTCATGATCCATTCCTCTTAGTTCGGTGGAGAGAGTGAAATAACATCGTCCGTAAAACACTGTTTTCTGCTGGACGTGATATTCAGTATAGGTAAGGATTTTGCCAGCTGGAGATTATTCAGAATCTTTAACCATCGACTAAAAACGAAGCGGCTACGAAAACCAGGTTCCGTGTTGCCAGTGACGCCGCCAAATCCACGCCAGCGCCAGGCCGCGCAGAGCGAGGAATACCGCCAGCGCCAGCCACAATCCGTGGTTGCCGAAAACGGGCACGGTGAGCAGAGTCAGGGCAAAACCCGCCGCCGCTACCGCCATGCTGTTACGCATCTCCGCCCCACGCGTCGCACCAATAAACATGCCATCAAGCAGATAACACCACACGCCTATTACCGGTAAAACCACCTGCCAGATAACGTAGCGATCGGCCAGTTCACGCAGTTCAGTGATGGACGTTAGCATGGCGACAATGTGTTCCCCCGCCAGGGCATAAATCAGCGCAAACGCCAGGGCGACAATGCCGGATTGACGGCACGCCGCTTTCCAGACCTGCAAGAGCTGGCTGCCATCCCGCGCACCATACGCCTGGCCGGAGTGGGCTTCCACCGCGTAGGCAAAGCCGTCCAGCGCGTAGGCGGTAAAGGTCAGCATGGTCATCAGCACCGCGTTGACCGCGACGATGTCGCTCCCAAGCCGGGCGCCCATTACCGTCAGCGCGCCAAAGCACAGTTGGAGCAGCAGCGAGCGCAGCATGATGTCGCGGTTGAGCGCCAGCAGGCGGCGAATATTACCGCGCCAGGCGTCTTTCAATAGCGCCCACGAAATGCCCCGCAGGTGTAACACCCGACGCACCATCAGTAGGCCGATGAAAAAAGTCACGTATTCGGCGCAGACCGTGGCCAGCGCAGCGCCCTGCACGTTCATGTGCAGGCCCATCACCAGCCATAAATCGAGCGCGATGTTCAGCACATTGCCGACCACCAGCAAAATCACCGGGGCCCGCGCATACTGAACCCCAAGCAGCCAGCCCAACAGCACCAGGTTAGCCAGCGATGCAGGCGCGCTCAGCCAACGAATCTCGAGGAAGCGGCGGGCCTGTTCGAGCACCGCCTCGCTGCCGCCGACAATATGCAGCGCCAGGTCAATCAACGGGATGCGCAGCAGCACGATGGCCGCTCCCGCGCCCAGCGCCAGGAGCAACGGCTGTACCAGCGCTCTGGCGAGGCGAACAGGATCTTTTGCGCCGAAGGCTTGCGCGGTCAGGCCGGTCGTGCTCATACGCAGGAACAGCAGCAGCATAAACAGGAAGCTGGTCGCCATTGATCCGACCGCCACGCCGCCGAGGTACACCGGGCTATCGAGATGGCCGATAACCGCCGTATCCACCAGCCCAAGCAGTGGCACGGTAATGTTGGAGAAAATCATCGGTAGCGCGAGACGCCACAATGCCTTGTCCGCAGCGGTGAATAGCGACATGAGAAAACCTGTGAGAGTGAATGAGGTAAAAAAGATAACAAAATGGCGCCAGAACGGCGCCACTGAAAATACTTAATTCCGGCCTGGCGAGACGGTTACTGCCATTCGCCGTTGCGGATAACGCCAACCGCCAGCCCTTCGATGGAGAAGTTCTGCTTGCGCAGATCGACCACAATCGGGGAAAACTCACTGTTTTCCGGCAGTAGTTCAACGGTGCTGCCCTGCTTTTTCAGGCGTTTCACGGTCACTTCGTCATCGATACGGGCGACAACCACCTGGCCGTTACGCACGTCCTGGGTTTTGTGTACCGCCAGCAGATCGCCGTCGAGAATACCGATATCACGCATCGACATGCCGCTAACGCGCAGCAGGAAATCAGCGCTCGGCTTAAACATCGCTGGATCGACCTGGTAATGTGCTTCGATATGTTGCTGTGCCAGCAGGGGTTCACCTGCTGCGACGCGGCCAATCAGCGGAATGCCTGATTCTTCTTCAATCAGCAGACGAATACCGCGGGATGCGCCGGAAACAATCTCGATTACGCCTTTACGTGCCAGCGCTTTCAGGTGCTCTTCAGCCGCGTTCGGGGAACGGAACCCCAAGCGCTGCGCGATTTCCGCACGCGTTGGCGGCATGCCCGTTTGGCTGATGTGATCCCGGATAAGATCGAACACCTCTTGCTGCCTGGTCGTTAACGCTTTCATTCCGCCCCCTGGGTGTATATACAGTTATGCTGTGAGTATATACAGCTAATGGCGATTTTGGAACCGCAAAACGCACAAAAAACCAGACGTTTGCGTAATTATGCGAGCGTTAGCGAAAATGCGTCCACAGCAGCGACACCCAGGTGAAGACGGCGACCATAATCGACAGCAGTACCGCGGCGGAGCCCATGTCTTTTGCTCGCCCGGACAGCTCGTGACGTTCTGTGCCGATGCGATCGACCACGGCTTCAATCGCACTGTTGAGAATTTCCACTATCATCACCAACAGGACCGAGCCAATCAGCAGCACCCGGGTTATCGCATCCACGTCTAACCAACAGGCAATAATGACGGCGATAATGGCGGCGGTTCCCTCCTGGCGAAAGGCCGCTTCGTTTTGCCATGCGGCGCGGAAGCCCTTCCAGGAATAGCCTGCCGCTTTGAAGATTCGGGTGAACCCGGTGGTATCATTTGCCATCAAAAGAACCTTTTACATTATTAGCGTCAATGTCGGTGTGTGCCGCGCGTGGTAGAACAGATATTCTGTGCACTTTCTGTTATCCTTGCGGCGCATTTGCATGATTAACCAGAGGCTTTACATCGTTTATGTCTGGCTGGCCACGAATTTACTATAAATTACTGAATTTACCATTAAGCGTGCTGGTAAAAAGCAAGTCTATCCCGGCAAATCCTGCCGAGGAGCTGGGACTCGATACCTCACGCCCAATTATGTATGTTCTGCCGTATAACTCGAAAGCAGATCTGCTGACCTTACGCGCCCAGTGTCTGGCGCATGACCTCCCGGATCCACTGGAACCGCTGGAGATCGACGGCACCGTGTTGCCGCGCTACGTGTTCATTCACGGCGGGCCGCGCGCGTTTACGTATTACACGCCGAAAGAAGAGTCTATCAAGCTCTTCCATAATTATCTGGATTTGCATCGCAGCAATCCAGAACTCGATGTGCAAATGGTCCCTGTGTCGGTGATGTTTGGTCGCTCACCGGGCCGTGAAAAAGGCGAAGCTAATCCGCCACTGCGCATGATGAACGGCTTCCAGAAATTCTTCGCCGTGACCTGGCTTGGTCGCGACAGCTTCGTGCGTTTCTCGCCGTCCGTGTCGCTGCGCCGCATGGCCACCGAGCATGGCACCGATAAAATCATCGCTCAGAAGCTGGCCCGCGTAGCGCGTACCCATTTTGCCCGTCAGCGTCTGGCTGCCGTTGGCCCGCGTCTGCCAGCCCGTCAGGACTTGTTCAATAAGCTGCTGGCGTCCAAAGCGATTGCCCGTGCGGTGGAAGACGAAGCGCGTAGCAAGAAAATCTCCCATGAAAAAGCACAGCAGAACGCCATTGCGCTGATGGAAGAGATTGCCGCCAACTTCTCTTACGAGATGATTCGTCTCACCGACCGCGTACTCGGCTTCACCTGGAACCGTTTGTACCAGGGGATCAACGTCAATAACGCCGAGCGCGTGCGTCAGCTGGCGCACGACGGCCATGAGATTGTCTATGTGCCCTGCCACCGCAGCCACATGGACTACATGCTGCTCTCTTACGTGCTTTATCACCAGGGCCTGGTACCGCCGCATATCGCCGCCGGCATCAACCTGAATTTCTGGCCCGCGGGCCCGATTTTCCGCCGCCTGGGCGCGTTCTTTATTCGTCGTACCTTCAAGGGTAACAAGCTGTATTCCACCGTATTCCGCGAATACTTAGGCGAGCTGTTCAGCCGCGGCTATTCCGTTGAGTACTTCGTGGAAGGTGGGCGTTCCCGTACCGGTCGTCTGCTGGATCCGAAAACCGGCACCCTGTCTATGACCATTCAGGCAATGCTGCGTGGCGGCACCCGTCCAATCACCCTTGTGCCTATTTACATCGGCTACGAGCACGTGATGGAAGTGGGCACCTACGCCAAAGAGCTGCGCGGGGCGACCAAAGAGAAAGAGAGCCTGCCGCAGATGCTGCGCGGCCTGAGCAAACTGCGTAATCTCGGTCAGGGCTACGTCAACTTTGGCGAACCGATGCCGCTGATGACCTATCTCAACCAGCACGTGCCGGAGTGGCGGGAGTCCATCGACCCGATTGAATCCATTCGTCCGGCCTGGCTGACGCCGACCGTGAACAACATCGCCGAAGACCTGATGGTGCGCATTAACAACGCCGGGGCGGCCAACGCCATGAACCTGTGTGTGACGGCGCTGCTGGCCTCGCGTCAGCGCTCGCTGACCCGTGAACAGCTAACCGAGCAGCTCGATTGCTATCTGCAGCTGATGCGCAATGTGCCGTATTCCTCGGATTCCACCGTGCCCTCTGCCACCGCCGGTGAGCTTATCGATCACGCGTTGCAGATGAACAAGTTCGAAGTCGAGAAAGACACCATCGGCGATATCATCATCCTGCCGCGCGAGCAGGCAGTGCTGATGACCTACTATCGCAACAACATCACTCACATGCTGATGATCCCGTCGCTGCTGGCCGCGATTGTGACCCAGCATCGCAAAATCTCCCGCGCGGAGATGGTGCGACATGTGGAAGTGCTGTACCCGATGCTGAAAGCCGAGCTGTTCCTGCGCTGGGAAAAAGACGAGCTGGCGGGCGTTATCGACCTGCTGCTGGCCGAGATGCAGCGTCAGGCGCTGATCACCGTTGAGAATGACGACGTTAGCGTCAATCCGTCGCACTCCCGTACCCTGCAACTGCTGGCTGCCGGTGCCCGTGAAACGCTGCAACGCTACGCCATTACCTTCTGGCTACTGAGTGCGAATCCGTCCATCAACCGCAGCACGCTGGAGAAAGAGAGCCGCACCGTGGCACAACGCCTGTCAGTGCTGCATGGCATCAACGCGCCGGAGTTCTTCGATAAAGCGGTGTTCAGTACCCTGGTGCTGACCCTGCGTGACGAAGGATACATCAGTGATACCGGCGATGCCGAACCGGCGGAAACGCTGAAGGTGTATCAGATGCTGGCGGAGCTGATTGCTTCCGATGTGCGTCTGACCGTCGAGAGCGCCAATCAGGACGCCTGACCTTAGCGCGTAAAAAAGCCGGAGCAATGTGAGTTGCTCCGGCTTTTTTGTTTTTGCCCGGCAAGCATTTCGCCGCCGGGAAGAGGTTAAAGCATATAGCTCATCGCCAGACCGATAAACAACACCAGCCCCACGTAGTTATTGTTCATAAACGCTTTAAAGCAGGCATCACGATCGCGGTTTTTAATCAGCTTCTGCTGATAAATAAACAGCGCCCCGGCGATGAAAATCGACCAGTAGAATTCCCAGTTCAGATGGCTCAGCCAGCCGACCGCCACCATCAATCCCAGCGATAAGACCTGTAAAATCCCGATGATCAGCTTGTCGTGTTTGCCAAACAGAATCGCGGTAGATTTGACGCCAATCTTTAAATCGTCATCCCGGTCAACCATCGCATATTCGGTATCGTAGGCCACCGTCCAGCAGATATTTGCCAGGAACATCAGCCAGCAGCTCAGCGGCAACGATTCACTGACCGCGGCATAGGCCATCGGGATAGACCAGCCAAACGCCGCGCCCAGCACCACCTGTGGCAGATGGGTGTAGCGTTTCATAAACGGATACACCCACGCCAGCGCCAGACCGGCCACCGACAGCAGAATAGTCATGGTGTTGAGCGTCAGTACCAGCAGGAACGAGAGCACCACCAGCACCACAAACAGGATGCGCGCCTCTTTCTCGCTGATATCGCCGCTCGGTAACGGGCGATGGGCGGTGCGTTTGACGTGACCATCAATTTTACGGTCGGCGTAGTCGTTCACCACGCAGCCCGCGGCACGCATCATCCACACCCCCGCCACGAACACCGCGAGGATCCACAGCGGCGGTACGCCAGGCATGGCTACCCACAGCGCCCACAGCGTCGGCCAGAGCAGCAGCAGCGAGCCTATCGGCTTATCAATACGCATCAGACGGCTATAAGCCTGGAGCTTATTTTGCGTCAGACTCCTCTCCATAATTCTCTTCCTCTCAGTACAGCGGCGACGCAGGCAGAAAAAGCTCGGTTAACAGCAGCGGTTTTCCGCTCAGCCGAAGGCGGGAACGACGCCCCCACAGCTCTGCATCTTTACCAATTTCAATAAAATCACGGGTTAAGGTGGATGAGGTAAACAGGTAGCGCCCCAGCGGGGTTTTGCCGAGCTGTTGCAGCGCCAGCTCCGGTCCCGACAGGGTAGATTCCGGCACCACCGTTCGCCCGGCAAGCCAGGGTTCGCCGTCGGCGCAGAGCAAAATCTCACGCAGCCAGTAGCGCGGCTCGGCGGGCAGCAGCGCCAGTTCTTCGGCGACCTCATCCTGACCCACGAAATCTTCACGCACCAGCGTCACGGTGACGCGCTTGCCCTGCTGTTCAAAACGTTTGGTCATGGAATCTTCCAGCAGCAGCCAGTCGAGCAGCGCCGCATCGAGTTCCGGAAGGGTGGTGTAATAGCGTAGTGCACGCAGCTGCGCCAGCGCAGGGTGTGACATGCCAGACTCTCCGATACAAAACTTATCGGCATTGTATCGTAGAAAAGGGTTAGCGGGAGGAAGAAACGTTAATATCCGCGCGGCGGCGCAACAGGGATGCAACATCCGCCGTTGCGTCAGAAAAAACGGTGCGTCGAGGGAGACGCACCGAATGGCCAGGGCCTAAACATCAGCAATGTGGGGAGATGTTTTTACCCCTTGCCTTTTACACTACTGATAAAGGTGGAACGCGCTGAAGTCGAACCGAGGCGCTCGGCTTCGTTTAACAGTTTCAGGGCTTTATCGATATTGCCCTCTTCCACAGCCTGTTTAATTGCGTTGTTGAAATAGCTTTCGGTGTCATTGAGAACCGGTTCGCTCTTCACTGCCGGTGCTGATGCCGCGGTGGCTGAGGCTGCGACTGCCGCCGTCGCCGGGGCGGCCGCAGGTGCGCTGTAAACCGGTGCCGCCGTGTTACCCACGGTGACTGGACCAGGGCCTGAAGAACCAAACAGTGGGCCAACCAGCACGCTGGAGGCGGACGAGGTTTTCACTTTCAGCTTCAGCGTGCCTTCGGTCACGTGCCGGGCAATCGGGTCCGGAATATCCGGCACCGCATTACCTGTACCTTTAGCGTAGGCTTTTGCCGGGTCAATCAGGGTCGTGGTTTGCTGCAAATCTTGCGGGGTGGTGAACACCAGCACATAAATTTTCTGCTGACCCAATGCTGGGGTCAGACGCATTACCCCTTCCAGACGGTCGGCGCTCATGACGCCCGGCTCCTGGTAGGTAAAGTAGCTGCTCGGGAAGAACGCCGATGGCGTCATGTTCTGATCCAGAATCAGCACGTTCGGCGCATACACGCTGGTTTGTTTGTTCACTTCACTGGTGAGGGTAATGTTCAACTCACCAATGTTTGCCGGGACGCTGTACGCCGCCACCGGGCCAGAGATCCCCGGCACGTTTAGCGACTGACCGCCACCGGAGAGAGAAGTGGTTTGGGTTTTAGCTTGATCAACGGGCGTCCAGACCAACTGCTGTAGCGCAGTTGCCGGGATAGCCGGTGCGGCAGTGGTGTTCTGCGGCACGAAATTCACTTCAGCAAAACTGACGGCGGGGACGCTTGCCAGCAGACCAGCAGAGAGGCACAGCGCGATGAGACTTTTGTTCATTTTCATTTTTATCACCTCAAAGACAGGGCTCAGCGGTAGCCAGGCAATAGCGCGCTGAGTCTAAAACAGAGGGACTTTCGTCCCTCTTTGTGTGGCATAACAGTGGGTTAACTTAACTGCGAATTACCACCAGATTTCCATCTGGGCACCGAAGCTCCACTCGTCGTTGTCGCCACGGCCAAGGCCAGCGGTCTGCATACCGAAGTTGGAGTTGTAGTTTCCGTTGTTGGTCGCTGGGCTGCCGGAAGTGTCGTAACCCCATTTCTCATCCCACTTGGCGTAGGTGGCGAACACACGGATAGCCGGACGGGACCAGATGCTGTCGCCAGCCTGCCATTGTTGTGCGAGGGTAATTTTGTACTGGTTGTTGGTGTCGCCGGTGTTCTGGGATTTGACGTTGTCGTAGCCCACTTCCAGCAAGGTGCTCATGATAGGGGTCCATTTGTACATCGGACGAACACCGACGGTATACCATTTGGTGCCGTTGTTGTTATCCCAGTTGATGTCCTGGTACATACCGACGTACATCAGGTCCCAGCTGTCGCCCAGGGAGATTGCACCGTGGTCGAGGATACGCAGCAGGTGGCCGTCGTTGTTAATGCCGTACGCGTACAGTTTGCCGCTCTCGTCATTGCCGAGACCAACACCAGCACCCTGTGCCTGGCCTTTACCCTGAGAAGTCATGGAGTCGGTGGCGTACTGCACCACAAACTTGTTAAAGCCTTTCAGCATGCTCTGGGTGTGTTCAGCGGTGAACATCCAGCCATCTTTCGATGCCTGTGGCTGCAGGTAGTAATCGTCATTTACGTTGGTGTGACCGTAATCCACACCCAGCTCCAGGGTACCGCCTGGGTTGATTTCCATCTGGCCCAAACGCACGTCAAACACGTCGTTGGCGGTTGAGGAGGTGTAATCACGAATATTGTCGCTGGCGAAGGCATTGGAGCCGCCTGCTTCGGTCGAACGGGTTGCCGCGAAGGAGAGTTTACCGATGCCCACATCCACGTTTTCCAGACCTGCACCCGGACCGGAGATATCCCAGTAGTAGAAGTCGATCATGTGAACGTCGTGACGTTGATAGAAGCGCTTACCGGCCCAGATAGTGGAACCTGGCAGAGCGTCGATCAGGTTTTTACCCTGCACGTTCGCTTCACGGAATGCCGGGCTGGTGGCTTCCCAGTCGTTCTGCTGTGCTACGGAGTAAGCGACGTTGGTGTCGAAGTAGAAGCTCTTATCGCCCTCTTTCCACACTTCCTGACCAAATTTCAGTTCGGCGTACGTTTCACATTCGTTACCGAGACGATATTTACTTTGTGCGCCAGTTGCCTGGAAACACTGTTGCGCGCCGCCGCTACCGGTCCAGCCGATACCCGAACGGGCGTAACCTTTAAAATCTACGGCGCCCGCGTGCGCAGACAAAATGCCTGCTGTCACGGCGATTGCCACTGGAAGTTTGCGCAGAGTAATCATCATTCTATCTCCTGAGACCATTGCTTTTCTTTTGTTATGGGATTTAAACGCCCGGTTCTTTGTGCAGCCGACGACATGCGGAACCATCCTCACGGAACAGATGGCAACGCTCTGGCGGCAGACCGATAGCGAATGTGGCTCCCTCTTCTACCAACACCACGTCATTCTGGCGGTACACCAGGTTCTGACGGATGGCGGGGATCTGGATATGAATTTGCGTTTCGTGACCCAGTTGCTCGACGACCTGCACGTCCCCTTCGAGGGTGACATCGGCGATATCACTCGGTAGAAGATGCTCAGGACGAATGCCTAATGACATGTTGGCGCCAACCTGCACGCCGGTACTTTCCACCGGCAGCCAGATTTGCTGACGGTTTGGCAATTCCACCTGCACCTGCTCAATGGCGGTGGCGGTGACTTTCACCGGCAGGAAGTTCATCTTCGGCGAGCCGATAAAGCCCGCGACGAACCGGTCCGCCGGATAGTGATAAAGCTCGAGAGGCTTGCCGATTTGCGCCACGCGCCCGGCATCCAGCACCACGATTTTGTCGGCCAGGGTCATCGCTTCGACCTGATCGTGGGTGACGTAAATCATCGTGCGCCCCAGACGCTTATGCAGTCGGGAGATCTCAATACGCATCTGCACACGCAGTGCGGCATCGAGGTTTGAAAGCGGTTCATCGAGCAGGAACACCCGCGGCTCAGCCACCAGCGTACGGCCAATCGCCACGCGCTGACGCTGCCCGCCGGACAACGCTTTCGGTTTACGCTCCAGAAGGTGAGCCAGCTGCAGCACTTCGGCCACCTGGGTCACGCGCTGGGCGATCACATCTTTTTTCGCCCCTGCAAGCTTGAGGCCAAACGACATGTTCTCTGCCACCGAGAGATGGGGGTAAAGCGCATAAGACTGGAACACCATGCCGATACCACGCTCGGCGGGCGGCGTGTCGTTCATCCGCTTGTCACCAATCAGCAGGTCCCCACTGGTGATGGTTTCCAGCCCGGCGATCATGCGCAGCAGCGTGGATTTACCGCAGCCTGATGGCCCGACAAACACCACGAACTCCCCCTCATGGATGTCGAGATTGATGTCTTTCGACACCACCACGTCACCCCAGGCTTTCGTTACATTACGCAGCTGTACGCTCGCCATCCCCTTCTCCCTTGGTTACAACCTGTCACGAAAAGAAATATTCATTCTGGGGCTGACTATGCGCGACCAATAACTTTCGTGAATCCTCCACCCCCTGGGTTTTTGATGGGGGAGGAGACGGGAGGATGAGGAGGGCTGCTCTGCCCCCGCGTCTGGCGTGGTCTGGCGAAATTCGTGATGCACACGGCAAAATTCGGCGTCGTTTTGTGTGCGCCAGGACTCATAACTAAAGTTTATGCAACAGAGATCACAGAAAGGAGCGGTGGGGCGTAGGGTTGGGGAGGATGGAAAGAGGTTGCTAAGAAAGGAAACTCAGCGTTGTAAAAGCCACCAGGCGTATCCACGAGCACATCACCAAATAGGACGGGATATATGAAAATCAAAACTGGCGCTCGCATCCTCGCGCTGTCTGCACTGACCACGATGATGTTTTCCGCCTCTGCCTTCGCGAAGATTGAAGAAGGCAAGCTGGTTATCTGGATCAACGGCGATAAAGGCTATAACGGCCTTGCTGAAGTCGGTAAGAAATTCGAGAAAGACACCGGCATCAAAGTGACCATTGAGCACCCGGATAAACTGGAAGAGAAATACCCGCAGGTTGCCGCTACTGGCGATGGCCCGGACATTATCTTCTGGGCGCACGACCGTTTTGGTGGCTACGCGCAGTCCGGCCTGCTGGCTGAAGTGACCCCAGACAAAGCGTTCCAGGACAAACTGTATCCGTTCACCTGGGATGCCGTACGCTACAACGGCAAGCTTATCGCCTACCCAATCGCGGTCGAAGCGCTGTCGCTCATCTATAACAAAGACCTGGTGCCGAACCCACCGAAAACCTGGGAAGAGATCCCAGCGCTGGATAAAGCGCTGAAGGCGAAGGGTAAATCCGCGCTGATGTTCAACCTGCAAGAACCGTACTTCACCTGGCCGCTGATTGCTGCCGACGGCGGGTATGCCTTCAAGTTTGAAAACGGTAAATACGACGTGAAAGATGTCGGCGTAGACAATGCAGGGGCAAAAGCGGGCCTGACCTTCCTGGTTGACCTTATTAAGAACAAACACATGAACGCGGATACCGATTACTCCATCGCGGAAGCGGCGTTCAACAAGGGCGAAACCGCGATGACCATCAACGGTCCGTGGGCGTGGTCCAACATCGACAAGAGCAAAATCAACTACGGCGTAACGCTGCTGCCAACCTTCAAAGGCAAAGCGTCTAAACCGTTTGTGGGCGTGCTGAGTGCGGGCATCAACGCTGCTAGCCCGAACAAAGAGCTGGCAAAAGAGTTCCTCGAAAACTACCTGCTGACCAACGACGGTCTGGCGGATGTGAACAAGGACAAACCGCTGGGTGCCGTGGCGCTGAAATCTTACCAGGAACAGCTGGAAAAAGATCCGCGTATCGCCGCCACCATGGCCAACGCCCAGAAAGGTGAAATTATGCCTAACATCCCGCAGATGGCCGCCTTCTGGTACGCCACCCGCACCGCGGTCATCAACGCCGCCAGCGGACGTCAGAGCGTGGATGCTGCGCTGAAAGATGCTCAGGGTCGTATCACTAAGTAAGTCATAAGGCACGAAATGTAGGCCTGATAAGCGAAGCGTCATCAGGCGCTGTTGCCGGGTGGCGACGCAAAGCGTCTTATCCGGCCTACACGTTTTCACAGCTGTAGAGGAAATTACCCCATGGATGTCGTTAAAAAGAGTCACTGGTGGCAAAGCGAAACGCTGAAGTGGTCCGTGGTCGGGCTACTGGGCCTGCTGGTGGGTTACCTTGTTGTTTTAATGTATGCCCAGGGGGAATACCTGTTCGCCATCATGACGCTGATTTTAAGCTCTGCTGGCCTGTATATCTTCGCCAACCGCAAAGCCTATGCGTGGCGCTATGTCTATCCTGGTATGGCCGGGATGGGCCTGTTCGTGCTGTTCCCGCTGGTGTGTACCATCGCCATCGCCTTCACCAACTACAGCAGCACCAACCAGCTGACGCAGGAGCGTGCGCAGCAGGTGTTAATGGACCGCTCTTATCAGGCGGGCAAAACCTATAACTTCGGCTTATACCCGGCGGGCAGTGAGTGGAAACTGGCGCTGACCGACGGCGAGAGCGGTAAAAATTATGTCTCCGATGCCTTTAAATTTGGCGGCGAGCAAAAGATTACGTTGAAAGAAGCCGACGCGCTGCCGGAAGGCGAACGCGGCAACCTGCGGGTGATCACCCAGAATCGCCAGGCGCTGAACCAACTGACCGCTATTCTGCCGGATGACAGCAAAGTCATCATGAGCTCCCTGCGCCAGTTCTCCGGTACCCGCCCGCTGTATACCGAGGGCGAAAAAGGTGAGCTGACCAACAATCAGAGCGGCGTGAAATACCGCCCGAATAATCAGATAGGTTTTTATCAGTCGGTCAACGCCGACGGCAACTGGGGCGATGAGAAACTCAGCCCGGGTTATACCGTTAGCATCGGCTGGGACAACTTCACCCGGGTATTCACCGACGAAGGCATTCAGAAACCGTTCTTCGCCATCTTCGTCTGGACGGTGGTGTTCTCGGTGCTGACCGTGCTGTTGACCGTCGCCGTAGGTATGGTGCTTGCATGCGTGGTGCAGTGGGAATCGCTGAAAGGCAAAGCCATTTACCGCGTGCTGTTAATCCTGCCGTATGCCGTGCCGTCGTTCATCTCGATCCTCATCTTCAAAGGGCTGTTCAACCAGAGCTTTGGTGAAATCAACATGATGCTGAGCGCGCTGTTTGGCATCAAGCCGGCGTGGTTTAGCGACCCGACCACTGCCCGCTCGATGATCATCATCGTCAACACCTGGCTCGGCTATCCGTACATGATGATCCTGTGCATGGGGCTGCTGAAGGCGATTCCGGAAGACCTGTACGAAGCCTCGGCGATGGACGGCGCAGGCCCGTTCCAGAACTTCTTTAAGATTACGCTGCCGCTGCTTATCAAGCCGCTGACGCCGCTGATGATTGCCAGCTTCGCCTTTAACTTTAACAACTTTGTGCTTATCCAGCTGCTGACCAACGGGGGCCCGGACCGTCTCGGCACCACCACCCCGGCGGGTTATACCGACCTGCTGGTGAGCTACACCTACCGTATTGCCTTTGAAGGCGGCGGCGGTCAGGACTTCGGCCTGGCGGCGGCGATTGCGACGCTGATCTTCCTGCTGGTAGGGGCGCTGGCGATTATTAACCTCAAAGCCACGCGCATGAAATTCGATTAAGGGAGCTATCGACAATGGCAATGGTTCAACCGAAATCTCAAAAGCTGCGTCTGTTCATCACGCATCTGTTACTGCTGATGTTTATCGCCGCGATCATGTTCCCGCTGCTGATGGTTATCGCTATCTCGCTGCGTGAAGGTAACTTTGCAACCGGCAGCCTCATCCCGGATCAAATCTCCTGGGAGCACTGGAAGCTGGCGCTGGGCTTTAGCGTCGAACACGCCGATGGCCGGGTCACGCCGCCGCCGTTCCCGGTGCTGCTGTGGCTGTGGAACTCAATCAAAATTGCGGGGATCACCGCGGTGGGTATCGTGGCGCTGTCCACCACCTGCGCCTACGCTTTCGCCCGCATGAAGTTCCCGGGCAAGGCCACCCTGCTGAAAAGTATGCTGATTTTCCAGATGTTCCCGGCGGTGCTGTCACTGGTCGCGCTGTATGCGTTGTTTGACCGCCTCGGACAGTACATTCCGTTCATCGGCCTGAATACCCACGGCGGGGTCATCTTCGCGTATATGGGGGGGATCGCCCTGCACGTCTGGACGATTAAAGGCTATTTCGAAACCATCGACGGCTCGCTGGAAGAAGCCGCCGCGCTGGACGGCGCTACGCCGTGGCAGGCTTTCCGCCTGGTGCTGCTGCCGCTGTCGGTGCCGATTTTGGCGGTGGTCTTTATTCTGTCGTTCATCGCCGCCATCACCGAAGTGCCGGTCGCCTCGTTGCTGCTTCGCGACGTGAACAGCTACACCCTGGCCGTCGGGATGCAGCAATACCTCAACCCGCAAAACTACCTGTGGGGCGACTTTGCCGCTGCGGCTGTGCTCTCCGCCATTCCGATAACCCTGGTGTTCCTGCTGGCCCAGCGCTGGCTGGTTAACGGCCTGACCGCCGGCGGGGTGAAAGGGTAAGTTTCATTGTTCTATGCCACTGTAATGCCACTGTAATGCCGCTGTAATCGTTATCCCTCATACTTGTGACTGTTGTTTGGCGCTCCCTGGAGCGCCATTTTTTTACTCACGTTTTAGGCGCTTCGAGTTACACAACCACAAAGTGACCACCAGCAACAGGATCGCCGCAGAGTAGATCAGCACATCAAGCGGGGACTTATGATCGACGATGATCAGCCGCACGATGGCGGTGATCCCGATATAGACGAAGTAACGCAGCGGGAAATGAAAACCGGACTGGAAGTACTTCACGATCAAAGCGATAAATTCAAAATAGAGAAAATAGACCACCAGCCCTTCTACCAGCGCGTACTTGCTGGTTTGTTCAGGGGCGAACAGCACATCCGCCAGGTGGAGCGTTTCTTTGCCGAGGAATACGACTAATATCAGGCCAAGACTGAGCAAACCCAGGTTCAACACGGTCTGCAAAACGGTGGAGATAAACTCTACGCGTGGACGAATAAGCGGCGTCATTCTGTATCTCCTTCCCAAAGACGAGATCCCTGTATAACGTAAAAATGTGACGCAGATCTACATTTTTTGTTTATGTTTTATGCAACGCAGTCCCCTCTCCCCGAAAGGAGAGGGTTGTGGCGAGGGAAAACTTAGCGGAAGTTCTGACTGCGATCGCTGGTCATGTCGTACAGCTGGAACTTACGACCCAGCTGCTGACCGCCGTCACGCGTCAGCGGCGTCCAGCCAACCGCTGCCCGGCTGCGGGTCGGGCCAGACGAGAACAGGTCCAGCGGGACAGAAACATACACCCCTTTGGTGAAATCGCCTTCGCCGTATTCATCTGCCGACACGTTGGTGATGGTCGCGTAGGCCCCGACAACCACGCCGCTGTCGAAGTGTTTCGACACTTCCAGCGTGCCGCCTTTATCACCCGCCAGATACTGCCCAACGCTGGCTTTAATCAGCACGTCCTGGGCAAACGGCGGGGTCCAGTAGGCGGCCAGGTTACCCACTTTGGCGCTGTAATCGGTGAACTTCATCATGTTCAGCGAGCTGGTCCAGTCACGCTGTTTCACGTAGTTGGCGTCCACCCCGAACGCCCAGTTGCTGTCGACCGGACGCCACAGCACTTCGGCCCCCACGCCGCCGTACATGGTTTCCAGATAGCCGCCGTATACCTGACCATAAAAATCATTGCCCAGATATTGCAGATAGTTGGCCTGCAGGTTGTTCACGTAGACGTCGTTCTCGACGTATTCACGCACGTGGGTACGCACGCGCGGCAGCGTCGAATCGGTCGGCGGATTGGTGTAGTTGAACTTGTCGTAGTTGTTGGCGATATTGCCAAACAGGCTGCCGGTGGTCAGCAGGTGGTCGGTCACCCACCAGTCGGCGGTCGCCATGACCCCCAGCTGGTACATGTAGAAACTTTCCGGGCCGCCGATTGACTGACTCAGCACCGGATCGATATGGAAATCAAAGCTCGATTTGTCGATGTACCAACCCTGCTCGGTTTTATCCGGCACGATCGGCGTTTCGCGTTTCTGCACCAGCTGCGTTTCATGGCCCAGCGGCTCGCCTTCCAGATGACGCTTCAGGCTGGCAACGTTAGTTTCGGTAGTTACCTGCGGCATGTTGAGACGATTTTCGGTGACCCGGATAGTGCTGATGCCGTCCGGCAAATCATTCATGATGATGCGGTTCGCTCGCTCGATACCTTCCCGCGAATCACGGTATTTCACCTGCTCGCCGGTCACGTATAGGGTGTCGCCTTTGACCTGAATTTTCGGATCCGCAAAACCGGCGTTGTATTTCAGCAACGTCAGCTGATTAGCCACCACCGAATGTTGCAGGATAGCATCCTGCGGCTGCGGCCGATATTTTGGCCGCGAATTGTCGTTATACGACGGGCGTAAATCGTTAAAGTTGGTGCGCACGGTCACGCCGAACATGAAGGTGTTGCCGCGCTCGTAGCTCAGGTTAACGTCGGCCCAATCCGTTACGCGATAAATCGCCCCGACGTTAAACTTGCTTTTCTGGTCGAGCTTTCCGGCAAAGTCCTGGCTGTAATCATTCCCTTCATATTCCAGCTTCAGGCGCAGTGGCTGCCACGGCGTCTGGTATTCCACCCCGCCAAACAGCGAGGCCGGGCCGTGGAACATCTGACTGCTGTCCACCGAACCCGCCTGGCGATAGCTGTTATCGCGAGAACAATACTTGTCGCTGTAGCTACACAGCGGGTTCTTAACGTTGCCGCTGGTGCCAAGATAACCCCAGCCCAGCCCGAGACTGAAATCAAACGGCCCCCAGGCCTTGCTCGCCACCAGATATTCGGCGTCAAACAGCCCGGTCCCGCCGATATCACGCGCCCCCACCGAGACCTGCGGCAGCCAGTAACTCTCTTCCCACAGGCGTAATTTCAGGTCGAACGCTTTGTCTTTGTAGGTCTGATCCCCGGAGAAGGATTCCACGCTGCTGTACGACTTGGTGCGCACGTCGGTGTAGCGCAGGGTTGTTTCCAGCCACGGGAACAGCTGCACCGAGGCAGAGTAATACCGGTACTGGTCGTTATCGCGATAGTTGAGACTCAACTCACCTTCACGCGCCATGCGGGCGGTTGGGGTTTGCAGCAGGCCCACGCCACCAAAATCAGACTGCGACGGACCAATCGGCGCCGGGTACGTTTCCGCATGGCAGGCCGCGCTGACACCCAGCGCCAGCAGGCTGTAGAGAAATCTGTTTTTCATTATTCCGGGATCCGCTGTGCAAGGGCGCGAAGAAGGGCGGCGTTCAGATCGGCATATTTCTTCGTCCAAAGTGAGTCGGCGAAACCGACAAAAATGATGCTGCCGGGCATGGGTTCGAGATGACGCTTATTCCAGTAGGCAACCGGGGCTTTTTCTGTGCGTCCATCGGGATAGATAATCCAGGCATCGCTGCGGTCGGCCCCGCTAAGCAGGCTCATTTCGTCCAGGTAATCGGCGACCGGTTTACCCGGCGTGAACGCCATGCTGCCCGGACGGCTGACGAGGCCGAAAACGCTTACCGTCGACGGTGGCTTGCCGACCCACAGGCTGTAGTGTCCTTCCAGCGGCGGGTTCGCGCGACGCCCCAGACGCACACGGTCCGGGTCGAGGCTGACAAACTGCCGCCCGGTGACGTTCAGCGCCTGCAGCTGTTGGTGGATGGCGTTAATCGCCGCCGCGTCGTCACCGTCTTCCTCTGCCGCCAGGGCGGCAAGCTGCGCCAGTAATTCTGTTTTCTGCTGCTGGGCCACGGCGGTCGCCTGTTTTTCAGCAATCACGGCCCCTGGCCACCAGCTGTTTTCCAGCCGTGGCTGCCCGACTAAATCCGCCAGATGAGCGGCATCAGTCAGGGTTTTCGGTTGTGTTGCGCCATTGATATAAACATCAACGGTGCCTGCGGCCAGTGCCAGCGGGGAGATAAGCAACGCCATCAGGGCGGCAAGGGTGCGTATTGTCATTGCTTCGCCGCCTTGATCAGAATGGTTTTCACCGGGAAGAAATTCGCCCCGAGATACTGCTCGGATTGACGAATCTGCCCATCGCTGTCGACCCAAAAACGGTTCTGCCAGCTCGCCTGATCGGTACTGGCATCCTCCACCAGCACGCGAACGGCGGTGGAATCACCGGCCAGCGTCAGCGTGTCGCTGCCTTCCCAGTGGAACTGCGAGCGAGCGGTGGCATAGCGCACCTGTTTGTGTTCCGTCCAGCCGATTGTCCGGGTCCAGCTTGCGCCATCGACAATCTGATTGGGCTTCACCAGCGGATCGGCGTCGAGATTGCTGACGCTGAGCAGGTTGTCACCGCCGAGCAAGGTTTTCACGATGCGCCCGTGCTGGGTGACGACCGTCGCCTGATCCTGGGTGACCCATTTCTGTTGGCCGTTTTCGGCAAAGGCGAGAACCACAAACAGCTGCGGACCGTTATTGAGCTGCATGTATTGACTGGCGTAGGGCATGTTCTGGATATCATCGGCGGTCAGCTGCACGCCGGGGGTGCCGAACAGGCTGTGCCAAAACGATTTGCCCAGCCCTTCCGTGCTGGCGGAACAGGCCTGAAGCAGCAGGCAAAGAGTAACAATAATGGGTCGCTTCACGACTCTTCTCCGAGGGGGCAAAATAACCACACCGAAGTGTGGTTAGGGTTAATGACCCGTGAGACTTAGCGGGTACTTGTGGTTGTCGTGGTCGTGGTTCCGGTATTGGAGCCATCACCACCACCGGTCGCCGCCAGTGCGACCCCCACGGCCGAACTTACGGCGCTGGCGCTGGTTGCGGCAGAACTGCCCGCAGACACAGACGTCGCTGCCGACCCTGCCGCTTCACCGGTTTCCACCGGAGCCGCAAAGGCAGACGTCGCCGCAAGCGCAGAAATGGCAAAAATGCCATAGAGAGCTTTTTTCATTACTATTTCCCTTCATTGGTTGAATGAATGGAGATTCACCTGAGATATTCAGGCGTCATCGAGTATACACAACTCAGGCAGCCGGATTACGGCGCAGGAAATAAGCAAGCGGGTTTTAGGACTATGGGAAGAAATCTTTATTCCAGGAACAATGAAAATATATAAAACCTTGAAAATCATTTAGATGTAAATTCCAGTTCCTCAAGAAAATCCTAAAAAATAAAATATGCTTTCGCGATCACAACCGTTTTTAGGATTAACCTGAACACGACGGCAGGAATAGATATCGGTCATCTCCGCATTATTCCCTGCAGTTTTCGGGGGAAATTAATCTTTGTTCACGAACGGAATAACTATTATGCGATCCGTCTAAGGCAATCCTCGGTGGTATTGCCACGCCCTACTTTGCGCTGTCCATCAGCGACAGGTTTTCCCCCACCCCCCTGCGTAAAGTGACCCCACTCCCTCGCACTTTTCCCAGGAACGTCTCATGAAAGCATTTACCGTTGGTTTGTTCGGCATTGGTCTGGATACCTACTGGCCGCAGTTTGATGGCCTGCGCGAGCAGCTCGTCGGCTATCTCGGGCGGGTCGATAACCAGTTGCAACAGCGGGAGGTCACGGTGATCAACGCCGGGCTGGTTGATAATCCACACTGCATGGATAACGCCGCCGAGGTGTTTGCCCGTCAAAACGTTGATGCACTGGTGCTGTACATCACCACCTACGCCCTGAGCTCGACGGTGCTGCCGCTGGTGCAGCAGCTCAAGGTGCCGGTGCTGATTCTGGCGTTGCAGCCAGAGAAAAAAGTGCCATGCGCCACTATCAATCAGCGCGAAGATCGCGGGGAGCGTACCGGACAATGGCTGGCGCACTGCCAGGCCTGTAGCGCCCCGGAGCTGGTGAACGTGTTTCAACGCGCTAACATCAGCTACACGCTGGTGCCGGGATATCTCGACGATCCGCAGGCATGGCAGGAAATCGCCAGCTGGCTCGACGCAGCCAGAACCGTCAAGACGCTGAAAACCACTCATATCGGCGTGCTCGGGCATTACTACAACGGCATGGTTGACGTCTATTCCAACATGACCAACCTGTCGGCCAAATTCGGCGTGCGTTTTAAGGTACTGGAAGTCTGCGAGCTGGCCGCCTCGCCGATCACGGACACCGAGCGCCAGCACAAGCGCGAGCAGGTGTTCGCGGCGCTCAACGTCGACCCGGCCTGTGAAGAATTTGAGCTGCATCGCGCCATTAGTACTTCGGTGGCGCTGGATAAACTGGTGGCGCGCCATCAACTCGGCGCGATGGCGTATTACTACGAAGGCGCATCCGGTTCGCCGGAGGAAAACAGTATTACCTCGGTGATCCTCGGCAATACGCTCCTCACCGCACGGGATATTCCGGTGGCGGGCGAGTGCGAAATCAAGAATGTGATCGCCATGAAAATCCTCAGCCTGTTAAAGGCGGGCGGATCGTTCTCGGAGCCTTACGGCATTGATTTTGAGGGTGACACCGTGCAATGGGGTCACGATGGGCCCGCGCATCCGCTGATGTCGACGGAGAAAGTGCGGCTGGTGCCGTTGCCGGTGTATCACGGCAAGCCAGGCAAAGGGGTGTCGATTCAAATGACGGTCGCCCCGGGGCCAGTGACCTTTTTATCGGTGGTAGAACATTGCGACGGCAGCGTGACGCTGCAATATGCCGAAGGGGAAGCGGTGCCGGGCGAGGTACTGGATATCGGTAACACCAACAGCCACTATCGGTTTTCGCTCTCTGCCCGGGAGTTCACCCGTCGCTGGTGCGAAGGGGGTCCGGCGCATCATTGCGCGATAGGTATGGGTCACGTCGGGGAAAAAATAGAGGCTATCGCGAAACTACTGGGAATAAGGAGTCTGCGGATAGCCTGAGTTATCGCCCGGTGGCGCTTCGCTTACCGGGCCTACGATCTTGTAGGCCCGTGCAAGCCGTGACGGTTTGTTTAGCCGCGCCAGGACTTATAACGGTTAATCAAACCGTTGGTCGAACTGTCATGGCTGCTGACGTCTTTGCCGTCGGCCAGTTCTGGCAGAATACGGTTCGCCAGCTGTTTGCCCAATTCAACGCCCCACTGGTCAAAGGTGAAGATGTTGAGGATCGCGCCCTGGGTGAAGATTTTGTGTTCATACAGCGCAATCAGCGCGCCGAGGCTGAACGGAGTAATCTCACGCAGCAGGATGGAGTTGGTTGGACGGTTGCCTTCGAACACTTTGAACGGTACCACGTGATCCAGGGTGGCCGGATCTTTACCCTGATCGCGATATTCCTGCTCAACCACGTCACGCGCTTTACCAAACGCCAGCGCTTCGGTCTGGGCGAAGAAGTTAGACAGCAGCTTCGGATGGTGGTCAGACAGCGGATTGTGGGTGATAGCCGGGGCGATGAAATCGCACGGTACCATTTTGGTGCCCTGGTGAATCAGCTGATAGAACGCGTGCTGACCGTTAGTGCCCGGTTCGCCCCAGATGATTGGCCCAGTCTGGTAATCCACCGCGTTGCCGTTACGGTCAACGTATTTACCGTTGGATTCCATGTTGCCCTGCTGGAAATACGCCGCGAAGCGGTGCATGTACTGGTCATACGGCAGGATAGCTTCGGTTTCAGCCCCGAAGAAGTTGTTGTACCAGATACCGATCAGCGCCAACAGCACCGGCAGGTTTTTCTCAGCCGGGGTGGTGGAGAAGTGTTTATCCATCGCATGCGCGCCGGACAGCAGCTCAACGAAGTTGTCGTAGCCAACGGAGAGGATGATCGACAGACCAATCGCCGACCACAGGGAATAACGACCGCCGACCCAGTCCCAGAACTCGAACATGTTGGCAGTGTCGATCCCGAACTCACCAACCGCTTTACCGTTGGTGGAGAGCGCCGCGAAGTGTTTCGCCACGTGTTTTTCGTCACCGGCGGTTTTCAGGAACCAGTCGCGCGCGCTGTGGGCGTTGGTCATGGTTTCCTGGGTGGTGAAGGTTTTAGAAGCCACCAGGAACAGGGTCGTTTCCGGATTCACGCCCTTCAGCACTTCAGCGATGTGGGTGCCATCGACGTTAGACACGAAGTGCATGTTCAGGTGATTTTTGTACGGGCGCAGCGCCTCGGTCACCATGAACGGACCTAAATCAGAGCCGCCGATACCGATGTTCACTACGTCGGTGATGGCTTTGCCGGTGTAGCCTTTCCAGCTACCGGAGATGATCGCTTCTGAGAAATGCTTCATCTTTTCCAGCACCGCGTTCACTTCCGGCATCACGTCTTTGCCGTCAACGATAATCGGGGTGTTGCTGCGGTTACGCAGCGCAACGTGCAGCACCGCACGGTCTTCGGTACGGTTGATCTTCTCGCCTGAGAACATCGACTTAATGGCACCGGCCAGATCGGTCTCTTTCGCCAGCGCCTGCAGCTTGCTCAGCGTCTCTTCAGTGATGCGGTTTTTGGAGAAATCCACCAGCATCAGATCGTCGAACGTCGCGGAGAATTTGGCGAAACGGTCGCCATCTTTCGCGAACAGGTCGGCAATCGACACGTCCTTCATTTCATCATAATGTTTCTGTAATGCCTGCCAGGCAGAGGTCTGCGTTGGATTGATGTTTTTCATAGCAATACTCTTCTGATTTGAAAAATGTGACTTCGCTCGATTGTAGCGCCTGCGACGGTTTTTGTGATGATTTTTGTGTCATTCAGCGATTTCTTACGCACCGGGAGGGCTCTGTTACCAACAGTCTTGTTTATACTCTGTGCATACTGCCGTTAGACGGGTTCAACCGCCCACGTTATTGAGGATAAAGAGAAAAAATGGAACTGCCTGTCCCGTTTCTATTGGTGATCATCGCTATCGCCTCCCTGCTGGCCCAGTGGCTGGCTTGGGGTTTACGCATCCCCGCGATTCTGCCACTGCTGCTGATTGGCGTAGGGCTTGGCCCGGGGCTGCACATTCTGCAACCCGACCTGCTGTTCGGCTCGCTGCTGTTTCCGCTGGTGTCGCTGTCGGTGGCGATCATTCTGTTCGAAGGCGCACTGACGCTACGCGTTGACGAAATTCGCGGGCTCGGCGGCGTGGTGCGCAATCTGGTCACCGTCGGGATGCTGATTACGTTTGCCGTCATCTCACTGGCCTGCTGGGGCATTCTCGGCCTGACGCCGCAAATTTCCGCCCTGATAGGCGCGGTGACGGTGGTTACCGGCCCGACGGTGATCGCCCCGCTGATGCGGGTGGTGCGCCCGTCCTCGTCCATTAACCAGGTGCTGCGCTGGGAAGGCATCGTCATCGATCCGGTTGGCGCGATCTTCACCCTGATGGTGTTTGAATTTATCACCCTCAAGGATGTCTCCGGTGGTGGCCTCCACCTGCTGCTGATGCTGGCGCAGACGCTGGTCGTCGGGCTGGTCAGCGGCGGAATTTTCGGTTTCCTGCTCGGCAATGCGCTAAAGCGCGGCTGGCTCCCGGGCTATCTGCAAAACTTTGCGGTGCTGGCGATTGTGCTGCTGACCTTCGGGCTGTCTAACACCCTCGCCGATGAATCCGGCCTGCTGGCGGTGACGGTACTCGGCATTTGGCTCGCCAATATGAAAGAGGTCGAAACCACGGATATCGTTGAGTTCAAAGAAGAACTTTCCGCTATTCTGCTGTCGGCGCTGTTTATCATTCTGGCCGCACGGCTGGATATTCAGGCCCTGTGGGCAATGGGCTGGCCGCTGTTGGGGCTATTACTGGTGGTGCAGTTCATCGCCCGTCCGCTGTGTATTCTGGCCTCGACCTACCGCTCCTCTCTTCACTGGCGTGAAAAGCTGCTGCTGTGCTGGATTGCCCCGCGCGGGATTGTGGCCGCGGCGGTCAGCTCACTGTTCGCCCTGACGCTGCAACAAAAGGGCTATGACGGCGCCGACCAGCTGGTGACGGTGGTCTTCGCCATTATCATCGGCACCGTGGTGCTGCAAAGCCTGACCAGCGGCTGGCTGGCGCGTCTGCTCGGGGTGCAGCAGCGTAAACCACGCGGCATTTTGATTGTCGGCGCAAATACCGTGGCGCGTACCCTGGCGCAAGCGCTGAAAAAACTCGATATTCCGGTGCAGCTTAGCGACAACAGCTGGGAATATTATCGCCTGGCGCGGATGGAAGGGCTGCCGACCTATTACGGCAACGTCTGGTCGGAACATGCCGAGAACTTCCTCAATCTGAGCGAGACGCGCCAGGTGATCGCCCTCTCGCCTAACCGCCATCAAAATGCGCTCGCGGTGCTGCATTTCAAACACATCTTCGGCGAAAACCGGGTGTTCTCGATTCGTACTGGCCCGGCAACTAAAGGCCGCAGTGAAACCGAGACACGCCATGAACGGTTGTTTGATAAAGAGCTGACCTGGGCGCGGCTCAGCAGCCTGCTGGCCAAAGGGGCGGTGGTGAAAGTTACACGCCTGAATGAGAATTTTGGCTGGGAGGATTATCGGAACGCGAACCCCGGCGCAACACCGCTGTTTGCCCGCAAAGAGGATGGGGTATTGATGACGATGAACAGCCACCAGACCCCACCGTTGCCGTGTACGTTGGTGGCAATTGTTGAAAATGAAAAATCGACATCATCGTAACGTTGACAACACCCCCCGGAACCCTTTATTTATTAACCCCTACCTGCGCACCCGTGCGCAGGCCAGAAGAGGAGCATCGCCCAGGCGAAGTGTTTGAGGAGCCAGTCCTGCGAAAACACTTTATGGGGAGCGATGCCGAGATAGCAGAGCATCTGGCAGTGTTCACTATCGGCTACAGAGGCTGAATCCTCTGGGCTGTCACCGGAAGCGACCCGCAGTCGGGCGCTTCACAAGGTGGAGCGCTTCTGGGTGAACTGTAGCTTTCTCTACGTCTACCCTTCCGCTCTTTCCTTGTGCCAAGGCTGAGAATTTAATTCCCTGACACGAGGTTTTTATGACAGATGTTCTATCCCCGCTCGTCGTCGCCAAATTTGGCGGAACCAGCGTAGCCGATTACGAAGCCATGAACCGCAGCGCCGATGTGGTGCTCTCCGATTCCGGCGCACGCCTGGTCGTCCTTTCCGCCTCAGCGGGGGTCACAAATCTGCTGGTTGCTCTGGCGGAAGGCCTCGAATCCACCGAACGTTTCGTTAAACTCGACGCGCTGCGTAAAATTCAGTTCGATATTCTGGACCGTTTGCAGAACCCGAACGTTATCCGCGAAGAAGTGGAACGCCTGCTGGAGAACATTACTACCCTGGCAGAAGCCGCTTCGCTGGCCCACTCAACGGCGCTGACCGATGAGCTGGTGAGCCACGGCGAACTGATGTCTACCCTGCTGTTCGTAGAAATCCTGCGCGAGCGTCATATCCCGGCGCAGTGGTTTGACGTGCGTAAAGTGATGCGCACCAGCGATCGCTTTGGTCGCGCCGAGCCGGACGTTGCTGCCCTGGCGGAACTCTCTGCTCAACAACTCGCCCCGCGTCTGGCTGAAGGTCTGGTGATCACCCAGGGCTTTATCGGCAGTGAAGCCAAAGGTCGCACCACCACGCTTGGCCGGGGCGGCAGCGACTACACCGCCGCTCTGCTGGGCGAAGCGCTGCACGCCTCTCGCGTCGATATCTGGACCGATGTACCGGGCATCTACACCACCGACCCGCGGGTGGTGCCTGCCGCGCATCGCATCGACGAAATTGCCTTTGAAGAAGCCGCTGAACTGGCGACCTTTGGGGCGAAAGTGCTGCATCCGGCGACGCTGCTGCCTGCCGTACGCAGCGACATTCCGGTGTTTGTCGGCTCCAGCAAAGATCCAAAAGCGGGCGGCACGCTGGTGTGCAATAAAACCGTTAATCCGCCGCTGTTCCGCGCGCTGGCCCTGCGCCGCAAGCAAACCCTGGTGACCCTGCATAGCCTGAACATGCTGCACTCCCGCGGCTTCCTGGCTGAAGTGTTTGGTATTCTGGCGCGCCATAATATTTCGGTCGATCTGATAACCACCTCCGAAGTGAGCATCGCCCTGACTCTCGACACCACCGGTTCGACCGCCACCAGCGAAACCCTGTTGACGCAGTCGCTGCTGATTGAGCTGTCTGCGCTGTGCCGCGTGGAAGTGGAAGAGAACCTGGCCCTGGTGGCGCTGATTGGTAATGACCTGTCGAAAGCCTGTGGCGTCGGCAAAGAGGTGTTTGGCGTGCTCGACCCGTTCAACATCCGCATGATTTGCTACGGCGCATCCAGCCATAACCTGTGCTTCCTGGTACCGGGTGCTGAAGCGGAAGAAGTCGTGCGAAAACTTCATCATAATTTGTTTGAATAATCATCCTGAGCAGGATAAACAATACCTATAGCCGGGCTCGAACCCGGCTTTTTTATACCTATAAATACAACACAACACTATCGCAAGGAAACCATCATGCTCGCTATCCTCACGCGGCTGTTCCCGCTCTGGGCGGTGCTGCTCTCCGTACTCGCCTATAAAACACCGACCACCTTTACGTCGATTGGCCCATGGGTCACTACCCTGCTGATGCTTATCATGTTCGGCATGGGTGTCCACCTGAAACTCGATGACTTCAAACGCGTGCTGTCGCGTCCGGCCCCGGTTGCGGCGGGAATTTTCCTTCACTATTTGGTGATGCCGCTCGCGGCGTGGCTGCTGGCGATGCTGTTCCACATGCCACCGGAGCTCTCTGCCGGCATGGTGCTGGTCGGCAGCGTGGCCAGCGGCACGGCGTCGAACGTGATGATTTTTCTGGCGAAGGGCGATGTCGCGCTGTCGGTGACCATCTCGTCGGTCTCCACCCTGGTGGGCGTGATTGCTACTCCACTGCTGACGCGGCTGTACGTTGATACTCATATTCAGGTTGATGTGATGGGGATGCTGCTCAGCATTCTGCAAATCGTAGTGATCCCAATTGCGCTGGGCCTGGTGGTTCATCATCTGCTGCCGCGCGTGGTCAAAGCGGTGGAGCCGTATCTGCCCGCGTTCTCGATGGTGTGTATTCTGGCCATCATCAGCGCCGTGGTGGCGGGTTCCGCATCGCATATCGCGTCGGTCGGTTTTGTGGTGATTGTGGCGGTTATCCTGCACAACACCCTCGGCCTGCTCGGCGGCTACTGGGGTGGACGCCTGTTCGGCTTTGACGAATCGACCTGCCGTACGCTGGCGATTGAAGTCGGGATGCAGAACTCCGGCCTTGCCGCCGCGCTGGGTAAAATCTACTTCGGCCCGCTCGCCGCCCTGCCGGGTGCGCTGTTCTCTGTTTGGCACAACCTGTCCGGGTCGCTGCTGGCGGGATACTGGTCGGGCAAACCGGTCGAGAAAGAGCAGATTGCGGTAGCGAAAGAGAATTAATGTTTTCAGTGCATGCCGACTAATATCGTCATGCACTCATAAGACGAAGGCGCATTGTCCCGTTGTGCGGTACACTCAGGGCACAATTCTTTGGAGGTTTCATCATGGCAATTTCACGTCTGACCCAGCAGGACATGACCGAGAAAGAACAACGCGAGCTGAAAACCCTCCTCGATCGCGCCCGTATCGCCCACGGGCGCACACTGACTAACGCGGAAAACAACAGCGTCAAAAAAGAGTACATCGACAAGCTGATGGTCGAACGAGAAGCTGCGGCCAAGAAAGCCCGCCAGTTAAAGAAAAATCAGGCCTACAAAGTCGATAAAGAAGCGACCTTCACCTGGACTGCCAGCACCGGGCCGCGAGGAAGACGCTAAGCGCCATAAAGCCTATGGAAGAATCAAAAATGCCGGGATTATCCCGGCATTTCTGTCTGTGGTACTGAATGGATTAACGCCCTTTTTTCTTACGGCCTGGTGACGCAAAGCGTTTACGGTTCGCCAGTTCCGCTGGGGTTTTCGCCATGTTTTTACCCGCGCTGCTGGCAGGTTTCTTCGCAGGCGTAGCCGCCGTTTTCGGTTTGGCCTTGGCTTTTGCCGGTTTGGCTTCCGAGGACGAATTCTCAATCAGCTTAAACAGCTCAATCAATTCATCGTCGGTAAGGTCACGCCATTCCCCCAGCGGTAAGCCTTTCAGGCTGACGTTCATAATGCGCGTACGTTCCAGCTTGGTGACGTCAAAGCCAAAATGCTCGCACATACGGCGGATTTGACGGTTCAGGCCCTGAACCAGCGTGATGCGGAAAGTGAACGGCCCTTCTTTCTTGACCTTACACTTTTTCGTCACCGTCCCGAGGATCGGCACCCCCTTGCCCATTCCCAGAATGAAATCATCGGTCACCGGTTTGTTCACCGTCACCAGATATTCTTTTTCATGGTCGTTGCCTGCACGGAGGATTTTGTTCACCAGGTCGCCATCGTTGGTGAGGAAAATCAGGCCCTGCGAGTCTTTGTCCAGGCGGCCAATCGGGAACACGCGGCTGCTGTGGTTGACGAAATCGACGATGTTATCCTTTTCGCCGTTCTCAGTGGTGCTGACGATGCCGACCGGTTTATTCAATGCGATTAACACCAAATCGTCTTCCTGACGCGGCTCGATAAGCTGACCGTTGACCTTCACGACGTCGCCTGCCACCACCTGATCGCCAATGGCGGCACGTTTACCGTTGATGAACACGTTTCCCTGTTCGATGTAGCGGTCGGCGTCACGACGTGAGCAGATGCCACTTTCGCTGATGTATTTATTTAATCGGATGGATTGAGTCGGCAGCATAGTTTCTCCTGTATGCGCGAACTATACCAAAGGCCGATAGCCTTAGAAAACAGCGCGTCAATAATCGTCGCGGTCATCATCTTCATCCGGCTGCTCCATGACGCTGTAGGCCACGGCGCAGAACAGCGAGTTCAAACGTTTCATGTCGCCGAGCAGCCCCAGGTGCAGTGAACTGGTTTCGATACTTTGCACGTTTTGCTGATGCAGCCTGTCGACGTGCGCGTGCGAAAAGCGTCGGTTCATGATGCGGAAACGGTGCTTGTTACGACGCAGACGGCGGGCGCTGTCGAGGTCACCGGAGAAAAATACCGACATCGCCAGCTGTAGGTTACTGAGCAGTTGATCGTACAACGCATCCAACTCTTTCAGCCCTTCCAGCGAAAACGCCCGGCGCGCGGCCAGCGATTTGTCGGCAATTTCACTGCCCATGCGTTCGATAATGTCGGAGGCCTGCTCAAGGTTGAGCGACATCTCGATGATTTCCGCCCAGCGACGTGACTCCTCCTCCGCCAGTTCATCTTTTGGCATTCGCGCCAGATACAGCTTGATGGCGGTATACAACACGTTGACGTCATCGGCGATTTTGCGCAGCTCTTTATCTTCGCGCGGCTCACCGTGGATAACCTTGTGCAGGCCGGTCATCATGTTTTCCATCGCATCACCAATGCGCAGCGTTTCGCGGGCGGCGTTGGCCAGCGCCAGGGTCGGCGTATCCAGTGCGGTCGGATCGAGATGTTTCGGTTTAAGTCGGGCATCCAGCTCCGGCACCTCCACAATAATACGCTTGCAGAAGCGGGCCATCGGCTCAGCGAACGGCACCATCGCCAGACAGCGGAGCAGGTTGTAGAACACGTGGAAATAGATAACCAGTTCAGATTTCGCCACCGGCAGACGGGCCATTACGTCGGCCAGGATATGCACAAACGGCAGCACGATTAAACTGCCCACCAGCTTGAACAGCAGACTGCCGAGCGCTACCCGACGGGCGGCAGCATTGGCGGTGCTGTTGTTGAGCATCGCCAGCAGGCCGGATCCGAGGTTGGCACCGATAACCAGACACAGCGCTACCGGGAAGGAAATCACGCCGGTCGCCGTTAAGGTCGCGGTCAGCAGTACGGCGGCCAGGCTTGAGTAGGTGATAACGGCAAACAGCGCGCCGATCAGCGCATCGAGCATGATGTCGCCGGTCAGCGAGGCGAAAATGACCTGCACGCCATTGGCTTGCGTTATCGGATGGACGGCCTGAACAATCAGCTCCAGCGCCAGTAGGATCAGGCCGAGGCCAATCCCCACGCGCCCTAACTGTCCGGCTCGCGTTTGCTTACGTCCGAGGAAGAAAATCACCCCGACAAAAATCAGCAGCGGTGAAAGCCAGGAGAGATCGAAGGTCAGCACGCGCGCCATCAGCGCGGTACCGACATCTGCGCCGAGCACGATGACCAACGCAGGCGTCAGCGCCACTAAGTCTTGCGCGACGAAGGAGGTGACCAGCATGGTGGTGGCATTACTGCTCTGCACCAGCGCGGTCACGCCAATGCCCGCACAGAAGGCGAGCGGTTTCTTTTCAACGCTGCGGCTGAGTACGGTGCGCAAGCGTGCGCCGAAAACACGCATTACGCCGGTACGTACGATGTGTGTGCCCCAGACCAGGAGCGCCACGGCGGAAAGCAGATGTAACAAAGTCAGCACGGGTTTGTTATCTCCTTATCGTTATACGTTTTTACGGGACAGGTGTCCTCACCCACTTTCAGTATAAGGGTTTCGCTTCAATAAAGAGACAAGGCACCCTCAGGGTGCCTCGTTTGTTGTAAGGAAAGATGACAGTTTTATGAATCAGTCGGCGTCATAGCCCAGGTTCGGGGCCAGCCAGCGCTCGGCTTCTGCGACACTCATGCCTTTACGTAAAGCGTAGTCCTCAACCTGATCGCGCTGGATTTGCGCCACGGCATAGTACTTGCTGTCCGGATGACTGAAGTACCAGCCGGAGACTGAGGCTCCAGGCCACATGGCGTACGATTCGGTGAGTTTCATACCGGTGTGAGTTTCGGTGTCCAGCAGCTGCCAGATGGTCGCTTTTTCAGTGTGCTCCGGGCACGCCGGATAACCCGGTGCCGGGCGAATCCCCTGGTAGTTCTCGCGAATGAGTTCCTCATTGCTGAGGTTTTCATTGGCCGCATAACCCCAGTACACCTTACGCACCCGCTCGTGCAGATATTCAGCGAAGGCTTCCGCCAGACGGTCGGCAATCGCTTTGATCATAATCTTGTTGTAGTCGTCGTGCTGCGCGTCGAACGCCTCCGCCAGCGCGTCTTCCTCCAGCCCACCGGTAACCGCGAACGCGCCAATATAATCCGCTTTTCCGGACAGTTTCGGTGCCACAAAATCAGACAGACAGTAGTTAGCGAAGCCGACTTTTTCGGTCTGCTGGCGCAGATGACGGCTGACCGCCTGTACATGCGTGCGGGTTTCATCGCGATAGATTTCGATGTCGTCGCCAACGCGGTTGGCCGGGAACAGCCCCACGACCCCACGCGGGTTAAGCGATTTTTCCGCACTGAGTTTATCGAGCATCTCGTTGGCATCGGCAAACAGGCGTTTGGCCTCTTCCCCCACCACCTCATCTTCGAGGATGCGCGGATATTTGCCTGCCAGCGACCAGGTCATGAAGAACGGCGTCCAGTCGATGTAGTTGCGCAGCGTTTCGATGCTGGCCGTGACTGCCTGTACGCCGAGACGATGCGCTACCGGCGGCGTGTAGCTGGCCCAGTCGAAGGCCAGATCGTTGTCGCGCGCCGCCTGCAATGACACCGGCGGCGTGCGCGGTTTTTTACGCGCGTGCTGGATGCGTACCGTTTCATATTCCTGACGGGTGCGGGCGATAAAATCATCGCGCTGGGTCGCGGAAAGCAACGCCGACACCACGCCCACGGTGCGCGAGGCGTTCTGCACATACACCGTCGGACCGCTGTAGTTCTGCTCGATTTTCACCGCCGTGTGCGCTTTCGAGGTCGTTGCGCCACCTATCAGCAGCGGAATGGTGAAGCCCTGGCGTTCCATCTCTTTCGCCACGTTAACCATTTCGTCGAGCGACGGAGTGATCAACCCGGACAGGCCAATCAGGTCGGCATTCACTTCACGCGCGGTTTTGAGGATTTTGTCGGTTGGCACCATCACGCCAAGATCGATAATCTCGTAGTTGTTGCACTGCAGCACCACGCCAACGATATTTTTACCGATGTCATGCACGTCGCCCTTGACGGTAGCGATGACCATTTTGCCGTTGGTCGACCCTTTCTCTTTGCTGGCTTCGATGTACGGTTCCAGATAAGCCACCGCCTGCTTCATCACGCGGGCCGATTTCACCACCTGCGGCAGGAACATTTTGCCCTCGCCGAACAGGTCGCCGACCACATTCATGCCGTCCATCAACGGACCTTCGATAACCTCAATCGGACGCGCCGCCTGCTGGCGGGCTTCTTCAGTATCGAGTTCGATAAATTCGGTGATGCCTTTCACCAGCGAATATTCGAGGCGCTTTCTCACATCCCAGCTGCGCCATTCGGCCAACTGGGTGTTAACGGCGTCATCAGATTTGCTCCCCCGGTATTTTTCAGCCAGGTCCAGCAGACGCTCGGTGCTGTCATCGCGACGGTTGAGGATGACATCCTCCACCGCATCGCGCAGTTCGGCGGGCAAGTCGTCGTAAATAGCCAGCTGTCCGGCGTTGACGATACCCATGTCCATCCCATTTCGGATGGCGTAGTAGAGGAATACCGCGTGTATGGCTTCACGCACCGGGTCGTTACCACGGAACGAGAACGACACGTTGGAGACCCCACCGGAAATCAGCGCGTGCGGCAGCTCGCGTTTGATGTCCTCACAGGCGCCGATGAAGTCCTGCGCATAGTTGTTGTGCTCTTCGATGCCGGTGGCTACGGCGAAAATGTTGGGGTCGAAAATGATGTCTTCCGGTGGGAAGCCCACCTCTTCGGTGAGGATCTTATAGGCGCGACGGCAAATTTCGATTTTACGCGCGCGGGTGTCGGCCTGGCCCACTTCATCAAATGCCATGACCACAACGGCAGCACCGTAGCGACGGACTTTTTTGGCATGATGGATGAAGGCCTCGACGCCCTCTTTCATCGAGATGGAGTTCACGATGCCTTTGCCCTGAATGCACTTCAGGCCTTTCTCGATAACGTCCCATTTCGAGGAGTCAATCATGATAGGTACCCGGGCAATATCGGGCTCACCGGCAATCAGGTTCAGGAAACGCACCATCGCCGCTTCGGCGTCGAGCATCCCTTCGTCCATGTTGATGTCGATGATTTGCGCGCCGCTTTCCACCTGCTGAAGGGCCACTTCCAGCGCTTCGGCGTATTTCTCTTCTTTGATCAGGCGTTTGAATTTGGCGGAACCGGTGACGTTAGTCCGTTCGCCGACGTTCACAAACAGGCTCTCGGCACCGATATTCAATGGCTCAAGGCCCGCCAGACGACAGGCGACGGGCAGCTCAGGCAGTTGGCGAGGCGTAAGGCCTTCCACCGCACGGCTCATCGCCGCGATGTGTTCCGGCGTGGTGCCACAGCAGCCACCGACGATATTCAGGAAGCCTGACTCTGCCCATTCGCGAATTTGCGCCGCCATGGTATCAGCATCGAGATCGTATTCACCAAAGGCATTCGGCAGCCCGGCGTTCGGGTGCGCGGTGACGTAGCATTCGGCGATGCGCGACAGCTCCTGCACGTACTGACGCAGCTCATCAGGCCCTAATGCACAGTTCAGACCAAACGACAGCGCATCGGCGTGGCGCAGCGAGTTATAAAATGCTTCGGTGGTTTGCCCGGACAGCGTGCGGCCCGAGGCATCGGTGATGGTGCCAGAAATCATCACCGGCAGGTCGACGCCCAGCGCTTCCATCTCTTCTTTCACCGCGTAGATGGCCGCTTTGGCGTTGAGCGTGTCGAAGACGGTTTCGATAAGGATCAGGTCGGAGCCGCCTTCCACCAGCGCTTTGGTCGATTCACGATAGGCAGCCACCAGCTGATCGAAGGTCACGTTACGAAATGCCGGATCGTTGACGTCAGGGGAAATTGAAGCCGTGCGGTTAGTCGGGCCGAGTACCCCGGCAACGTAGCGTGGTTTGTGCGGTGTGCGAGCGGTCCATTCGTCGGCGCAGGCACGGGCCAGTTTCGCCGCCACGAAGTTAATTTCCGCCGACAGCGATTCCATCTGGTAGTCAGCCATGGCAATCGTCGTCGAGTTAAAGGTGTTGGTCTCGACGATGTCTGCCCCGGCCTCGAAATAGGCGTTGTGGATGGCGGCAATCACCTCTGGTTTGCTCAGCACCAACAGGTCGTTGTTGCCCTTGAGATCGCAGGGCCAGTCAGCGAAGCGTTCGCCACGGTAGTCTTCTTCGTTCAGGCGATAGCTCTGGATCATGGTGCCCATGCCCCCGTCCAGAACCAGGATTCGGTCTTTTAATTGCTGCTTTAGCTGTTCAACGATGGTGCTCACGCGGACTCCCGACAACGCTCTAATCAACAAGCCATAGTGGCATAATCAACCAGCGCGGAAAAGAGAGCCACACGGAACATGAGAGATGTTCACTACCACTGCTCCGATCAGTTCTGATAACGGTTGCATTATAATCAAATAAAACGAAAATGATTTCCACGATACAGAAAATGGAGACTGTCATGGTTGCACCTGTTCCCGCGAAACGCGGTAAAAAACCGCGCGCTGCTGCCACTGCAGCGGCCCCTCAGCCCACCGGCCAGGTTCAGTCGCTGACCCGCGGTCTCAAATTACTGGAATCGATTGCTGAGTCGCACGGCAGCGTGGCGCTAACCGAACTGGCGCAGCAGGCGGGCCTGCCAAATTCCACCACCCATCGCTTACTGACCACCATGCAGCAGCTGGGATTCGTTCGCCAGACCGGGGATTTGGGGCACTGGACGGTAGGGGCACATGCCTTCATCGTCGGCAGCAGTTTCTTGCAAAGCCGCAACTTGCTGGCAATTGTTCATCCTATTCTGCGCAAGCTGATGGAAGACTCGGGTGAAACCGTCAATCTGGCGGTGCTCGATCAGGGCGATCATCAGGCCATCATTATCGACCAGGTACAGTGTACCCAGCTGATGCGCATGTCTGCGCCGATTGGCGGTAAACTGCCGATGCATGCCTCCGGTGCGGGTAAGGCGTTTTTATCCCAACTGAATGACGAGCAGGTGAGCGGGTTACTGCATCGCAAAGGTCTGAATGCGTATACCCATGCGACGCTAGTGTCGCCGGTGCATCTGAAGGAAGATTTGGCGCAGATCCGCAAGCGCGGCTACTCCTTTGACGACGAAGAACACGCCCTCGGCCTGCGCTGCGTGGCGGCCTGCATCTACGATGAGCACCACGAGCCGTTCGCGGCGATCTCCATTTCCGGACCGATTTCCCGGGTGACCGACGATCGGGTAACCGAGCTGGGGGCGCTGGTGATTAAGGCGGCGAAAGAAGTGACGCTGGCGTTTGGTGGCACACGCTAAAACGTTGGCGTTTGCGATACGCAAAAACATCTTCCACATGACCATCACGGATGCGGCTTTGTAAGCCGCGCCAGTAATCGGCGCGCAGCAGGTCGGCGTGCATCTCCTCAAACAGCGGCCCAATGCGGGCATCAGCGCACAGCCAGTGGCGAAACTCTTCCGGGAACACATCTCCTGGAGAAACGCTGTACCACGGCTCGCTGGCCAGCTCATCTTCGGGGCAACGCGGCGGCGGAATATCGCGGAAATTCACTTCCGTCATGTAGCAAATTTCATCGTAGTCGTAGAACACCACCCGTCCGTGGCGGGTCACGCCAAAGTTTTTGAACAGCATATCGCCGGGGAAGACATTGGCCGCCGCCAGTTGGCGAATCGCGTTACCGTACTCTTCCACCGCATCGCGCAACTGCTGGCCGCTCACCTGCTCCAGCCAGAGATTCAACGGCACCATACGCCGTTCGATGTAGAGATGGCTGATGGCAATCCGATCACCGAGATCGGTAATTTTCTGCGGCACTTCCTGCCACAGCAAAGCGAGTAACGCCGGGGAAATCTGCCGCTTTTCGAGGACGAAGTTCTCAAACTCCTGAGTGTCCGCCATTCGGCCCACGCGGTCGTGCTCTTTGACCAGCTGATAGCAGGCACGTACATGCGCCTCGCTCATCTCTTTTTGCGGCGCGAAGCGGTCTTTGATCACCTTAAATACCCGGTCGAACCCGGGCAGCGTGAACACCAGCATCACCATCCCGCGAATGCCCGGCGCTTCGATAAACTGTTCATCGGCCTGGCGGATATAGGTCAGATATTCCCGGTAGCTTTCCGTTTTGCCGTGCTTCTGGCAGCCAATTGCCATGTACAGCTCGGCGGTGGTTTTGCCCGGTAGAATTTCCCGCAGCCATTCGACTAGCGCCGCGGGTAGCGGGGCATACACCATAAAATAGGAACGGGCGAAGCCAAAAACGATGCTGGCCTCGGCGCTGGTGGTCAGGCAGGTATCGACGAACAACTCACCTTCATCGCTGCGGTGAATCGGCAGGAGCAATGGCACCACACCCTGCGGAGTATTCAGTTTGGCAACCAGCCAGGCGGCTTTATTGCGATAAAACAATTCGTTAGCGACCTGCAGGTGCGATTCGCACAGCACATCACTGCCGAACGTGTCAGTCAGATGCGCCAGGATATAGCCCACGTCGCGCGCTTTGTCCTGCCACGGCAGACGCAGCGGTAGATCGCTGAGCATTCGGGTAAGCAGCGTTTGCCAACCTTTTTCAGGCCAAAAATCTTTCGCCAGCGGGCGCGGAATGGTGCGAAAGCGGCGCTCTGGCTGAGAGCTGAAAATAAAAAGCCGCTCGGGAGTCAGCGAGCGGTGGTCAAATAACCGACAATACACAGAGTTAAAAAAGCTTTCGGCAATTTCAAAGCGAGGGTAATCAGGCAACAGAGCGGTGTAATGCTCTTTCACCCGCAGTAAAAACTCAGCCGCCGGGTTTTTGCCCTCGGTGATGCAGCGCAGCTGTTCCACCACCAGACCGACGTGATGATCGTAAAGATGGATGCGCTGCTTCATCGCCAGCTGAACCGCATGCCAGTCTGCTTGCTCAAAACGCTGCTGCGCCCCGGACGTCACTTCCAGAAAGCGGCCATACTGCGCATCAAAGCCTTGCAGGATGGTTTGGGCGATTAACAATTCGAGACCACGCGTCATTTCCCCTCCCATGCCCTCTCCTTGCCGGGAGGGGAAAATAATCAGAACTGTGATTCTTCCGTTGAGCCGGTCAGTGCGGTAACTGAAGAGGTGCCGCCCTGAATGATGGTCGTGACTTTGTCGAAGTAACCGGTGCCCACTTCCTGCTGGTGCGAGGCAAAGGTGTAGCCTTCTTTGGCGGATTCGAATTCCGGCTGCTGCACTTTTTCAACATAGTGACGCATGCCTTCACCCTGCGCATACGCATGGGCCAGGTCAAACATGTTGAACCACATGCTATGGATCCCCGCCAGGGTGATGAACTGGTACTTGTAGCCCATCTCCGACAGCTGCTGCTGGAAGCTGGCGATGGTTTTATCATCCAGATTTTTCTTCCAGTTAAACGATGGCGAACAGTTATAGGCCAGCAGTTTGCCCGGGTATTTCGCATGGATAGCCTCGGCGAAGCGACGCGCCAGGTCGATGTCCGGCGTAGAGGTTTCGCACCAGACCAAATCAGCATACGGCGCGTAGGCCAGGCCACGGCTGATCGCCTGTTCGATGCCAGCGTGAGTGCGGTAGAAGCCTTCACTGGTCCGCTCCCCGGTAATAAATTCGCTGTCATATGGGTCGCAGTCGGAGGTGATTAAATCCGCGGCGTCCGCATCGGTGCGGGCAATCAGCAGCGTCGGCACGCCCAGAACGTCAGCAGCCAAACGTGCTGCTACCAGCTTCTGAATGGCTTCCTGGGTCGGCACCAGCACTTTGCCGCCCATGTGACCACATTTCTTCACCGAGGCCAGTTGGTCTTCAAAGTGAACTGCCGCCGCACCCGCTTCAATCATCGACTTCATCAGCTCAAATGCGTTGAGCACGCCGCCAAAACCGGCTTCCGCATCCGCCACGATCGGCAGGAAGTAGTCGATAAAGCGCGGATCGTTGGGCTCAATGCCCGACGCCCATTGGATCTGATCCGCGCGACGGAAAGTGTTGTTGATCCTGTCCACCACTGACGGCACCGAGTTCGCCGGGTAGAGAGATTGATCCGGGTACATACTGGACGCCAGGTTGGCATCTGCCGCGACCTGCCAGCCGGAGAGATACACTGCTTCGATACCCGCTTTCGCCTGCTGTAACGCCTGACCACCGGTCAGTGCGCCAAGGCTATTCACGTACCCTTTTTTCGATTCGCCATGCAGCAAGCGCCACATTTTCGCCGCCCCACGCTGCGCCAGCGTGCATTCCGGATTCACCGAGCCGCGTAATTTCACCACCTCTTCCGCGCTGTACGGGCGGCTAATGCCTTCCCAGCGTGGGTTCGTCCATTCCTGTTTTACGTCTTCGATTTGTTGGGTACGGGTTTTCATTGGCAGATGCTCCATTTTTATTATCGGGTGGTTTAGGCCAGCAGGCGATAGCCGGGCAGCGTTAAGAAATCGACGAGTTCATCGGCGGTGGTGATTTGCTCCATCAGGCGCGCAGCTTCCTCGAAGCGACCGCTGCTGAAGCGATGCTCGCCGAGTTCGTCCTGCACAACCCGCAATTCTTCCCCCAGCATCTGACGGAACAGCGCTTTGGTAACCGGCTTGCCGTTGCTGAGCGTTTTCTGGTGGTGGATCCATTGCCAGATTGAGGTGCGGGAGATTTCCGCTGTGGCGGCATCTTCCATCAGGCCATAAATCGGCACACAGCCGTTGCCGGAGATCCACGCCTCGATGTATTGCACCGCTACACGAATGTTGGCGCGCATGCCTTCTTCGGTGCGCTCACCCTCGCACGGGGCCAACAGCTGCTCGGCGGTAATTGGGGCGTCATCGTCACGGGTCACAAACAGCTGGTTGGGGTTATCGCCCAGCACCTCGTTGAAGACCGCCATCGCCGTATCAGCCAGGCCCGGATGCGCTATCCACGTACCGTCATGACCGTTATTGGCTTCCAGCGCTTTGTCCGCTTTCACCTTGTTCAGCACCTGCGCGTTGCGGGTTGCGTCTTTGCTCGGAATGAACGCCGCCATGCCCCCCATCGCGAAGGCGCCACGCTTATGGCAGGTTTTGATTAGCAGACGCGAATAGGCGCTGAGGAACGGTTTATCCATCGTGACCACTTGTCGGTCTGGCAGGACGCGATCGGGATGGTTCTTCAACGTTTTGATATAGCTGAAAATGTAATCCCAGCGGCCGCAGTTCAGGCCGACGATATGGTCGCGTAATGCGTGCAGGATTTCGTCCATCTGGAACACGGCCGGAAGGGTTTCAATCAGCAGCGTGGCTTTGATGGTCCCACGCGGCAGACTGAACCGGTCTTCGGTGTAGCTGAACACTTCGCTCCACCAGGCCGCTTCCTGCCAGGCCTGCGTTTTCGGTAAGTAAAAATATGGGCCGCTGCCTTTAGCCAGCAGGTTTTTATGGTTGTGGAAAAAGTAGAGTGCGAAATCAAACAGGCTGCCCGGAATGGCTTCTCCGCGCCATGTCACGTGTTTCTCGGGCAGATGAAGACCACGCACCCGGCAGACCAGTACCGCCGGATCGGGCTTAAGCTGATAAATCTTTCCGGCCTCGTTGGTATGGCTGATGGTGCCGTTCACCGCATCGCGCAGGTTAATTTGCCCGTCGATGACCTTCTCCCAGTTAGGTGCCAGCGAGTCTTCGAAATCAGCCATGAACACTTTAACGTTGGCATTCAGCGCGTTAATCACCATTTTGCGTTCGACCGGCCCGGTGATCTCCACCCGACGGTCGAGAAGATCCTGAGGGATACCGCGGATTTTCCACTCTGAGTTTCGAATGGAATCCGTTTCCGAAATAAAATCAGGAAGATTACCGCGATCGATTTCCTGCTGTTGCTGGGTGCGAGCGGCCAGGAGCTTGTTCCGCTTAGATGTAAAGCGCGTCGCCAGTTCGCTCAAAAACTCGATCGCTTCCGGAGTCAGGATCTGTAGTTCCTGCTCGCCAAACGGTTGGCTAAAGGCCAGTTCTTCGGTAGTTGTTGCCTGTTGTGTCATTGCGCGGCTCCTCGTCGTTTTCCAAAGTCATTTCCCAAAGCGAACGAAGATCGTTGGATAGTTTTCGTTCAGCTCAGTTAAGCCTACGCAATAAATTTCTAAAATCAAAACCAATTTCCATTTTCAATTTAAACATTAATTAACTTATTGATAACAATGAGATTAAAGTTTGATCGTGATTTGGTTCCGTTTTCGGAAATAAAAAAGGCACCCGAAGGTGCCTGATTTGGAGAGCTGAATCGCTTTACGATCGCCAGAGCGGGAGATTACTCCAGCGTTGGATTCATATGGCGCAGATCGTATGGTGTGATCTGGTAGACGTAATAGTTCAGCCAGTTGATGAACAGCAGGTTGCCATGACTACGCCAGGTTGCCCGAGGTTTATTTTGCGGATCGTTTTTCGGGAAATAGTTGTACGGTATGTCAGGCGAAAGTCCCGCTTCCTGGTCACGGAAAAATTCACTGGCTAGCGTATGCGCATCGTATTCCGGATGCCCTGTTACGAAGGCGATGCGTTTGTCTTTGCTGGCAAACAAATAAGCGTCACCGTCTTCCGTTTCTGCCAGGATATCGAGATCTGTGTAGTCTCGGATAATGGTGGCTGGGAAGTCAGCGTAACGTGAATGAGGGGCGAGGAACGAATCATCAAAGCCGCGAGTCAGTAACGCGTGCGGGTGCAGAATATGGTGTTCGTAGACGCCAGACAGCTTTTCAGTGCGGGTTTGCTTCGGGATGCCGTACAGAATATTCAGTGCCGCTTGCACCGCCCAACAGACAAAAAGCGTCGAGGTGACGTGATCTTTTGCCCAGTCCAGCACCTGTTTTATCTGCGGCCAGTAGGCCACATCGTTGAACTCCACCAGGCCGAGCGGCGCGCCGGTGACAATCAGGCCATCATAATTGTCGTTACAGATGTCTTCGAAATTACAGTAGAAATTGTTGAGGTGCTCTGTGGGGGTGTTTCGCGATTCTCGGGCATCGATGCGCAGCAGCTGGACGTCAACCTGCAACGGTGAGTTCGACAGCAGGCGAAGAAACTGATTTTCGGTTTCTATTTTTTTCGGCATCAGGTTGAGGATCAACACCTTCAGCGGACGAATTTCCTGATTTGTGGCACGGGAGGCCGTCATTACAAAGACGTTTTCATCACGCAAGAAATTGACGGCTGGCAGCTCGTCCTGCACCCTAATCGGCATAACCTTATTACCTCACAGCATACGTTTACACGTTTAGACATCCAGATAGCTGAAGATACCCAGATTTGAGCAAAATGTCGAGTCTGCAAGTGGAAGGTGAGAAAGTTTCACGAAATGAAGAGGGTGGGGAGATTTTTTTTGAGAGTGTACAGATGCAAAAAAGCCTCATGCTTTCGCATGAGGCTCTGTTGCTTATTTGATGCCTGGCAGTTCCCTACTCTCGCATGGGGAGACCCCACACTACCATCGGCGCTACGGCGTTTCACTTCTGAGTTCGGCATGGGGTCAGGTGGGACCACCGCGCTGTTGCCGCCAGGCAAATTCTGTTACCACAATGCCCTTCGGGCACTCCGGTTAATCTGTTATCAAGCTGAATATCGTCTCTCACCGCCAAAACAGCTTCGGCGTTGTAAGGTTAAGCCTCACGGTTCATTAGTACTGGTTAGCTCAACGTATCGCTACGCTTACACACCCAGCCTATCAACGTCGTAGTCTTCAACGTTCCTTCAGGACTCTCAAGGAGTCAGGGAGAACTCATCTCGGGGCAAGTTTCGTGCTTAGATGCTTTCAGCACTTATCTTTTCCGCATTTAGCTACCGGGCAATGCCATTGGCATGACAACCCGAACACCAGTGATGCGTCCACTCCGGTCCTCTCGTACTAGGAGCAGCCCCCCTCAATTCTCCAGCGCCCACGGCAGATAGGGACCGAACTGTCTCACGACGTTCTAAACCCAGCTCGCGTACCACTTTAAATGGCGAACAGCCATACCCTTGGGACCTACTTCAGCCCCAGGATGTGATGAGCCGACATCGAGGTGCCAAACACCGCCGTCGATATGAACTCTTGGGCGGTATCAGCCTGTTATCCCCGGAGTACCTTTTATCCGTTGAGCGATGGCCCTTCCATTCAGAACCACCGGATCACTATGACCTGCTTTCGCACCTGCTCGAGCCGTCACTCTCGCAGTCAAGCTAGCTTATGCCATTGCACTAACCTCCTGATGTCCGACCAGGATTAGCTAACCTTCGTGCTCCTCCGTTACTCTTTGGGAGGAGACCGCCCCAGTCAAACTACCCACCAGACACTGTCCGCAACCCGGATTACGGGTCTACGTTAGAACACCAGCCATTAAAGGGTGGTATTTCAAGGTTGGCTCCATGCAGACTGGCGTCCACACTTCAAAGCCTCCCACCTATCCTACACATCAAGGACCAGTGTTCAGTGTCAAGCTATAGTAAAGGTTCACGGGGTCTTTCCGTCTTGCCGCGGGTACACTGCATCTTCACAGCGAGTTCAATTTCACTGAGTCTCGGGTGGAGACAGCCTGGCCATCATTACGCCATTCGTGCAGGTCGGAACTTACCCGACAAGGAATTTCGCTACCTTAGGACCGTTATAGTTACGGCCGCCGTTTACCGGGGCTTCGATCAAGAGCTTCTCCCTGAGGATAACCCCATCAATTAACCTTCCGGCACCGGGCAGGCGTCACACCGTATACGTCCACTTTCGTGTTTGCACAGTGCTGTGTTTTTAATAAACAGTTGCAGCCAGCTGGTATCTTCGACTGATTTCAGCTCCACCCGCAGGGGCTTCACCTACACATCAGCGTGCCTTCTCCCGAAGTTACGGCACCATTTTGCCTAGTTCCTTCACCCGAGTTCTCTCAAGCGCCTTGGTATTCTCTACCTGACCACCTGTGTCGGTTTGGGGTACGATTTCGTGTTACCTGATGCTTAGAGGCTTTTCCTGGAAGCAGGGCATCTGTTACTTCAGTACCGTAGTACCTCGTCATCACACCTCAGCGTTAACAAGAGTCCGGATTTACCTAAACTCTCCGCCTACATGCTTAAACCGGGACAACCGTCGCCCGGATAACATAGCCTTCTCCGTCCCCCCTTCGCAGTAACACCAAGTACAGGAATATTAACCTGTTTCCCATCGACTACGCCTTTCGGCCTCGCCTTAGGGGTCGACTCACCCTGCCCCGATTAACGTTGGACAGGAACCCTTGGTCTTCCGGCGTGCGGGTTTTTCACCCGCATTATCGTTACTTATGTCAGCATTCGCACTTCTGATACCTCCAGCATGCCTCACAGCACACCTTCAACGGCTTACAGAACGCTCCCCTACCCAACAACACATAGTGTCGCTGCCGCAGCTTCGGTGCATAGTTTAGCCCCGTTACATCTTCCGCGCAGGCCGACTCGACCAGTGAGCTATTACGCTTTCTTTAAATGATGGCTGCTTCTAAGCCAACATCCTGGCTGTCTGGGCCTTCCCACATCGTTTCCCACTTAACTATGACTTTGGGACCTTAGCTGGCGGTCTGGGTTGTTTCCCTCTTCACGACGGACGTTAGCACCCGCCGTGTGTCTCCCGTGATAACATTCTTCGGTATTCGTAGTTTGCATCGGGTTGGTAAGTCGGGATGACCCCCTAGCCGAAACAGTGCTCTACCCCCGAAGATGAGTTCACGAGGCGCTACCTAAATAGCTTTCGGGGAGAACCAGCTATCTCCCGGTTTGATTGGCCTTTCACCCCCAGCCACAAGTCATCCGCTAATTTTTCAACATTAGTCGGTTCGGTCCTCCAGTTAGTGTTACCCAACCTTCAACCTGCCCATGGCTAGATCACCGGGTTTCGGGTCTATACCCTGCAACTTAACGCCCAGTTAAGACTCGGTTTCCCTTCGGCTCCCCTATTCGGTTAACCTTGCTACAGAATATAAGTCGCTGACCCATTATACAAAAGGTACGCAGTCACCCTGATAAATCAAGGCTCCCACTGCTTGTACGTACACGGTTTCAGGTTCTTTTTCACTCCCCTCGCCGGGGTTCTTTTCGCCTTTCCCTCACGGTACTGGTTCACTATCGGTCAGTCAGGAGTATTTAGCCTTGGAGGATGGTCCCCCCATATTCAGACAGGATACCACGTGTCCCGCCCTACTCTTCGAACTCACAACGCATGCATTTTCATGTACGGGGCTATCACCCTGTATCGCCGGACTTTCCAGACCGTTCCATTAACACATACGCTGATTCAGGTTCTGGGCTGCTCCCCGTTCGCTCGCCGCTACTGGGGGAATCTCGGTTGATTTCTTTTCCTCGGGGTACTTAGATGTTTCAGTTCCCCCGGTTCGCCTC
>NZ_JBIGIN010000010.1:0-130088 GCF_043558715.1 Scandinavium sp. M-37
AGTGATAAAACGAATGGCATACGGATACCGGGATAACGACTACTTTTTTATGAAGATAAAAGCAGCGTTCCCCGGTAAGGCGCGATGAACCTTTTTTATTGGGTCTGATAGCTGACTGCAGGTAGGTCTAACGCCCAGCCATCCACCTGAGCGTTTTCCATTTACAGAAACTCAACGATATCCCCGTCCTGCGGCTTGCTGCCGCTGAGCGCTTCGTCGAAATAGTGCTTCGGCACGGTAAAGCGCAGGTGATCGAGTGCGAGCTGCATGCTGCGGTCATCTATCGCGTGCCCGAGCTCGTCGACGATATCCAGGGTAACGTCGCCGCCAGCCTGGATGAGCGCTTCCTGAGCCGCTACCGCATAGGCCAAATCAATCACCCGGTCTTCACCACCGTGAATCAGATGCACGGTGGTCGCGGTGCTGGCCTGTGTCGGTAACGTGGCGAAACGCCCATTGAAGGCAATCACCCGTGATGCGAGACCCGGCGCGGCTTTGGTGCTTTCGAGCGACATGATAGACCCCTGCGAGAAACCAATCAGCGCGGTGGCCTGTGGGCTGACGCCGCTCTCTTTCTGCCAGTGGCGCACGGTATCGATAAAGGTCGGCATGATGGCATCGACACGCTGCTGACGGTTTTCTTCCGTTACGCCCTGCACCGAAAACCACTGCCGACCCGTAGAGCCGCACGGTTCAACGCCACCGACGCTAACAATCAGCGCGTCCGGGAACAGCGGCGCAAACCAGCTGCCAATCTGTCCCATCGCCACTGGGTTATCGCCCACACCATGAAACAGCAACAGCAGTTGTTTCGCCGGTGCCGACGGACTTTGCACAACAAAATGATCGTGTTTCATGGTTATCTCCTTACGTTGTTGCCCGAAAGTTTACGCCGCTGGAGGGTAATCACCATGACATTTAACTGAATGACTTGGTTAAAAAAATTGCAGGTTTTTGACCTGTTCCGCCAGCGTCCGGCAACGGTCTGCGTCGAGAAACTCCAGCGCGGTAGCGACTTCCTGGCGCTGCATCGCCAGCAGGGCTTTACGGCCGCCCTGCACTGAAAGCGGACTGTTTTGTGGCTGAAGGGCATTTCTCAGCGCAGGTAGCGGTAAATCAACCGACGTTATCAATCGGTTGAGGCTGCCCATTGCCGCCATCAACGGGCGATGGGCGAAGGCAAACCCGGCCAGTTCGCGCCAGTCGTCTTCTGTAAGAATAGCCTCTGACGGCGGACTCGCAGTCGGAATACCCTCATCTCGCCAGACAGCGAGCCAGGCCGCATCACGCTCGAAGCGGGCCTGTTCCCGGTCTGCCAGCTGATGGCCTGCGGCTGTGAGAGGATAAACCGCCATCGCGGTATAGCAGCCGCTACTGGCCTCACGATGCGTGCCAAGGCGCACCAGACGAAAGCCGCAGCGCTGCCAGAAACGCCACAGCTCGTCGGTGTAACCAAAGCTGACCGACAGGTAATCGCAGTCGGGTGCCCGGGCGATAACGCACTCAATCATTCGCTGGCCGATGCCGTGGCGCTGCCGCTGCGGGTGAATGGCAATCCGGCTGATACGTCGGCTACGCAGCGTTGCCGCCTGCGGGCTGCCGCCATGCGCCGCCAGAGACTGCGCCACCAGGTTGCCGCGCGGTCGACGAAAGCCTGCCCAGACCGCCTCGCTCAGCGCCGGGCTGAGGCCCCCCTCTTCCACCAGCCACAGCGCCCCGGTCAAAGCCTCTCCTTCATCGGCGCGGATAAAATGCTGGCCCGGGGCGTCCATCATCCGCCGTAAATCGAGCGGCGAGGTGCGATAGTGCGCGGCACTCAGCAGGCGATACATTGCCGTGGGCAGGTCGAGTGCCTGTTCCCAGGCACTTTGTTCCACAGGCTGAATGTTAAGCGGGCCGGGTGCCGACAGCGCAGGTAAGTGGTCGTCAAACAGCAGCGCGCGGCTGATAAACGCTTCAAGCGGACAGCCGCTGGCCCAGCGCACGGGTTGATTAAGAGTGAAGGCGGTCAGATGTGGAAAGCGGGCGCAGAACTTGAGCAAAAAACCGCGCCCGGTGCCTTCATAACCCTGCACGGTGGTGGTCAACAGCGTGCGGGGAAAACGGCTAACCAGCCGCTCGAGCAGCGGGCCGGGAATGGCGGCGGCTTCATCAACGATTAGCCAGTCGGCCTGTGCCGTGGAAGCCAGGAGCGCATCGGGGGCCATAAAGTGAAAATGCTCCCCGGCGAAGTGGGCCAGCACGTCGGTGGCGGCTTTCGCCGGAGCGGTGACGACTGCCGGGGTAGAGAGCTTACGCAGGTGCATTCCCGCCAGTGCCGATTTACCGCGTCCGCGTTCGGCGGTTACTACCGCCACGCCCGGCGGCAGAGTGCTCAGGGCGGCGAGGATCTCAGCCTGTTCGGCTTGCGGCTCCCCGTTCGCCGCGTGCCAGCGCGGACGAGGGATAAAGTCCGGTAATACCAAAGGCTGATGCTGTTGCCAGACCAGGGCCTCAGGATCGGCCTGTAAGGTACGGCAGAAATGGTGGACGAAATGCGGGGCGGGAATGGCGGCGGCGCTGTCGCTCCAGCGAACCGAATCGGTATCAGGCACCAACGGCCAGCGGCGGAAATCCGGCACCAGAAGAACCAACCAGCTGCCTGCGGTGAGCGTTCCGGCGAGGGCAGCGAAGGCCGCGACGTCAAAGCCACTCCGGGCATCAAAAAAGGCGTGTTCAAACTCACGCCCGAGCAGAGTTTTGAGCGCCGACGGCGCGCAGTAGGGTTCCGGCTGCGGGTCCGGGCTGACAAAAAGCCCATCGCCACCCAGCCACTGGCGCAGGCATGATGCCTGCTGCGCGCTCCAGTCGGCCTCGCCGCTGAGCACCAGCAGGCGACGAATGCCCTGCGCTTTCATGGTCGCGCTGAGCGCGAGAAAACCTTCCCTGTCGGTCATGATTTAGTTGAGCGCGGTTTTACCGAAGGTGTTGCACTGCGCCGGGTCGCCGCCGTCGAAGCCACGTTTGAACCAACTGTAACGCTGCTCAGATGTGCCGTGGGTGAAGCTGTCCGGTACTACGCGGCCCTGGCTCTGCTGTTGCAGACGATCGTCGCCAATCGCTTCGGCAGCGTTCAGCGCTTCCTGTACGTCCCCGGCTTCCAGCACGCCCTGCTGCTGCATACTGTGACCCCAGACACCCGCGAAGCAGTCCGCCTGTAACTCCATTTTGACCGACAGACGGTTAACCTCAGCCTGCGAGGCATTCTGCTGCATTTGACGCACTTTCGGCTCGATGCCGAGCAGTTTTTGCACGTGATGGCCGACTTCATGCGCAATCACGTAGCCCTGGGCGAAATCGCCATCGGCGCCAAGTTTGTTTTTCATGTCATCGTAGAAGGAGAGATCGATATACACGGTCGCATCTGCTGGGCAGTAGAACGGCCCCATTACCGACTGGCCGGTGCCACATCCGGTCCGGGTCGCGCCCCGATACATCACCAGCTTTGGCTGCTGATACTGACGGCCCATTTTCTGGAAAATCTGGCCCCAGGTGTCTTCGGTGGTGGCGAGTATAACGGAGGTAAATTTAGCGGCTTCGTCATCATTAGGGCTGATAGAGCGCTGTGTCGATTGCTGTTGCTGCATTGGCTGGCCGGTAAGCATGCCGGTGAGGTCGACGCCGTAATAGCCTGCGACCACCACCACAATCAGCAGAATAATTCCGCCTTTGCCGCTGGGGAGACGAAAACCGCCGCGCCCACCACCCATCATTGGGGGCATTCCGCCGGAATCGTTTCGTCTGTCTTCTACATTGTCGCTTTCACGACGACCTTGCCAACGCATAACAACCTCTGTATTTCGTGTTTCTGATACAGTGATCGTAGGCGGTTAAGCGGATAATTACCATAGTTAACAAGGCAGATAACAAAAGAGGATGCCAGGCATCCTCTTAGTTTATAAGGCGTTAGCCTTAATCCAGCTTAACGCCCAGACGACGCGCCACTTCTTCGTAGGCTTCAATCAGGCCGCCAAGGCTCTGGCGGAAACGATCTTTGTCCATTTTATCCATGGTGTTTTTATCCCACAGGCGGCTGCCGTCCGGGGAGAATTCATCACCCAGCACCACTTTGCCGTTGAACAGACCGAACTCCAGTTTGAAATCGACGAGGATCAGGCCCGCATCGTCAAACAGCTTCTTCAGCACGTCGTTGGCTTTGTAAGTCAGCTCGCGCATGGTCGCCAGGTTTTCTTTATTGACCCAGCCAAAGGTTTCGCAATAGGACTCGTTCACCATCGGGTCGTGCATTTCATCGTTCTTCAGGAACAGGTCGAACAGCGGTGGATTCAGTTCGATACCTTCTTCAATGCCCAGACGCTTGACCAGCGAGCCCGCCGCACGGTTACGGATAACGCACTCCACCGGCACCATCTCCAGCTTTTTAACCAGACATTCGGTATCGGACAGCAGCTGTTCCATCTGGGTCGGGATGCCCGCTTCTTCCAGTTTGGTCATGATGAAATGGTTGAACTTGTTATTCACCATCCCTTTACGATCGAACTGTTCAATACGCGCTCCATCACCGGCTGACGTATCGTTGCGGAATTCGAGCACCAACAGGTCCGGGTTTTCCGTGCTGTAAACGGTTTTCGCTTTGCCGCGATACAACTCAGCTTGCTTTTGCATCTTTCAATACTCCGGGTAGGAAATTAGACATTAAAATCGGGTTTTTCTGCCGACGCACACGTTTGCGTATGATAACAGAAAAAAGGGCCGGATTGCTCCAGCCCTTTTATTTCTTACTTAAATGCTGCCTGGAATACGGCTACCAAGGCATCGTTCTGCGACTGGGTCAGCGTATGTCCTTTCGGATCGATGAACTGCATGCTGCTGCGGTTATCGAGGTCGCCGACCTGGAGTTTGTAGTCTCCAGAGCTCAGACCTGGATCGCTTGCACCGAGGTCACGCCAGCCGCTGTCAGACAACGGTTTGTAGGTGACGTTGATGCTGCCCTGAGAACGGGTGCTGTCAGTCACTTTCATGCCCGCTTTCTCAAGCGCTGCTGGCAGTTTCTGCCACACCTGATTGAACGGTCCACGCACCACCAGCATTGGCAGGCCGGTGTCATCCGCAGCGCTCTGCACGTCAAAGGTTGCCCCATCACGGCTCTGCGCGGCGTTCTGCGCGGTAGTCGCGTTCTTATCGAGACCCGCAGAAATCACGTTCAGCATTTCAGCGCTGTAACGCTGCAGGGACGCGGCGTCCGCTACCGGTTTGCCAGCCTGTTCCAGATTCAGCAGTTTCACCACCACGGCTTGTTGATAGCCCTGCGGTTTGACGGAGACCTGATAACGACCACGATACTGCTGATCTTCATCCAGACGGCTCCACTGGACCCAATCGGTGGTCAGAGACTGAGAGGCATCATCACGCTTGTCGATGGTGTAATTCTTGCCCTGAATGATGCTCACGACCTGCGGCCACAGGTTACCGCTACGGCCACTTTCGACCAGCAGCGACGCGGTATCGCCGGTGAACTGGGTACGCGCCCCGGATACCAGAGCTAACGGCTGCGCAGGCGGACGAATGTCCAGCGCTTTACCCGTGGCACCGTCGCCGCGAGCAACCGGGATGTTGTAGTCGCCGTTCTGAATCGGCAGGATCATGCCAGCAGGCGCGTGAAGTTCAGCCAGCGGCGGCGCCTGCAGATAGGCCTCATCACCACTCACCTGGCGCTTATAGCGCGAATCCGAACTACAGGCTGCGAGCAGCAGAACAAGCGAAACACCCGCAACTTTTGCCAGCTGCGACTTCTGTACTGAGTAAGCCATCAAATCTCCCTAAACTTTACAGCAAACCGGCATGCTTCAGCGCGGATGCCACCTCGTCACGGCCATGGGCAGTGATCGGGGTCATTGGCAGGCGCAGCGTATCGGTCGCCACAAGACCCAACTCCATACACGCCCATTTCACTGGGATAGGATTGGGTTCGACAAATAATTTATTGTGCAACGGCATCAGACGCTGGTTAATCGCACGCGCTTCGGTAAAGCGACCTTCGGCGGCCAGTTTACACATTTCTGCCATTTCGCGCGCGGCTACGTTAGTGGTCACGGAAATGACCCCGTGGCCGCCCAGCTGCATGAAGTCGAGCGCGGTCGCATCGTCACCACTGAGCAGAATAAAGTCGTCTGAAACCAGCTCTTTGATCTGGTGAACGCGACTTAAGTTCCCGGTGGCTTCCTTAATACCGATAATATTTTTTACGTTGGCCAGACGTCCTACGGTTTCCGGCAGCATGTCGCAGCCGGTACGGGACGGCACATTATACAGAATTTGTGGCAAATCAGTATGTTCTGCAATCGCTTTGAAATGCTGGAACAGGCCTTCCTGCGTCGGGCGGTTGTAGTATGGGGTTACCGTCAGGCAACCGACAATACCGCTGTTATTGAAGCGCTGGGTCAGGCTGATCGCCTCTGAGGTGGCATTTGCCCCCGTGCCTGCAATCACCGGAATGCGGCCATCGGCAAGATCAACGGTCATCAATACCACATCCCCATGCTCGTCATGGCTGAGAGTGGCAGACTCACCGGTAGTCCCTACCGACACAATCGCCGAGGTTCCATTGGCGACATGGTAATCAATCAGTTTTTTCAGGCTGGAGCGGTCGACCTGACCTTTGTCATCCATCGGCGTGACAAGCGCTACAATACTTCCCGTGAACATGGGCCATCCTCAGTGCAGATGTGCGGACAAGAGCCTCAATGGTACGTTTGGTCTTGTTATAAAAGCAAGAGACCGGAGGCACTCAGGATGTTGTATGCCGGTTTTTTTTATGCTTTCCTAGACGCAACCTCCCCTTTTCACAGGAAGAACAGGTTTGACAGCCTCCCTACATCACTATTTGGTGATTACCGCGCTGGGTGCCGACCGCCCAGGGATCGTAAACACCATCACGCGTCACGTCAGTAGCTGCGGCTGTAATATCGAGGACAGCCGCCTGGCGATGCTCGGCGATGAATTTACCTTTATTATGCTGCTCTCCGGCACCTGGAATGCCATTACCCTCATTGAATCTACGTTGCCGTTAAAAGGGGCGGAACTGGATCTGCTGATTGTGATGAAGCGCACCTCGGCACAGCCACGCCCGGCGCAGCCTTCCACCGTATGGGTGCAGGTGGAAGTGCCTGACTCACCGCATATTATCGAGCGCTTCACCGGGCTGTTGGACGCGCACGGGATGAACATCGCCGAGCTGGTTTCCCGCACCCAACCGGGTGAAAAAGAGCGCGCGCCGCAGCTGTTTATTCAGGTAACCGCCCACAGTCCGATGTCGCAAAATGCGGTAAAGATCGAGCAAGCGTTTAAAGACCTGTGTACAGAACTGAAAGCGCAAGGCAGTATAAACATCGTCAATTATTCACAGCATGATGAACAAGATGGAGTTTCGTAATGACCCCACTGAAAGCCGGTGACATCGCACCGAAATTTAGCTTGGCCGATCAAGACGGTGAGCAAGTAAATTTAACCGACTTCCAGGGACAGCGCGTTCTGGTTTATTTCTATCCGAAAGCCATGACTCCGGGCTGCACCGTGCAGGCCTGTGGCTTACGCGACAATATGGACGAGTTAAAGAAAGCGGGTGTTGAAGTGCTGGGTATCAGCACCGATAAACCGGAAAAGCTCTCCCGTTTTGCCGAAAAAGAACTGCTGAATTTTACCCTGCTCTCTGACGAAGACCATCAGGTCTGCGAACAGTTTGGTATCTGGGGCGAGAAGACCTTCATGGGTAAAACCTACGACGGCATCCATCGCATCAGTTTCCTGATCGACGGCGATGGCAAAGTCGAGCACGTATTCGACAATTTCAAAACCAGCAATCACCACGACGTGGTGCTGAACTGGCTGAAAGAGAACGCCTGATAGCTGTGTGCCCGGTGGCGCCACCGGGCACACAAACTCAATGACCAGCCATCTTCCATACCGCCGCCACGTTACGGGCGGTCAGTCGCAGATTATATTCCGCCGCCTCTAAGGCTTCCGGCAACGTTACCACCCCGGTCAGAATCGAAAACGCGGCATCAATCCCGTGCTGATACACCACCTCGTGATCGTTTTTCAGGCCACCGGCCAGGGCGATAACCGGCTTACCGTGCAGCTTAGCCACCCGCGCCACGCCAATTGGCGTCTTGCCGAAAATACTCTGGCTATCGAGCCGCCCTTCACCGGTGATGACCAAATCCGCATCCTGCACTGCCTGTTCAAGCTTGAGCGTTTCGACCACAATCTCAACCCCGGCCCGCAGTTCGGCGTTCAGCAGCCCGAGAAGCGCGCTGCCCATGCCGCCTGCCGCGCCTGCCCCCGGCGCGTTCAGCACTTCACGCCCGGTCTGCTGTTCGATGAGGGCGCCCCACTGTGCCAGCGCGGCTTCGAGTATGTCGACCCTCTCTGGCGTCGCCCCCTTCTGCGGCCCGAATATCGCCGATGCGCCCTGCGGGCCACACAGCGGATTATTCACGTCGCAGGCCACGGTCAGCGTCACGTCACCCAGTTTCGGGTGGCACGCGCTGAGGTCGATGCTCGTAAGCGTGCTGAGCGCCTCACCGCCGGGTGCCAGTTCCTGCCCTTGCGCATCGGTCAACCGCGCACCGAGGGCCTGCATCATGCCTGCCCCACCGTCGTTAGTCGCGCTGCCGCCAATACCCAGAATGATGCGCTTCACGCCGCGCTCGAGCGCCGCCTGAATAAGCTCTCCGGTGCCGTAACTGGTGGTTATCAGCGGATTACGCTGCGCCATCGGCACATGATGCAGCCCAGACGCCGAGGCCATCTCAATGATGGCCGTTTCGCCATCGCCCATCAGTCCCCAGCGCGCCTGTACCGGCAGCCCGAGCGGGCCTCTCACCTGCAGATGCTGATACTGGCCGCCGCTGGCTTCCACCATCGATTCCACCGTGCCTTCGCCACCATCGGCCATCGGCACTTTGACGTACTGTGCGTCCGGGTAAATCTGGCGAAATCCCTGTTCAATGGCGGTCGCAACCGCCATCGCCGACAAACTTTCCTTGAATGAATCCGGGGCAATAACAATTTTCATAACGGTTATCCTGCAAGTCCAAAGACGCCAAACATCAGGGTAGAAACAATCGTAATAGCCAGACCGACCAGCGTTTCATACGGCATCAGTTTCAGACGTTCGCGGATGATCATACTGACGCTGCCCCCGGTGGCGTGGAAGAAGCTGCCGTGCGGCAGATGGTCGAGCACCGTGGCACCGGCGTGGATCATCGCCGCTCCGGCCAGGGCGGAAACGCCCAGCTCAATCAGCGTAGGCGCAAACACGCCCGATGCCACGGCGGTGCCTGCGGTCGTTGAGGCGGTCGCCATCGACATGATCGCCCCGGAAATCGGTGCCAGCAGATACGCCGGTAAACCCGAGGCGGTCAGGCCGTTAATCAGGACATCCTTCAGTTCCGAATTGGCGATGATCCCTGCCAGCGTACCGGTGCCCAGCAGCATGATCGCCACCGGCGCCATACGCGTCAGACCGGCGGTCATATAGTGGTTGCTTTGCTTAATGCGCCCCATCAGCAGCGCCCCGATCAGCCCGCCAAGCGGCAGCGCAATCAGCGGATCGATAGCAATCCCGGCAATCGGACGCAGCGACAGCAGCACAATCGCCACCAGCGGAGCACTGATTGAAACCAAAAAGCCCGGCTTTGCGCGCGTGTCGCCGTGGGAAATCACTTCGTCTTCGGTGACCGGGCTGCCTTTTTTGCTCAGCCGTTTTGCGAGCAGATAGGCCAGCGCCAGCCCGAACAGGCCCGGGATCACCCCGGCCAGCATCACCGAGGTCAGCGGCACGTGGAAGTTATCAGCAGCGGCAATGGCGTTCGGGTTAGGCGACATCACGTTCCCCGCTTTACCGCCGCCGACCATCGCCAGCAAAATGGCCGTTTTTGACAGCGAAGCCCGACGGGCAATCGACAGCGCAATCGGGGCCACGGTGATCACCGCCACGTCGATGAAAACCCCCACCGCCGTCAGGCACATTGTAGCAATAGCCAGCGCCAGCAGGGCCCGCGTTTCGCCCACCTTCTTCACTACCGTTTCGGCGATGGTGTTGGCCGCACCGGATTCAATCAGCACGCCTGCCAGCACCCCGGCCGCGAGAATACGCAGCACGGCGTTAGTGATGCCCTGCGCCCCGGTCACCATCAGCGTCACGGTTTGCAACAAATCTGCACCGCCCACCAGGCCACCCACCAGCGCCCCGACCATCATGCCGTAAGCGGGAGAAACCTTTCTCAGAATTAAAACAATGGCCACCACCAGTGCAGCAATGGCTCCTAATGCGGATATCGACGTCATGCGTTGCGCCTCCATGTTGTGAAGGCGCAGTATGCGAACGATCGTCGACGGTTTACCTGGCGCTTTTAACGAACTTTGGCCGTCGAAGAGGGGGGTAAATTGTGGGATCCGACAGATTCACATTGCAGCTCCATGCCGATATACAGCCAGAGCATATTCTTCAACTCGTTGATTTTTATCTGGGTAATCTCTTCGCAACGCTGCAAACGGTAACGTAAGGTATTGACGTGAATGTGCAGCGCCTTCGCCGTTTGAGTAAGGTCACAGTTCTGCTCAAACCATGCCCGCAGGGTTTGTTGCAGGACGCCTTTGGGATCGCTCGCCACCAGATGCAGCCACAGACGCGACAGTTCCTGCACCTGCCAGCTCTCGGACACGCCGCCGAGCAGCGCAGGCAGCGCATGGTCGTGATAGAAAACGTACTGATTTTTGAGCTTCTGCCGTTTAACCAGCGCCTGGGTGGCGCGGGCTGACTGTAACGAGCGGTGCAGCCCGGTATCGCCGGGGAAATAGCCGCCAATAATAATCCGGCTAAAGCCCGAGGAGGTCGCCCAGGACTTAAAGCTTTGCAGGGCGCTCATCTCCTGGCGGACGTCCCATTCGCCATTTTTCAGAACGATAGGTTTGATGATTATCAGCTCATTGAAATCGGTGAAGGTCACCAGATGGTCACGGGCGCGGGTATCGAAATAGTCAATCAGATTGCGCAGCGCTTCCCTGTCCGGCTGGCGCAGTTCGATAACCATCACCACCCGCGGCTGCGCCAGGTCGATCCCCAGATATGCCGCCATCGACTGCAGCGATTCCGGGGAGTTTTCAAACTGAATCAGCTTGTTGATCAACTCCTCTCGATAGCGCTTATCCCACTGTTTCTGTTCGATAAGCGCCATGTGCTCGATGATCAACTCAGAGGCCATTTTCACCAGTTCGGCGTAGGCTCTGACTTTGTCCGGCTCGCCGGTAATGCCCAGCACGCCAATCAACTGCCCGTTAAAGGAAATCGGCAAATTAATGCCCGGCCGTACGCCCTTCAGCTGATTGGCGGTGGCTGAATCAATCTCGACCACCCGGTTCTCTTTCAGCGCCAGAATCGCCCCTTCATGGCGCTGCTGAATACGCGCAGGCTCCCCGGAGGCGATAATTACCCCATGTTCATCCATCACGTTAACCGAGTAGGGGATGATGCGCATCGCGCGCTGGACTATCTGCTGCGCGGTGTAATCCTTTAAATAATGGCTTCTCAACATCGTTGTTACTCAGCCCCTGTGAGCCCTGAAGCGTTTAGTCCGTATTCTCAACCGCCACGGTATCCGGCCAGGCGTGAACCACCGCTTTGATAAGCGTCGCCAGCGGAATGGCGAAGAATACACCCCAGAAACCCCACAGGCCGCCGAAAATAACCACCGACAGAATGATCACCAGCGGATGCAGGTTCACCGCTTCGGAGAACAGCACTGGCACCAGCAGGTTACCGTCGAGGCCCTGAATAATCAGATATACCGCGAACAGGCTCCAGAACTCGGTGCCGAGCCCGAACTGGAACAGCGCCACGCAGATAACCGGAATAGTGACCACGAACGCGCCGATGTAGGGGATTAATACCGACAGCCCTACCAGCACCGCCAACAGCAGCGAGTAATTGAGGCCAAAGAGGATGAAGCCAATCCAGGTGGCCACCCCAACCACGATCATCTCCAGCACTTTGCCGCGAATGTAGTTGGTGATTTGCTGGTTCATCTCCTTCCATACCTGCCCCGCCAGCCCGCGATTACGCGGGAGCACGCGGCGCACCGCGTTCAGCATCTGCTCTTTATCTTTGACGAGGAAGAACACCATCAGCGGCACCAGCACCAGATAGACCGCCAGCGTCAGCAGCCCGACCAGCGACGCCAGCGAATATTTCACCACCGAGTCGCCCATACCGAGCATACGGGTGCGCAGATTTTCCGCCATCGCGTCAATAATTCCGGCATCCATCAGGGCCGGATAACGACGCGGCAGCGTGGCGGCGAAATCAGAGAGCTTGTTAAGCATTCCGGGCATATCACGGATCAGATAGATGCCCTGTTGCCAGGCCACTGGCATCACCACAAACGCCATTAGCATCAGAATGCCGACAAAAAAGATCAGGACAATGGAGGTGGCCCAGCGCCGCGAGCAGCCAATGCGCTCCAGTCGGACGGTAGGCCATTCAAGCAGGTAGGCCAGAACAATCGCCACCAAAAGCGGGGCCAGCAGCCCACTGAAGAAAAACAGAATGCCGAAACCGGCAACTAAAATGACCAGCAGCGCTATCGCTTCCGGGTCGCTAAAACGACGACGATACCACTGCATTAACATTTGGAGCATAACCACACCGTTCCCTGAATTGCGGGCAAAAGGCCCGCGTGAATTGTATCGAAATGTCACAAAATTGCCTGCGCTTTTTAACCCCCATCGCACCGGATAGCAAAAGTCACGCCGGGGTATTTCCAGGCGTGCAACAGCCAGCTAAACTGCCAGTGCAGCCGACAGTGGAACGTTACGCCGTGTTGTCGGTCAAACTGGCACACCCTACTTACAGGACCGAGTTATGTTCAGGCAGTTAAAAAAAACGCTGGTTGCGACTCTCATCGCGTCGTTGACCCTGGGCCCGGCCTTACCCGCCTTCGCGGACCCCGCAGACTCGCTGCCGGATATGGGCACCACCGCAGGAAGCACCTTGTCTATCGGACAAGAGTTGCAGATGGGCGACTTTTATGTGCGTCAGTTGCGCGGCAGTGCGCCGCTTATTAACGATCCCCTGCTGGTGCAATACATCAACGGCCTCGGTATGCGCCTGGTGTCGCATGCTAACTCGGTGCGAACCCCGTTCCATTTCTTCTTAATTAACAACGACGAGCTTAACGCCTTCGCCTTCTTCGGCGGAAATGTGGTGCTGCACTCAGCGTTGTTCCGCTATGCCGATAGCGAAAGCCAGCTGGCGTCGGTCATGGCGCACGAAATTTCACACGTCACCCAGCGCCACCTTGCCCGTGCGATGGAAGATCAGAAGCGTAATGCGCCCCTGACCTGGGTCGGCGCCTTAGGTTCTATTCTGCTGGCGATGGCCAGCCCGCAGGCCGGGATGGCGGCGCTGACCGGCACCCTGGCAGGCACCCAGCAGGGGCTTATCAGCTTCACCCGTCAGAACGAAGAAGAGGCTGACCGCATCGGCATTCAGGTGCTGCAACGTTCCGGGTTCGATCCGCAAGCGATGCCGCAGTTCATGGACAAACTGATGGACCAGTCACGCTATTCGTCCAGACCGCCAGAAATGCTGCTGACGCACCCCCTGCCGGAAAGCCGTCTGTCCGATGCCCGTAACCGCGCCAACCAGATGCGCCCGGTGGTGGTGCAGTCTTCGGAAGATTTCTACATGGCCAAAGCACGCACGCTGGGCATGTATAACAACGGTAAAAACCAGCTGGATACCGATCTGCTCAATACCTGGGCGAAAGGCAATATTCGCGAGCAGCGCGCCGCCCAGTACGGTCGCGCCTTGCAGGCGATGGAGTCCAGCAACTATGCGGAAGCCACGAAACAATTGCAGCCATTGCTGGCCGCCGAGCCACAGAACGCCTGGTATCTCGACCTCGCCACCGACATTTCGCTGGGGCAGAATAAAAACGATGAAGCGGTCAATCGCCTGAAAGCGGCGAAAGATTTGCGCGTCAGTCCGGTGTTGCAGCTGAACCTCGCCAACGCCCTGCTGCAGTCAGGCAGAGCGGCGGAAGCCGCTACCCTGCTCAATCGCTACACCTTTACCTACAAAGACGACGTGAACGGTTGGGATTTGCTGGCGCAGGCAGAAGGCAAGCTCGGCAATCGTGACCAGGAACTCGCCGCTCGTGCCGAAAACATGGCGCTGGTTGGCCGCCTCGATCAGGCGATATCCCTGCTGAGCAGCGCCAGTTCGCAGGTCAAACTCGGCAGCCTGCAACAGGCCCGGTATGATGCGCGTATCGATCAGTTCCGGCAGTTACAAGAGACGTTTAAACCCTATACCAAGATGTAAGGACCCCCGATGAGTCATGCGGTTACGATTTACCACAACCCACGCTGCTCCAAGAGCCGCGAAACCTTAGCGCTGTTGAATGAAAACGGCGTTGAGCCGGAAGTGGTGCTGTACCTCGACACCCCACCGACGGCGGAAACGCTGAAAAAACTGCTGAAAATGCTCGGCATGAACAGCGCCCGGGAGCTGATGCGCCAGAAAGAAGATCTGTATAAAGAACTGAATCTGGCCGACAGCGCGCTGAGCGAAGACGCGCTGATTGCCGCAATGGTTGCTCATCCGAAGCTGATTGAACGCCCGATTGTGGTGAAAGACGGTCAGGCGCGAATTGGCCGCCCGCCGGAACAGGTGCTGGAAATTATCTAGACCGTAACGCCGCAGCGTAGGTTTGTAGAAAACCCTGCGGCGTACACTCCCCCAGTTTCTTCTGCGTTTTCCCGGTATTCCACAGTTCGCACAACCGTTGCACCAGCGCATCTGCATCCTTTGCAGCGGGGATAAGCGTCGGCAATGGCTCGCTGAAAGCGAGGGTCGTCATACCCGGCGGCGGCAGACGGGTGGTAGTCATGCCCGGTACGTCAATCTCCAGCCACTTCACACTTTCCGTCTCAAGACATTGAATCTCAACCGGACAGAGTGCCAGGGTGTCATTCAGCCAGTTTTTGACCAGCGCCAGCGAGATGCCGGAATAGACCCGCGCCTGACACCAGCCGCTAATCGGTTCCCGAGCCCACAGCAAATGGCGATCGCCGCCGTCATCCATCACCAGCGATAAACGCCGATAGTGCAGCTGTAAGGTCCCTGGCACCGCGCCTGCCTTCAGCGCTTTTTTCCCCTGCGCCGGGCTTTTGGGACGCTGATGTGCAGGGTGCAAATAGCGGTTCAGCGTGGCGCGCGACACCGCAATTCCTAGCCCGTCGTTTACCATAAACAACAGCTCATCCAGCGGCGCATGCAGAGTGTCGCGCAAGGCATTCACCAGTGCCACCTGCTCAGGTCTCATTGCTTTGTGTATCACATTCGGGGTGGTGCTCCGATCGCCCGCCTGCTCGCGATTGCGCCAGCGCCGGACGGTAGTAACCGAGATCCCCAGCTCTTTTGCCAGCTCACGGTCGCTTTTGTCGGACTGTTGCAGATAGCGGCGCACGCGTGGCGTGGTGGTGGCATTGGCGTGCAGCTTAATTTCCATCGTCATCCCCAGTGAATTTTCACAAACTAATCATATGAGATTTATATGATTAACACGCTGGCATTGTGAGCGGTTTCACCTTTCATCTGCCACCTTTCATTGATAATCCGCATACATAACACACAACCAAACAGTCAGTCTCGTGCGGAGATCACAATGAACAATGTTCTGGGATTTTTAGAAGCCAAACTGATGCCGCTGGCGGCGAAAGCCGCGCAGCAACGCCATCTGTGCGCCATTCGTGGCGCCTATGTTTCATTCATGCCGTTTATTATTGTCGGGTCGATTCTGCTGGTGATTTCATCGTTCCCGAATCAGGGCTATCAGCAATTTATGTCTCACACCTTTGGTGACAGCTGGAGCAGCATCGTCGAAATCCCGTTTAACGCGGTGTTCTCGACCATGTCGCTGTTCGTCAGCTTTCTGGTCGCTTATCGTCTGGCTGAGCACTATAAAGAAGACCGCGTCTCCTGCGGCATTCTGGCGCTGGTGAGCTTCCTTATCCTGACCCCGTTTATCAAAGTGGCGGAAAACGGCGGCATCACGGTTATCCCGGTGGAGTGGATTGGCAGCAAAGGCCTGTTCGTGGCGATGATTGGCTCGCTGCTGTGGACCGAGCTGTTCTGCTGGCTGAAGCGCAAAAAACTGGTCATCAAGATGCCAGACGGCGTGCCGCCTGCGGTGCAGGAATCTTTCGCCGCGCTTATCCCGGCGCTGGTGGTGATGATCCTGGTGCTGGCTATTCGCATTGGCTTTGAAAATACCCATTACCACACCATTCACCAGTTCATTTATGAAGTCGTCGCCACGCCGGTGCGCCACTACGGCACCTCTTACTTCGGCGCGCTGATGACGGTGTTCAGCATCACTATCCTGTGGTCGGTGGGAATTAACTCCGGCTCCATGATCAACGGCATTATTCGTCCGCTGTGGATGGAAAACCAAACCGACAATATCGCCGCCATTCAGTCAGGTGTCACCCCGCCGCACATTATCACCGAACAGTTTTTCGACATGATCTGGATGGGCGGCGCGGGGGCTACGCTGTCACTGGTGATTGCGATGCTGATTTTCGCCCGCAGTAAAAACATGCGTGAAGTGGCCCGCCTCGGGGCCGGGGCATCGATTTTCAATATTAATGAACCGGTGCTGTTCGGCCTGCCGGTAATCATGAATCCAATCATGCTGATCCCGTTCAACCTCGTGCCGCTGGTGCTGGTGACGATTCAGTATGTGGCAATGAAAATCGGCGCGGTGGCGGTGACCACCGGGGTATTTATCCCGTGGACGCTGCCGCCGGTGCTGAGCGGATTTATCGTCACCGGACACCTCTCGGGCAGCGTGATGCAAATCCTTAATCTGCTGATCGGCGCGATGCTGTATCTGCCGTTCATGCGCATTCTTGACAAGCAGTATCGCGCGGCGGAAGTCGTTAGCGAAAATGAAACCAGCCCGTTAGCAAAACAGGAGTCGTAACGATGTGGGGAATTATTGCAACCTGGCGTATGGCGCTGGAAGGGGTGACCGAATCCGCGTCGGCGCTGGCCGCAGGGAGAGCAGCATCCGCCGCCGTGGTGGATGCCGTTGCCGCCGTTGAAGACTTTCCGCTGTATAAATCCGTCGGCTACGGCGGTCTGCCCACTGAAAACGGTGAAGTGGAACTGGACGCCGCGTTTATGGACGGCGATAGCCTGGCGTTCGGCGCGGTGGGCAATCTCATCGACATCGCCAATCCGGTGCGGGTGGCGCAGGCGTTGAGCCGCCAGCGTTACAACGCGCTGCTGGTCGGCCAGGGTGCGCGCGAATGGGCGCTTGAGCAGGGATTCGCTGAGAAAACCATGCTCACCGACCGGGCGATGCAGCACTACCGTAAGCGCTGTCGTGAAACGCTCGATAAAGGCCTCAGCCCGTATGACGGGCACGATACCGTCGGCATTATCGGCCTCGATCAACAGGGTTCGATGAGCGTCGCCACCTCCACCAGCGGCCTGTTTATGAAAAAACGTGGCCGCATCGGGGATTCGCCGATCATGGGCTCCGGCTTTTACTGCGACAGCGAAACCGGGGCGGCCACCGCCACCGGCGTCGGAGAAGACCTGATGAAAGGCTGTACCAGCTATGAAATCGTCCGTCGCATGGCGGGGGGGATGTCACCGCAGGCTGCGGCGGATTCGGTGGTGTTCGAACTGGAAGATAAACTGATGTCGCGTTTTGGTCGTGCTGGTGACCTGTCGGTGGTGTGCATGAACCGTCACGGAGAGTTCGGCGCGGCGACCAACATCAAAACCTTCTCGTTCGTGGTGGCGACCGCTACCCAGCCGCTGACCGTGTATCGCGCCGAGCGTCGGCAGGAACAGACCCACTACCAGCCGGTGGACGACGAATGGATGCAGGCCTACGCCGCACGCATTCGCGCCCCGATTGAGGAGTAAGTTATGCAATACCGTTTAATCACCCAGCCATGTGCCGTGCCGCACGGTAGCCATCTGATCACCTCCCCCGACAGTCCGCTGCTGGCCACCCTGGATATGGCGCAGTTGCCCGACATGGTCGCCCAGGCCAAAAACGGCGAACTGGCGGATAGCCGCTTTGGCTGCGCGCCGTTCGCCCGCATCACTCTGGTGCCCGCTTCAGCCTGGCAGGATACCTTGACCGACAGCCTGGTGGCGCATTTGCGCCCGCTGTTTAAAAGCCCGATCAGCGAAAACGTGGTGCTGGATGGCACCCCGCTGACCGAGAGCCGGGTGCGCGATACCGTGCTGCGCGTGTGCTTCAATCTCGCTCATAGCCTGGACGATTTGGGGCTGAAAACCAGCGGAGACTCGCGCCTGCGGATCAACACCCTGAGCGTATTCTGCCTGCCCTCACAAGAGGACGTTTTACAGGCTGCGCTGCGTCAGCAATATGCGGTGGCGAACGGAATGTTGGCCGCGCGTCGGCTGGCGGATATGCCGTCTGAGACCTGCACCCCACAGTTTGTGGTCGAGCAGGCGCAGCAGCTGTGCGCTCAGTTCCCGGCGCTGCGCTGCGAGGTGCTGGATGAAAAAGCGATTGTTGAGCAAGGTCTGGGCCTGCTGCACGCGGTCGGCAAAGGTTCATCGCGCCCTCCCCGCCTGTTAGCCATCCATTATGACGGAGCAAAAGACGGCCCGGTACGCAGCTACGTCGGCAAAGGCGTGACTTTTGACACAGGCGGTCTGTGGCTGAAAGAAGGCGCGGGCATGTACACCATGAAATACGACATGTGCGGGGCGGCAAACGTGCTGGGATTGATGCTGAGCATCGCCGAACTGGCGCTGCCGGTGCGGGTGATGGGCGTTTTAGCATTGGCCGAAAACGCCATCGGCCCGGACGCCATGCAGCCCGGCAGCGTGGCGCGCGCCTGCAACGGTATGACGGTGGAAATCAATAACACCGACGCCGAGGGCCGCCTGGTGCTGGCCGATGCAATCGCCTGGGCCAGCCAGCGTCACGCACAGACGCACTCTATTATCGACATGGCGACTCTCACCGGGGCGGTGGTAAAAGCGCTGGGTTATGAGTTGAGCGGGTTGATGACTCAGGATGAGATGTTACGCGAACGTCTGACCAGGGCAGGATTAAAAACCGGGGATGACGTCTGGTCGTTGCCGCTGGACGGACGCCTGAAAAAGCAGACCGAGAGCGCGATTGCCGACCTGTGTAATACCCCGACCAACAACGCGGCGATCAGCGCCTCGGCGGCGTGGCTGCTGCATCACTTCTGCCCGGCGAATATCCCGTGGGCACATCTCGACGTCAGCGGCACCGCCCTGTGGCGCGAAGGCGGCAGAAGCGTGGCCTCCGGGCGACCGATTCCGCTGCTGATGCAGCATTTACTGGACGATCTGCAATAACGGCAGCGCCCGGCGGCGCAAGCTTGCCGGACCTACGAACGATTGTAGGCCTGTGCAAGCGCAGCGCCGCCGGGCGAAATCACAGCTTGAGAATTTCTTTCACAAACGGAATGGTCAGCTTGCGCTGGGCGGTGATCGACGCCCGATCGAGCTGATCGAGCGTCATAAATAGAGTACGGGTCTCGCGGTCGAGGCGCTTCATCAGGAAGCGACAGACATCTTCCGGCATCTCGAAGCCGCGCATTTTAGCCCGTAGCTGCAACGCCTGAAGTTTGTCCTCATCGGACAACGGTTGCAGCTTGTAGATCTGACCCCAATCAAGACGCGAGGCTAAATCGGGCAGGCCTAAATTCAGCTGACGTGGGGGGCGATCGCCGGTGATCAACAGCCGGGTTTTACCGGATTCGAGCACGCGGTTATAGAGATTGAAGATAGCCATTTCCCAGGGTTCATCCCCGGCCACGCATTCGATATTATCGATGCACACCAGCGCCAGATTTTCCATGCCATCCAGCACTTCCGGCACGAACCAGGTACGTTTATCCAGCGGCACATAGCCTACGGCATCCCCGCGCTGCGAGAGTTCGGCACAAGCGGCATGCAGCAAATGACTGCGGCCCGCGCCTTCGCGCGACCAGACGTAAATGTATCCGCTATGATCCTGACGCAGCATGGTTTGCACCGCGGCAAGTAAAGAAGGGTTATCGCCCGCCCAGAAACTCGCAAAGGTTTCGTCGTCGGGAAGATAGAGTGGCAAAGAGAGCTGAGCCGGAGCGTTCAGAATGACCTCAACATGGAACTGCTAAAAACGCGGTGAGTGTACCACAAAAGGATTGCCAGAGAGAACCGGGCGGATCGTCCGCCCGGCTGCACGATCTTTACGCAGACTTATCGCTGTCCGCCGGATCAAGCACCACTTCTTCCGGGCGTAACACGCTGATCAGTTTGAAAATAAGGCTCAGTGCAACGCCTACGATGGTCGCCAGCGCCATCCCTTTCAGCTCTGCGGCACCGATGTGGACCGTCGCACCGCTGACGCCGATGATCAGGATAACGGCGGTCAGGATCAGGTTTTGCGTTTTGTTGTAATCCACTTTCGATTCAATCAGCACGCGAATACCGGATGCGCCGATCACGCCGTACAACAGCAGGGAAACGCCACCGATCACTGGCACCGGGATAATCTGAATAGCCGCCGCCAGCTTGCCGACGCAGGAGAGCAGAATGGCGATGATCGCCGCCCCGCCGATGACCCAGGTGCTGTACACGCGAGTGATCGCCATTACGCCAATGTTTTCACCGTAGGTGGTGTTCGGCGTCGATCCGAAGAAGCCGGAAATGACGGTGGACAGGCCGTTGGCAAACATTGAACGATGCAGGCCCGGGTCGCGGATCAAATCTTTTTTGACGATATTCGCCGTCACCACCAGGTGGCCTACGTGCTCGGCAATCACCACCAGCGCGGCAGGCAAAATGGTAAAGATAGCGAACCATTCAAAGCGCGGGGTGTAGAAGGTTGGCAGCGCAAACCACGGCGCGTTGGCAATCGGTGCGGTATCAACGATACCCATCGCAAACGACAGCGCGTAGCCGGTCAGCACGCCAATCAGAATCGGGATAATCGCCAGGAAACCCCGGAACAATACCGAGCTGAATACCGTTACCCCTAACGTCACCAGCGCAATCATAATGCTGGTGGTATTCGGCGCCGTCCCCGCCGCAGGCAACAGGCCCGCCATGTTCGCCGCCACGCCCGCAAGCTCCAGACCGATAACCGCCACAATCGCGCCCATCGCCGCTGGCGGGAACATCACATCCAGCCAGCCGGTCCCGGCTTTTTTCACGATGAACGACACGATGCAGAACAGCACGCCACACATGATGAAACCGCCAAGCGCCACTTCATAGCCCAGCGGCAACAGCAGCAGCACAGGGGAAATAAACGCAAAGCTTGAGCCTAAGTAGGCCGGAATTTTACCCTTACAGATGAACAGGTACAGCAGCGTACCGATCCCGTTGAACAGGAGAACCGTTGCCGGATTGATGTGGAACAGGAAAGGCACCAGCACGGTTGCGCCAAACATGGCGAACAGATGCTGCAAACTAAGCGGGATGGTCACCAATAGTGGCGGTCGTTCACTTACCCCGATAGCGCGGCGCGTCATAGTTTTATCCTCTGTCTGAGTGTTGTTGTGGGTCTTGGTGTGTTTTAGTCAAAAAAAAGCCGACTCTCAAAGTCGGCTATTTTTAATGAATCACTTATTTGGTACCAAAAATCTTGTCACCGGCATCCCCGAGACCCGGAATAATGTATCCGTGCTCGTTGAGGCCCTGATCAATGGACGCGGTGTACAGTTCAACGTCCGGGTGCGCTTTCTCCAGCGCGGCGATACCTTCCGGCGCCGCCACCAGAACCAGCACCTTGATGCTGTTACAACCGGCATTTTTCAGCAGGTCGATAGTGGCAATCATTGAACCACCGGTCGCCAGCATCGGGTCAACCACCAGCGCCATACGCTCGTCGATGTTGGAAACCAGTTTCTGGAAATACGGAACCGGCTCGAGGGTTTCTTCATTACGGTAGATACCAACGACGCTGATACGCGCGCTTGGCACGTGCTCCAGCACGCCTTCCATCATGCCGAGACCGGCACGCAGGATTGGCACTACGGTAATCTTCTTGCCTTTGATCTGCTCAACCTGCACCGGACCATTCCAGCCTTCGATGGTGACGGTTTCAGTTTCCAGGTCAGACGTGGCTTCATAAGTCAGTAAGCTGCCAACTTCTGAGGCGAGTTCACGGAAGCGTTTGGTGCTGATGTCATGCTCACGCATCAGGCCCAGCTTGTGTTTGACGAGTGGGTGTTTCACTTCCACAATCTTCATTCTCTTTCTCCTCTGAGGGGCAGCCACAAAAAAAATCGCCGGATTATACCGCTTTTTAGCGAACGCGCCATACCTGTTCTCATTGACGGCGATCAAGCAAAGTGATTAACACCTTGTTACTCATTCTAAACTAAGGATAAAAATAAACCCCGCCGAAGCGAGGTTTTTAGTTTTTGACGCGATTTATAACGATTCGCCGTTGCTGCTGATAACCTTTTGATACCACGCAAAAGATTTTTTGCGGCTGCGTTCCAGGGTGCCATTGCCTTCATTATCTTTATCGACATAGATAAAGCCGTAGCGTTTTTTCATTTCGCCAGTCCCGGCAGAGACCAGATCGATACAGCCCCACGGGGTGTAGCCCATCAGATCCACGCCGTCTTCCACCACCGCTTTTTTCATTTCAGCAATGTGCGCCGAAAGATAGTCGATGCGGTACTGATCGTTGACGCTGCCGTCGCTTTCACGCACATCGATGGCGCCAAAACCGTTTTCGACGATGAACAGCGGCAGCTGATAGTGATCCCAGAACCAGTTCAGCGAGTAGCGCAGACCCACCGGGTCAATCTGCCATCCCCAGTCGGATTTCTTGACGTATGGGTTGGAGACCAGGCTGGTGGTTTCGTCGTAGTCGAGCTGCGGGTTATCCGCCGTCGCTTTGGTGGCGAACGACATGTAATAGCTGAAACCGATGTAATCGACGCAGCCCTGGGTCAGGGCGGCCTTGTCTTCGGCGGTGATATCCAGCGCGAAACCGCGACGGGCGAAGTAATTCAGCAGATGCTGCGGATATTTGCCACGCACGTGGACGTCGGTGAACCAGTAGCGGCGGTGCATGGCGTTCATCGCCATCATCATGTCGTCCGGCGCGCAGGTCAGCGGGTAAATCGGGCACATGGCAATCATGCAGCCGATTTGCAGCGACGGGTTAATTTCGCGGGCGGCTTTCACCGCCAGGGCGCTGGCCACCAGCTCGTAGTGCGCCGCCTGATACATAATCGGCTCGCGATCTTCACCCTCTTCATATTTGATGCCGGAGTTAGTGAACGGCGCAAAATCTTCGTGGAAATTTGCCTGGTTGTTGATTTCGTTGAAGGTCATCCAGTACTTCACTTTGTGCTGATAGCGGCTGAATGCCACTGTCGCGAAGCGCACGAAGAAGTCGATGACTTTACGGTTCCGCCAGCCGCCGTACTCTTTCACCAGGTGATACGGCATTTCAAAATGCGACAGGGTGATAACCGGTTCGATGCCGTATTTCAGGCATTCATCGAACAGATCGTCGTAGAATTTCAGCCCGGCTTCGTTCGGCTCCAGCTCGTCACCTTTCGGGAACAGGCGCGTCCACGCAATCGAGGTGCGGAAGCATTTGAAGCCCATTTCGGCAAACAGTTTGATGTCGTCTTTATAGCGGTGGTAAAAATCAATCGCCTCGTGGTTCGGGTAGTTCTTCCCTGGCAGCACGCCGTCGGTGATTTCACGCGCCACGCCGTGGGCTCCGGCGGTCATCACATCGGCAACGCTTGGGCCTTTTCCGCCCTCTTTCCAGCCGCCTTCCAGTTGATGCGCCGCTACGGCACCGCCCCACAGAAAATCGCTTTTAAATCCGGACATAACAACTCCCTCTTTAACGTTCAGACTGCTGATTAAAATGGTAAACCGCGCCGAGTAAACCGGCGTCGTTGCCGTGGCTGACGGTATCGACGTAATCGTCAATGCCGAACCAGGCCAGATGCTGTTTAAGCTGTGTCAAAAAGCCCGGGCGTTCGGTGATGCCGCCGCCGAGCAGTATGGTTTGTGGGTCGAACAGATTGACCAGGTTGTACAGGCCGCTGGCAATGCCGTTGAAGAAATCATTTACCAGCCGCTGGCAGGTAACGTCCCCCGCATCGCTGGCGTCGAATATCTCTTCGCCGCTGACCTCATCAAGTGATTTGCCGATGTGCGTAGCGTAACGGCTACGGAGGACGCGCAGGGTGCAGGTGGCGTTCATGGTGTAGTGCGTAGGATGGCGGCTGCCGGGGCGGTCGGTAAACATGTAGCCAAATTCGCCGCCGCGAAAACGGGCTCCACGCACCAGCTGGTTATTGCAGAAAATCGCGCCGCCGATGCCAGTGCCAATAGTCAGCACCAGAAAGTCGCTCATCTGCGCCGCTTTCCCCTGCCAGCGTTCCGCCAGCAGCACGCAGTTGGCGTCGTTTTCAATCGCCACCGGTAAGCGGGTGCGCTCTTCAAGCCACTGTTTAATGGCAAAATGGTCGAACTTGCGGATAGCCCCGCCCATTTCGATGAAACCGGTATGCGGGTTGACATACCCCGGGGCGCTGATAGCAATGCCTTCACATTCGGGATGCGCTTCAAGCCAGCTGAGGATCCCTTGCAAAATGGCGTCACCATCACTGTTTTTTATCGGCGTTTTTCCTTTCGCAACGAACTCCCCTTCACGAGTGAGTACGCCCATTTTCAGCGCCGTTCCACCAATATCAAATGCGGCAATGTGCATCTGTGCTGTTCCTCCTGGATGCCATTTCAGAAACCGGTTTCAGTCCGATATTGTGGGCTGTGCCAGCATCCTGCAAGCATTAAACTGTACCCGGTTTCATTTTCGTGAAGCGGTTCAAATTTGGTCAGCGCAACGGCTGAAACGGGTAAATTAACGTCGATGTAAGATATCCGTCACCCAGGCTCGCAAACGTTTGCTTAGACTGGTAGAATGGCGCCGATTTTATTTGCTAACGCCCTTCGTGGAGACTTGCAGTGACCGACAAAACCTCTCTCAGCTATAAAGATGCCGGTGTTGATATTGACGCGGGTAATGCTCTGGTTGACCGAATCAAAGGTGTGGTGAAGAAAACCCGCCGCCCTGAAGTAATGGGTGGCCTGGGTGGATTCGGCGCACTGTGCGCACTGCCGCAAAAATATCGTGAGCCAGTGCTGGTTTCCGGTACGGATGGCGTCGGCACCAAGCTGCGCCTGGCAATGGATCTCAAGCGTCATGACACCATCGGCATCGACCTGGTGGCCATGTGCGTTAATGACCTGGTGGTTCAGGGCGCAGAACCGCTGTTCTTCCTCGATTACTACGCCACCGGCAAACTGGATGTGGATACCGCAGCCAGCGTAATCAGCGGCATCGCCGAAGGCTGCCTGCAGTCAGGCTGTGCGCTGGTCGGCGGCGAAACGGCAGAAATGCCGGGCATGTATCATGGCGAAGATTACGACGTGGCCGGCTTCTGCGTTGGCGTGGTCGAGAAGTCTGAAATCATCGACGGCAGCAAAGTGGCCGATGGCGACGTTCTGGTAGCGCTGGCCTCCAGTGGCCCGCACTCAAACGGCTACTCGCTGGTGCGTAAAATCATTGAAGTCAGCGGCTGCAGCCCGGAAACCACCGAGGTCGACGGCAAACCGCTGGCCGATCATCTGCTGGCCCCGACCCGCATCTACGTCAAAAACGTGCTGGAGCTTATCGCTAACGTCGACGTCCATGCCATCGCCCACCTGACCGGCGGCGGCTTCTGGGAAAACATTCCGCGCGTGCTGCCGGATAACACCCAGGCCGTTATCGACGAATCCTCCTGGCAGTGGCCGTCCGTGTTCAACTGGCTGCAAACGGCAGGTAACGTCAGCCAACATGAAATGTATCGCACCTTTAACTGCGGCGTGGGCATGGTGATTGCCCTGCCAGCCGCTGAAGCGGATAAAGCCGTGGCGCTGATGAATGAGAAAGGCGAGCACGCCTGGAAAATCGGCTATATCAAAGCCTCCGATTCTGAGCAGCGTGTGGTCATCTCGTAATGAAGAACATCGTGGTGCTGATTTCTGGCAGCGGAAGCAATTTGCAGGCAATTATCGACGCCTGCAAACAGAAAAAAATCAACGGCACCCTGCGGGCAGTGTTCAGCAATAAGGCCGACGCGTTCGGCCTTGAGCGCGCCCGTGAAGCAGAAATCCCGGCTCATGCGCTCAGCGCCAGTCAGTTTTCCAGCCGTGAAGCGTTTGACCGCGAGCTGATGCAGGAAATTGACGCCTACGCCCCTGACCTGGTGGTGCTGGCAGGCTATATGCGCATTCTGAGCCCGGAATTCGTGGCGCACTATCAGGGTCGTCTGCTGAACATCCACCCTTCCCTGTTGCCGAAATATCCGGGCCTGAATACCCATCGTCAGGTGCTGGACAACGGCGACGAAGAGCACGGCACCTCCGTGCATTTCGTCACCGATGAACTCGACGGCGGCCCGGTGATTTTACAGGCCAAAGTGCCGGTGTTTGCCGGGGATGTGGAAGAAGACATCATCGCCCGTGTGCAGCATCAGGAACACGCCATTTATCCGATGGTAGTGAGCTGGTTTGTCGAAGGTCGCCTTGAAATGAAAGGCAACAGCGCATGGCTGGACGGCGTTCAGCTCCCTGCACAAGGCTACGCTGCCGAAGAGTAATCGTAAGCCGCCTGCCCGTCGTGGCAGGTGCTTCCTCCCACCTCCCATATGCTTCCATACCGCTGAATAATAAAAATTCTCTATCGCAGGTTCACGACAAACAGATTATTGTCATACTTCACTGACACAGTTGGACATCGGCGGTTAAAGCTCGCCATAATGTGAATGCTGTCCGCGTCAACCAACCGGAGTGTGAGTAGTAATGGGTCAGGATAAGCTGTATATCGAAAAAGAACTCAGCTGGTTATCGTTTAACGAGCGTGTTCTCCAGGAAGCGGCGGATAAAAGTAACCCGTTGATAGAGCGTATGCGGTTTTTGGGGATCTACTCCAATAACCTGGATGAGTTCTATAAGGTCCGTTTTGCCGAACTGAAGCGCCGCATTATTATTAGTGAAGAACAAGGCCTAACCGCCCATTCCCGCCATCTGCTGGGAAAAATTCAGGCGCGCGTGCTAAAAGCCGATCAGGAGTTTGACGGCCTCTATAACGAGCTGCTGCTCGAAATGGCCCGCAACCAGATTTTCCTGATTAACGAACGCCAGCTATCGGTCAACCAGCAAAGCTGGTTACGTCACTACTTCAAACATTATCTGCGCCAGCACATCACGCCTATCCTGATTAACCGGGAGACGGACCTGGTGCAGTTCCTGAAAGACGATTACACCTATCTGGCGGTGGAAATCATCCGTGGCGAAGAAATTAGCTATGCGCTGCTGGAGATCCCGTCCGATAAAGTGCCGCGTTTCGTGAATTTACCGCCGGAAACGCCGCGCCGCCGCAAGCCGATGATCCTGCTCGACAATATTCTGCGCTATTGTCTCGATGACATTTTCAAAGGCTTCTTTGATTACGACGCGCTGAATGCCTATTCCATGAAAATGACCCGTGACGCCGAATATGACCTGGTGCACGAGATGGAATCGAGCCTGATGGAGCTGATGTCCTCCAGCCTCAAACAGCGTCTGACCGCCGAGCCGGTACGTTTCGTGTATCAGCGCGATATGCCCGATGCGATGGTCGAGATGCTGCGTAAAAAATTCGCCATCACCCGCTACGATTCGATCGTCCCCGGTGGGCGCTACCATAATTTTAAAGACTTCATCGGTTTCCCAAACGTGGGCAAAGCCAATTTGGTGAATAAACCGCTGCCGCGTCTGCGCCACATCTGGTTTGATAAATTCCGAAATGGCTTTGATGCCATTCGCGAACGCGACGTGCTGCTGTACTATCCGTATCACACCTTTGAGCACGTACTGGAACTGCTGCGTCAGGCGTCATTTGATCCGAGCGTACTGGCAATCAAAATCAATATTTACCGCGTGGCGAAAGACTCACGCATTATTGATTCGATGATCCACGCCGCGCACAACGGCAAAAAAGTCACCGTGGTGGTTGAACTGCAGGCGCGCTTCGACGAAGAAGCCAACATCCATTGGGCGAAGCGCCTGACGGAAGCGGGAGTCCACGTTATTTTCTCGGCCCCAGGCCTGAAAATTCACGCCAAGCTGTTCCTTATCTCGCGTAAGGAAGGCGAAGACGTGGTGCGTTACGCGCATATCGGCACCGGTAACTTCAATGAAAAAACCGCCCGACTGTATACCGACTATTCGCTGCTGACCGCCGATGCGCGCATCACCAACGAAGTGCGCCGGGTGTTTAACTTCATCGAGAACCCTTACCGTCCGGTGAATTTCGAATATCTGATGGTCTCGCCGCAGAACTCGCGTCGGCTGCTGTATGAGATGATCGACCGCGAGATTGCTCACGCGCAAAACGGTCGGCCGTCCGGTATTACTCTGAAGCTGAATAACCTGGTCGACAAAGGCCTGGTGGATCGTCTGTATGCGGCATCCGGTTCCGGCGTGCCGGTGAATCTGCTGGTGCGCGGCATGTGCTCGCTGATCCCGCAGTTAGAAGGCATCAGCGAAAATATTAACGTCATTAGTATTGTTGACCGCTATCTTGAACATGATCGGCTCTATATTTTTGAAGATGGCGGCGCGAAACAGGTGTGGCTCTCTTCCGCTGACTGGATGACGCGCAACATCGATTACCGTATTGAAGTTGCGACGCCAATCCTCGACTCGCGCCTGAAACAGCAGGTGCTGACCATTGTGGATCTGCTGTTTAGCGATACCGTGAAAGCCCGTTTTATCGACAAAGAACTGAGTAATCGCTACGTGCCCCGCGGCAATCGCCGCAAAGTCCGGTCACAGCTGGCGATTTACGATTACATCAAATCACTTGAGCAGCCCGATTAATCTATGCCCATCAAAACCAAAACGAAACGACCGCAGGAGATTGCTGCGGTCGACCTGGGATCGAACAGTTTTCATATGGTGATTGCGCGCGTCGTCGACGGCGCGCTGCAAATTATTGGTCGCCTGAAACAGCGCGTCCATCTTGCCGACGGCCTGAATGAAAACAATATGCTCAGTGAAGAGGCGATGGAACGCGGCCTGAACTGTCTCTCACTGTTTGCCGAGCGCCTACAGGGGTTCTCCCCGACCAGCGTTTGCATCGTGGGCACGCACACTCTGCGCCAGGCGCTAAACGCTCCGGAATTTCTTAAGCGGGCGGAGAAAGTTATCCCCTACCCGATTGAAATTATTTCGGGGAACGAAGAAGCGCGCCTGATATTTATGGGCGTGGAGCACACCCAGCCAGAAAAAGGCCGCAAGCTGGTTATCGACATCGGCGGCGGCTCGACGGAGCTGGTTATCGGCGAAGACTTTACGCCGCAGCTGGTGGAAAGCCGTCGAATGGGCTGCGTAAGCTTTGCGCAGGTCTTCTTCCCGGGCGGGGTTATCAGCAAAGAGAACTTCCAGCGCGCTCGTCTGGCGGCGGTGCAGAAACTGGAAACCCTTTCGTGGCAGTACCGCATTCAGGGCTGGAACGTGGCGATGGGCGCATCCGGCACCATCAAAGCGGTGCATGAAGTGCTGGTCGAAATGGGCGAGAAAGACGGCATTATTACGCCGGAGCGTCTTGAGAAGCTGGTTGAGGAAGTGCTCAAGTTTAAGAGCTTTAGCGCCCTCAGCCTGCCGGGGCTGTCGGAAGAGCGTCAGGCGGTGTTCATGCCGGGCCTGGCCATTCTGTGCGGGGTGTTCGATTCGCTGGCGATTAAAGAGCTGCGTCTGTCCGACGGGGCGCTGCGTGAAGGCGTGCTGTACGAAATGGAAGGCCGCTTCCGCCATGATGATATTCGCAGCCGTACCGCCGAAAGTCTGGCCAGCCAGTACAATATCGACCGTGAACAGGCGCGTCGGGTGCTGGATACCACCAATCTGATGTACGAGCAGTGGGTGCAGCAGAATCCGAAACAGGCACATCCACAGCTGGCGGCGCTGCTGAAATGGTCGGCAATGCTGCACGAGGTGGGGCTGAACATTAACCACAGCGGGATGCATCGCCATTCGGCGTACATTCTGCAAAATAGCGATTTACCGGGCTTCAATCAGGAACAGCAGACGCTGATCGCGACGCTGGTACGGTATCACCGTAAAGGGGTCAAGCTGGACGACCTGCCGCGCTTTACCCTGTTTAAGAAGAAGCAGTTCCTGCCGATGATCCAACTGCTGCGCCTCGGCGTACTACTGAACAACCAGCGCCAGGCGACGACCACCCCGCCGACGCTGCGACTGGTCACCGATGAAAATCACTGGACGCTGTATTTCCCACACGACTGGTTTAGTCAGAACGCGCTGGTGCTGCTCGACCTGGAAAAAGAGCAGCAGTACTGGCAAGCGGTGACCGGCTGGATGCTGAAAATCACCGAGGAAGAAGCCTCACCAGAGATTGCGGCCTGACAATATCGGTTTACTACTCCCGGCAGCCAGATTCTCTAAGGGTTCTGGCTTGCCGATGTAATAGCCCTGTAAATAGTCAATGCCCAGCTCCAACGCCGCCTCACTGAGCGCCTGCGATTCAACGTACTCCGCCACCACCTGCATATTCTTCATCCGCGCCAGATGACAAATAGATGAGACAATCTGGTAATCGAGGCTGCTCGATAACAGGTTCTTGATGAAACTGCCGTCGATTTTCAGGATGTCAGCGCTGACCTTTTTCAGCCGCGAGTAGCTGGCATATCCCGTGCCAAAATCATCAATCGCAATCCGACAGCCAAGCGCCTGGAGCTGGTTCATGTTTAGCAGCGCCTGATCCGGGTGACTCAGCGACTGACTTTCCGTAATCTCAAAGATCAGCTGCCAGCCCTGAATATTGTGACGTTTCAAAAGATCGGCGACCGCTTTCGGGAACTGCGAGCCACAGGCCGATGACGGAGAAATGTTCACCGACAATCTCAGGCCGGGCAGCGTTTCGCGGTGGCTGTCCATAAACTGCAGCGTATTTTCCAGCACCCAAAGATCTATCCGGGATGACATGCCAAACTCATGCGCCACCGGGAGAAATTCTTCCGGGAGGATCAGTTGGCCGTCTTCACCTTTGAGGCGCAGCAGCACTTCGTGATAGCTGTCACCGCGAATGCCGACAATCGGCTGGGCCATCAGGCTAAAATGCCCGTGTTCCAGCGCCAGCTGCAGGCGGTTCATCATGGTGACTTTATCTTTCAGACGCTGCTGTAGATGCACCGCGTTGCGATGCTGCAAATTCTCCGGAGAACCGGTCACCAGCGACGCGTTGGCGATTGTGCTCAATTCACCCAACAGCATCGGCAGCTGCATCACCGGAGAGCGCACATGGCAATAGCTGACGCCCACGTTCGGCTGCAACGGCATCCCATCCCAGATGAAGCGGAATTTTTTTATCCGCTCATCAATCGCCGCAATACGCGCGGCGTGGTCTTCGGTATTCAGCCGAATCACCATATCGTGGCCGGACAGATGATAAATGCACTCTCCCTCATGCAGCTCTGGCTCAAGCCATTTACCCAGATTCTGTTTGTATTGAATGCGCACCATCATGCCGTAATGCCGCCCGAGCACTTCCAGTTCGGGGATACGCAGGAAACAGATAACCGACCACGGCGTGGCCGCCAGCTTGCGAGTGAGCGCCCACAGATTAGGCAACTGAACGACCGGATCGATAAACGCCATCCGCTTGACCCTGGCATGAATAAATCGCTGCCGGGTCGCAAGCATCGCCATATAAATCACAATAAAAGAGAACACCAGATAGCTGGATGAGGTGATCGCCAGCTGGTTGCTGTAACTCGCATACACCGGTACGTACCGATAGAAAAAGTGAATGCTAACTATCAGCAATAGCGTCCAGATGATCGCCATCAGCCGATAGCCGAAACGCATCGACCCCCACAGCATCACCGGCAGCAGCAGCGAAAGCGTGTAGTTGGTGGTGAAGATCGACGCCGAATTAGCCATCGGAATAAACAGTAACCCCATGAGAACCAGCACCGCCAGCGACCAGATAACCATTTCGGAGGTCGTGACCTTGGAATCGATTTGTAGGCGTAACTGCGAGATGAAGGATTTCAGGTAGCGGGGATGACGGAGTATACGGATCACCAGATAACACAGCGGTACGCCGGTAAAACAGCCCACCAGCAGTGATTGATAATTGATTAAACTGTGCAGCGTTAGCGGTCCGGCGCCTGCCAGCGACAGTCGCGCGGGAAGGATCTCAAAAAAGACGCAGGCCAGCAGTAAAAACTGAAACACCGTGGCGGGGAAAAACACCTGCCAGAATATCCGCTGCGGCATTAAGCGGGCGCAACCATAGGACAGGGCGTGCCGTCGCGGGGCAAAGACCCGATAACCGCCCCAGCTTAGGATCAACGGAATTAAAAAGTGAAAGGTGATGCAGAGGCTTTCCGGCACGTTCATACCGGGACAAATCACCAGCCAGATGCCAGCCACGATCCCCGGCAATGCCTTCAAGCCAAAAAAGAGCATCAGCGACAGCAGTAGCGCGAGGGGCAGATAGTAGAGCGAAACCACGCCGCCATCGATCAGCGCAAAAGTATTCGCCATTCGGGCAACGGGCAGCAGCAGTAAAGGCAGGATTAACGGAAGTCCCCACCACTTATCGCGATTGTCTTTGTAGAATTTAGTAAGGTGCATAGATGCTCATAAGAGGACCCAATTCCTGATGGGCAGATTCAGACAGGCATCCAACCTGATTTCGACACCCGCAAAAATCACAGTGCGGAGTGGGGCAAGAGATTATAGTGAGTATCCGCTCAGGCAATTTGACATAAATCAACGAAGGGCCGCTGAGCCCCCTTGTACTCACATATCCTTATCCACGACCCATTGCATCCGCACTTTCGCTTTTTTTGTGCAATTTTCACGCAGTTGTTAATTGACCCTGCTGCCCCGCTGTGCCTTAATAGGCCCATCGCCCGAAACGGGTATTTTTACAGGAACCCTCAGTGAGCCAGGCAACCCCAATGCGCAAACGACATCAATTCAATAGTCGCATGACCCGGATCATCATCCTTATTAGCTTCCTCTTTTTCTTTGGCCGCTTCGTCTACTCCTCTATCGGCGCCTGGCAGCATCATCAGGACAAGAAAGCCGCACAGCAATCGAGCCAGGTCGTCACAGAACCCCAGGTCCGTACCGAGTAAAAAATCCGATAAATCTGCGTCCACAGCACCGTTTCCCCGCGTTTCCGTCCCTGCATTTGCATCCTACGGCAAAACCAAGCACGATTAAGGTGAACCCGTAACGAACAGCCAATACAGGGAAACGTATGAAAAATGTCCTGAATACCTTTCTGCCGCTGTACACCACCACCCTGCTGATGCTGCTCGGTTCCGGCCTGTTGACCACCTATATTTCACTGCGTCTTGCGCATGAAGAGGTCAGCGGCACGGTTATCGGTGCGATTACCGCTGCTAACTATCTCGGTCTGGTGATTGGTGGCAAAGTCGGTCACAACCTGATTGCCCGCGTCGGGCATATCCGCGCCTATGTCTCTTGTGCAGGGATTATCACCGCTTCCGTGGTTGGTCACGGACTCAGCGATTTCATTCCGCTGTGGATTTTTCTGCGCCTGGTGATCGGCCTGTGCATGATGTGTCAGTACATGGTGCTGGAAAGCTGGCTTAACGATCGCGCGGAGTCTTCACAGCGCGGCGCCATCTTCGGCCTGTACATGGTCGCTACCTATCTTGGCCTGTGCGGCGGGCAAATCATCCTGATGGCCGCGGCCGGAACGGGGCCGTCGATGCTACTGATTGTGGCGCTCTGTTTTGCCCTGTGCCTGGTGCCTATTGCGCTCACCACCCGCACCACCGCGCAGCCAATGTCGCCTGCGCCAATGGAGTTAGGCTACTTCTTTAAGGCTATCCCGAAGCTGCTGGCCGCCACGCTGGTCATGGGCATGGCCGCCGGAGCATTCTACGGCCTGGCGCCGGTGTATGCCATTTCGCAAGGCCTCTCCACCCGGCAGACCGGCCTGTTTATGGGGGTCACTATTTTTGCCGGCATGGTGTCACAGTTTCCGCTGAGCTGGCTCTCCGACCGCTACGACCGTCAACATTTGCTGTTTTACACCGCCATCCTGTTCGCGGTCGCCTCTCTGCCGCTGTCGGTGTTACCGCATCTCGGCTTTTACTGGCTACTCGGCACGGCGTTCGTATCCAGCATGGCGATGTTCTCGCTCTATCCGCTCGGGGTCGCCATCGCCAACGACCGCGTAGAGCCAGAACGCCGCGTTTCGCTTACGGCGTGTCTGCTGATGGCCTTTGGCGTCGGGGCCTGTATCGGGCCGCTGGTCACCGGGGCCATCATGCAGCCGTTCGGCGGCAACGTGCTCTATTTCTGCTTTACGCTCTGTGGGGCAACCATCGCACTTATCACTTGGATCCGAAAACGCCAGCCGGAGATTGTGGTCGATGCGCCGATGCCGCACGTGGTAATGCCCGACAGCCTGACCTCATCGCCGCTGGCGGTGGCGCTTAATCCGGGAATGGATGAAGAGGTCATTCAGGAGGTGATGGTGGATACGCCGGAAACCGAAGCAACCGACACCACGGATGAGACGAAGACGGCCTCGTAATTCAAGGCCATCACTGCATTATGACAGGGCGGCTTGGGTCGCCCTTTTTTGCAGGCTTTTCTGCCAGGAATCAACAAAGTGCTACAGGCTATTTAATCTTCTGTACCTCGGTCGCGTCGGGCGCCAGCACCATCCCGTCGTGCGCTGTTGGCGCCATAAAGGGAACCGCCCGGCCGGTACGCTTGTCGATAAGCACCGAGTGGCGTTCGCCACGCGCAAACAGATGTTGCTCCCCCCACTGTCGCAGTGCCACCACCACGGGAAAAAGGCTTTCACCTTTTTCCGTCAGCACATATTCCTGATATGCCGTCCCATCCGACGCATCCTGCATGGCGAGGATATCTGCCTCGACCAGCTTACGCAGTCGGTCGGAGAGGATGTTGCGCGCCACGCCCAGACTGCGCTGAAAATCCCTGAAACGCCGCATGCCATCGAAGGCATTACGCACGATGAGGAGCGACCAGCGATCCCCGATCAGATCGACACTGCGGGCAACCGGGCAAGGTTCATCGGGCATAGATTTTGGGGGCGTCATCGGATCCTCTCACGGGATAATGGTGGCTTTCTGGTTGCATTTTAAAACTACATAATCTAGCCTTCAACTAGTTTCATTTTAAAACCAGAAACCTAAAGGTCGGGATCATGAAGACGTCGATTGCATTACCGCTAACGACAGACATGCCGCGCAGCCTGGTATGGCTGTTCGCCATTGCCAGCGGCCTGAGCGTGGCCAATGTCTATTACGCGCAGCCCCTGCTCGATGTGCTGGCACGCGACTTCGGCATTAGCCCTGCGGCAGTCGGCGGAGTAGTGACCGCCACGCAAATCGGCTGTGCCCTGGCCCTCTTGTTGCTGGTGCCGCTGGGCGATCTGCTCGACAGGCGTCGTCTGATGGCCATACAACTGGTGGCGTTAGTGGTCGCCCTGATCGTCGTCGGCCTGGCGCATTCTGCCCCCATTCTGCTGGCGGGGATGCTCGCGGTGGGCCTGCTGGGCACGGCGATGACGCAGGGGCTGATTGCCTATGCCGCCAGCGCGGCGGCGTCGCATGAACAAGGTCGGGTGATTGGAGCCGCACAAAGCGGCGTGTTCATTGGCCTGCTGCTGGCTCGGGTGTTTGCAGGAGGTGTCAGTGACCTCGCGGGCTGGCGAGGGGTGTATCTCTGTGCTGCCGGATTGATGCTGATGATTACGCTCCCGCTGTGGCGACGGCTGCCTGATCTAGCGGCCACAACCCAGTCGATGAGCTACCCGCGCCTGATTGCCTCAATGCTGACGCTGCTGCGGGAGGAAAAAGTGCTGCAGGTACGCGGCATGCTGGCGCTGCTGATGTTCGCCGCGTTCAATATTTTCTGGAGTGCGCTGGTACTGCCGTTAAGCGCACCGCCCTACAACTTCTCGCATACCGTCATCGGTGCTTTTGGGCTGGTTGGTGTGGTCGGGGCGCTGGCCGCCACCCGCGCCGGGCAATGGGCGGATCGGGGATATGCCCAACGCACCAGCGCGGCGGCGTTGGCGGCATTACTGTTAGCCTGGTGGCCGCTGTCACAAATGGAATGGTCACTCGGCGTGCTGGTTATCGGCATTATCCTGCTCGATTTAGGTGGGCAGGCACTACACGTCACTAATCAGAGCCTGATTTTTCGTACCCGCCCCGAAGCCCATAGCCGCCTGGTGGGCCTGTATATGCTGTTTTATGCCGTCGGCAGCGGTCTGGGCGCTATCGCCACCACCGCGACCTATGCCCACGCGGGCTGGCAAGGCGTGTGTCTGCTGGGAGCGGCAGTCAGCCTGGTCGCGCTGGGATTCTGGTGGGTGACGCGTAAAACGGCTTAAACAAAAACAAAAAAGCCCGCAGTTACGCGGGCTTTGAGGCTAGATTCGATGCGGGATTATTCCCACTCAATCGTCGCTGGCGGCTTACCGCTGATGTCATACACCACGCGGGAAATGCCGTTCACTTCATTAATGATGCGGTTGGACACGCGGCCGAGGAAGTCGTACGGCAGGTGCGCCCAATGCGCGGTCATGAAGTCGATGGTTTCGACCGCACGCAGGGAAACCACCCAGTCGTATTTACGGCCATCGCCCATCACGCCCACGGAACGAACCGGCAGGAACACGGTGAACGCCTGGCTCACTTTGTTGTACAGGTCCGCTTTGTGCAGTTCTTCGATGAAGATAGAATCGGCGCGACGCAGCAGGTCGCAGTACTCTTTCTTGACTTCGCCCAGCACACGTACGCCGAGGCCCGGCCCCGGGAACGGATGACGGTACAGCATGTCGTACGGCAGGCCCAGTTCCAGACCGATTTTACGCACTTCGTCTTTGAACAGCTCACGCAGCGGCTCAACCAGACCCATCTTCATCTCTTTCGGCAGGCCGCCCACGTTGTGGTGAGATTTGATGACGTGCGCTTTGCCGGTGGCTGAGGCCGCAGATTCGATAACGTCAGGGTAGATAGTGCCCTGCGCCAGCCATTTCACGTCTTCCAGCTTCAGCGCTTCTTCATCGAACACTTCCACGAATACGCGACCTATGATTTTACGTTTCGCTTCCGGCTCGTTTTCACCCGCCAGGGCAGACAGGAAACGCTCCTCGCCTTCAACGTGAACGATGTTCAGACCGAAGTGGTCGCCGAACATGTCCATCACCTGCTGAGCTTCGTTCAGGCGCAGCAGGCCGTTGTCGACGAATACGCAGGTCAGGTTTTTGCCGATGGCACGATGCAGCAGCATGGCGGTAACGGACGAATCCACGCCGCCGGAGAGGCCGAGGATCACTTTATCGTTGCCGACCTGCTGACGAATACGCTCGACGGCATCATCGATAATTTTTGCCGGAGTCCACAGGGCTTCACATTCGCAGATATCGCGCACGAAACGCTCAAGCATACGCAGACCCTGACGGGTGTGGGTCACTTCCGGATGGAACTGCACGCCGTAGAAGCGTTTTTCTTCGTTGGCCATAATGGCGAACGGGCAGGTTTCGGTGCTGGCTACGGTGACGAAATCGGACGGGATCGCGGTGACTTTGTCGCCGTGGCTCATCCAGACGTCGAGCAGCGGTTTGCCTTCGGCGGTCAGGGCATCTTCGATACCGCGAACCAGCGCGCTGTCGGTTCTGATTTCAACCTGCGCATAGCCAAATTCACGCTCGTTAGAGCCTTCAACATGACCGCCCAGCTGCATTGCCATGGTCTGCATGCCGTAGCAGACGCCAAGAACCGGGACGCCGGCTTCAAACACATACTGCGGTGCGCGCGGACTGTTGTCTTCGGTGGTGCTTTCCGGGCCGCCGGACAGGATGATACCGCTCGGATTGAACTCACGAATTTGTGCTTCGGTAACGTCCCAGGCCCACAGTTCACAATAGACGCCCAGCTCACGAACGCGGCGCGCTACCAGCTGAGTGTATTGAGAACCAAAATCGAGGATAAGAATGCGATGTTTATGAATATTGTCGGTCATTGACGGTAATTCCAGGGCAAGTGAAACAAAATCAAACGCCCGGCATAAGCCGGGCGCGGGGAATAATCAAGAACCCAAGCGGTAGTTCGGGGACTCTTTGGTAATCGTCACGTCGTGTACGTGACTTTCCTGAATGCCCGCCCCGCTGATGCGTACAAATTCCGCTTTAGTACGCAGCGCGTCGATGGTACCACAGCCGGTCAGCCCCATACAGGAGCGCAGGCCGCCCATCTGCTGATGAATGATCTCTTTCAGACGGCCTTTATAGGCCACGCGGCCTTCGATACCTTCCGGCACCAGTTTGTCAGCGGCGTTATCGGTCTGGAAGTAACGGTCAGAGGAACCTTTAGACATTGCGCCGAGGGAGCCCATGCCGCGATAGGATTTGTAAGAACGGCCCTGGTAGAGTTCGATTTCACCCGGTGATTCTTCGGTACCCGCCAGCATAGAACCCACCATGACAGCGCTAGCGCCTGCGGCAATTGCTTTGGCGATATCGCCGGAGAAACGGATCCCACCATCGGCGATAACCGGAATACCCAGGCCTTCCAGCGCTTCAACGGCATCGGCAACGGCGGTGATTTGCGGTACGCCCACGCCGGTGACGATGCGGGTAGTACAGATAGAACCAGGGCCGATACCCACTTTGACCGCGCTCACGCCAGCGTCAGCCAGGGCACGAGCCCCCGCGCCGGTTGCCACGTTACCACCGATGATTTGCAGATTAGGGTATTTGGCACGGGTTTCGCGAATACGTTGCAGTACGCCTTCGGAATGGCCGTGAGAGGAGTCAATCAGCAGCACGTCTACACCTGCCGCAACCAGCGCATCAACGCGCTCTTCGTTACCGGCACCAGCGCCAACCGCAGCGCCTACGCGCAGACGACCATGCTCATCTTTACACGCCTGAGGTTTACGTTCTGCTTTCTGGAAATCTTTAACGGTGATCATGCCGATCAGGTGGAAGTTCTCGTCAACCACCAGCGCTTTTTCCACACGTTTTTCGTGCATCTTACCGAAGACCACGTCGCGGGCTTCACCTTCACGCACGGTGACCAGACGCTCTTTCGGGGTCATGTAGACGCTAACCGGCTGGCTCAGGTCGGTGACGAAACGCACGTCACGACCGGTGATGATGCCGACCAGTTCGTTGCTTTCCGTTACCACAGGGTAACCGGCGAAACCGTTACGCGCGGTCAGCTCTTTCACTTCGTGCAGAGTGGTGGTTGGCAGAACGGTTTGCGGATCAGAGACCACGCCAGATTCGTATTTCTTCACGCGGCGAACTTCTTCCGCCTGGCGCTCGATAGACATGTTTTTGTGAATAAAGCCGATGCCGCCTTCCTGAGCCAGGGCAATTGCCAGGCGCGCTTCCGTCACGGTATCCATTGCCGCAGACAGCATAGGAATGTTCAGGCGAATGGATTTGGTCAACTGCGTGCTGAGATCGGCAGTATTCGGCAGAACGGTGGAATGAGCGGGAACGAGGAGGACGTCGTCAAACGTCAGTGCTTCTTTGGCGATACGTAGCATGGGCAATATCTCTACCTGGGTGGTTAATAAATATTGCCGTGGCATTATACAGAGCGTAATCGGTTGCATCCACACTTTTTTGCAAAAAATGCTTGCGATCGCTTCTGAGCAAGTTACTATCGACTGAATAACCTGCTGATTTAGAATTTGATCTCGCTCACATGTTGCCTTCTCATTCCCCCGCAATTTTTACCGTTAGCCGCCTGAATCAGACGGTGCGTTTGCTGCTTGAGCAGGAAATGGGGCAAGTGTGGATCAGCGGCGAAATCTCCAACTTTTCTCAGCCCTCTTCCGGCCACTGGTACTTTACCCTCAAAGATGACAACGCCCAGGTGCGCTGCGTGATGTTTCGCAACAGCAATCGCCGGGTCACGTTTCGACCGCAGCACGGTCAGCAGGTTTTAGTCCGGGCAAATATCACGCTGTACGAACCGCGCGGTGATTACCAGATTATCGTCGAAAGTATGCAGCCCGCGGGCGAAGGGCTGTTGCAGCAGAAATTCGAACAGTTAAAAGCACAGCTGAATGCGGAAGGCCTGTTCGATCAGCAATTCAAACAGCCGTTGCCGACGCCTGCGCACTGCGTCGGGGTCATCACCTCGAAAACCGGGGCCGCGCTGCACGATATTCTCCACATTCTGAAACGCCGTGACCCGTCGCTGCCGGTGGTGATTTATCCCACTCAGGTGCAGGGTGACGATGCGCCTGCACAAATCGTTCGCGCCATCGAACGGGCAAACCAGCGTGAAGAGTGTGACGTGCTGATTGTTGGGCGCGGCGGGGGTTCGCTGGAAGATTTGTGGAGCTTTAACGACGAGCGCGTGGCACGGGCCATTTTTGCCAGTCGCATTCCGGTAGTGAGCGCAGTCGGGCATGAAACCGATGTAACCATTGCCGATTTCGTGGCTGATTTGCGTGCCCCTACCCCTTCTGCGGCTGCGGAAATGGTGAGTCGTAATCAGCTGGAACTGCTGCGCCAGGTACAGTCTGCGCAACAACGGCTGGAAATGGCGATGGACTACTTTATCGCCAACCGTAACCGTCGGTTCAGTCAGCTTCAGCATCGACTGCAACAGCAGCATCCGCAGCTGCGCCTCGCACGCCAGCAAACGGTGCTCGACAGGCTGCGTCAGCGCATGAATTTTGCGCTGGATAACCAGTTGAAGAAATCGACCCAGCGCCAGCAGCGCATGGTTCAACGCCTGAATCAGCAAAACCCGCAGCCGCGAATTTATCGGGCGCAGACGCGCATTCAGCAGCTGGAATATCGCCTGACACAAACGCTGCGGGCACAGCTCAGCACCTCGCGTGAACGTTTTGGTAATGCCGTGACGCATCTTGAAGCCGTCAGCCCGTTATCGACCCTGGCACGCGGCTACAGTGTCACTACCGCCGCCGATGGCACACTGGTGAAAAAGACCAAACAGCTGAAAGCGGGCGACACCTTAACGACCCGCCTTGAAGATGGGGTGGTGGAAAGCGAAGTGACAAAAGTGACTGCGGCGAAGAAAACGCGGACGCGTAAAGCGAAACTCCAGGCCCGATAAGCAAAGCACTATCGGGCATTTCCTGGGTTTTTATGGCGCGACGACAAACTCCACGCGCTTTTTCGAAATTAATCCATGGCCGTTCTGGCAAAAATAATCCACCGCCCCGCAAGCCTTTAACACTTCCAGCGGCTTATGGCATTCCGGACACCGCGCCTGCACTGCGTGATCCTGCTCGCACTGCGCGCAATGGGCTTTATCGCCCTGCCGCTCCAGCGGATGGTTACAAACCGGACAGTTCAGTTCCATAGGGACTCCTTAGGTCTTCGGAAACATCAGTTTATTTTACCACGGACCTCAATGCGGGCCGCGCAGCTGTTGCTGTAATTGCAGCAGAGCCGTGACTTCTGCGATTCGTCGCTGAGTCAGGATGCTGACCTGCTCCGGCATGCGTGCAAATATGCTGTTGGCGCCCAGGATAAATCGACCCAGACAGCGACCGTAGATCGGGCCATCCAGCGTCCAGCGCTTAACGGTTTCGTCCTGCCAGATCTCCAGCACGTCCTGCGCTCCACGGCGATCCTGGCTGAGCACCGTCCCGTTATGCAGATGCAGGCGAATGCCTTTTTGCCCGCCGGCTGGCCCGGCGTATTTATTCAGCCAGATCTCCAGCGGAATGCCGCCCAGCTCGCCCTGCAGATGCGCGCTGCCTTCGGCTGTGGTGACGTCACCCGGGGTAATGGCGTTGCCCAGCCGGTCTTTGGCCTCGCACAGCGTCAGGCGGAGTTGATTATTCACGCCCACCGCGGCCAGCGTTTCATGCATCATCGCCAGCACGTGGGTGCCAATATCGACAATCACCCCGTCAGGGTGGCGAAGCTGGCGGGTATCCGGTTCGCCGGTGGCAAAGTTGAGGGCGATCGGTTCGCCCTGGGCGTTAAACCCGCTCGGCTCCAGCAGATAACCTTCAATTTTTGCAATATCCGCCAACGACAAAATCGGCGTACTCACCAGGGAATACGCCGCCTCCGGCTGCCAGTCGCTGTCAGGGTCGCCATGCGCCAGTTGTGCCACGCCATCACGCGCCATCCAGTGATCGAACGCCAGCACCCGGCTGGCATGTTCAGGCCGGGCCAATAACTCCTGAAGCCGAGCCAGCTGCGCCAGCGTTGCCGCCACCGGTTTCTCCACCACGATGCGCGGCACGGCCGTTTGCAGCACCTGTTCCAGCACCGGTAAGTGCGCCAGCGAGGCGGTAGTTATCAACACCATATCTGGCTGGGTCGCCAGTAACGCCTCCAGAGAATCACAGCGCGTTATCCCAGCGGGTGCGCGGGCCGCGTCAACATCAAAACCAAAGCACTGCGCAGGCGATATATTCAGACGCTGAAGCGCCGGTAACCAGGCGGTGTCGATTACCGAACCCAGGCCAATAAATCCGAGTTTCATCGTTAACCTCACAGACAAAAAAACCCGCCATCAGGCGGGTTAGTATCAGTACCGCGCCAGCTTATCAGCCGCGCTTACTTACCTTTTTTGATGTGTTTAATCAGACGCTTACGTTTACGCATCTGGTTCGGGGTAAGGGTATTACGCTTGTTCGCGAACGGGTTTTCCCCTTCCTTGAACTGAATGCGGATTGGTGTACCCATGACGTCCAGCGATTTGCGGAAGTAGTTCATCAGGTAGCGTTTGTAAGAGTCCGGCAGGTCTTTCACCTGGTTGCCGTGGATAACCACAATCGGCGGGTTGTAACCCCCGGCGTGGGCATATTTCAGCTTCACACGACGACCACGAACCAGCGGCGGCTGGTGATCTTCTGCCGCCATGGTCATGATGCGGGTCAGCATCGCGGTGCTCTGGCGACGAGTTGAGCTGTCGTAGGCTTCGCGAACGGACTCGAACAGGTTACCCACGCCGCTACCGTGCAATGCAGAAATGAAGTGCACGCGGGCAAAGTCGATGAAGCCCAGACGGAAGTCGAGGGTCTCTTTGACCTGCTCTCTCACTTCATTGCTCAGGCCATCCCATTTGTTGACCACGATAACCAGTGAGCGCCCACTATTGAGGATAAAGCCGAGCAGCGAGAGGTCCTGATCGGAAATGCCTTCGCGGGCATCAATAACCAGCATCACTACGTTAGCGTCTTCAATCGCCTGCAGGGTTTTGATAACCGAGAATTTTTCTACGGTGTCAGTGATTTTGCCACGCTTACGTACCCCGGCGGTATCGATGAGGATATATTCGCGTTCATCGCGTTCCATCGGGATATAAATGCTGTCACGGGTGGTGCCCGGCATGTCGTAAACGACCACACGGTCTTCACCGAGGATACGGTTAGTTAGCGTTGACTTACCGACGTTAGGGCGACCAACGATAGCCAGTTTGATAGGCAGACTCTGCGGGTCAAAGTCGTCTTCCGGCTCTTCGACAGGGACGCCATTCTGTTCCGCTTCGAATTGCGCCCAGTAGGCAGCGTCTTCATCCACTTCTTCAGCAGGTGCAATCTCTTCCATAAACGGCAGAAGCGCTTCTTCAATCAGGCTGGTAACACCGCGCCCGTGTGAAGCGGCAATCGCGTGAATATCACCTAAGCCCAAAGACCAGAAATCCGCCATCGCCTGATCCGGATCGATGCCATCGGTTTTGTTGGCCACCAGGAAGGTCGCTTTTTCGCGTGAACGCAGGTGCTTAGCGATAGCCACATCCGCAGGCATCAGCCCCGCACGCGCATCCACCATAAACAACACAACGTCAGCTTCTTCAATCGCCAGCAGCGACTGTTCTGCCATGCGCGTTTCCACACCTTCTTCCGTGCCATCAATACCACCGGTATCGATACAGATAAACTCGCGGCCTTCCACTTCAGCACGACCGTACTTACGGTCACGAGTCAGACCCGGGAAATCCGCGACCAGCGCATCTCGCGTGCGCGTCAGACGGTTAAACAGCGTGGATTTTCCAACGTTAGGGCGCCCGACAAGCGCGACCACAGGTACCATGATAAATGCCTCTTAAAATCTAAAAACAGTAAAACGGCCCCTGCTAAAACAGGGGCCGTTTGCAATGCATACCGCGAACAGACTTAACGCGTAAGGGAGTACAGCGTACCGTCTTTCGCCTGGATCAGCAGTTGACCATCGGCCACCACAGGATCGGTCAGAAATCCTGAACTGTCCACTTTTTGCTGAGCAACAAAGCGGCCATCCTGCGGGTTAATCCAGTGCATGTAACCTTCGCTGTCGCCGACGACCAGGCTGCCATTATACAGCACTGGGGATGTCAGCAGACGGTGCAGCAGATCGCTCTGCGTCCACAGCGTCACACCACCATCGGTGCTGAGCGCCAGCAGACGGTCGTTCTGATCGACCAGATAAATACGGTTGCCGTCGACGATAAAGTCGTTGACCGAGCCCAGTTCACGTTTCCACATCACCTGGCCGCTACGCAGATCCATCGCGGTCAGATTGCCGTTGTACGCCAACGCGTAAACCGTACCGTCCACGATAACTGGCGTGGTATCGACGTCGCTCAGACGATCGATTTCGGTCGGGCCGGTGGCCTGGGAAATACGTTGCTGCCAAATCAACTGACCCTGCTGCATCAGCACAGCGCTCACACGACCGTTATCACCGCCAACGATGGCGGCGCCAAAGGCGGTTGCCGGAGCGGATTCACCGCGCAGAGACAGCGCTGGCATGTCGAGGTTAACGGTCCATTTCACCGCACCGTCGCTTTCATTCAGGGCCTGCATCTGACCATTGCTGGTATGGATAAGCACCACACCGTCGCTCACCACCGGACGCGATAATGCTTCACCGGCAACACGGGTCTGCCACGCAACGGTACCGTCACTGGTGTTCAGCGCATAAACCTGTGCTTTTTCAGAGCCAACATACACGTGGCCGCCGTTTACCGTCAGGCCACCAGAGAGCAGCGCCGGTGTATGTGAGAACCAGCCGTCTTTCTCAGCCAGGTTCACGGACCACACTTCTTTCCCGCTTTCTGCGTGCAGTGCCTTCACGGTACCGCTACGGTCTGCCGCATACACCACGCTATCAGCATAAGCCGGGTGCAGATTGGAGTAGAAATCGCCAATGCCGCTACCTACAGACTCGCTCCAGGAGGTCGTCGGGGTAAACTGATTTTCAACCGTTGGCAGCGGGGACATTTTGACAACGTCTTCTTCGCTGTTAAACAGTGAACAACCGCTCAATAACGTAACAGACAGCAGTCCTGGCAAAAGTAATTTACGCAATTGCATCGGGTCCCTCTCAGATGGACAAATTATTCATTTTCATGCGCATCATTTCGCTGAGCGCCGGTGAAGCATCACTTTTTACGCCAGCTTCCCAGGCGGCGCGAGCCCCCTGCTTATCGCCTTTGCTTAACAGGATTTCACCGCGTAAGTCCGCGACGATAGCTGTCCAGCCTTCCCCTTTGATACCCTCAAGGGTTTTCAGTGCTGCATCAGGCTGTTTCATTTGCAGCTGAACGCGGGCCAGACGCATGTTGATAACCGATTTCAGGTTATCGTCAGGCGCGGCAGCCAGGCCCAGCTGCAGTTGTTTCTCGGCTTTATCCAGCTGGTTAGCGTCAACAAACTGCTGAGCCAGTTCCAGCGCGGCAAATGCGCCGTAGGCATTCTTTTCGTCTGCCGCGATTTTCTGCGCAGCAGCATAGGTCTCTGGTTTGTCCGCTTTCAGCGTCGTCATGGCACTTTCATAGGCCTGTGACGTCTCACGGGAATTGTTTTCCTGATGTGAGGACCAATAACGCCAGCCAATCAGCGCTCCAATCCCCAGCACAACGCCCACCACCAGCGCTTTGCCGTTTTCAGCAAAGAAATTTTTAATCGCGTCGACCTGTTCGTTTTCGTTACTGTAGACTTCCACGCAGTTCTTCTCCTGAATAATAGTCCCGGGCGATTAGCCCAGCAGTGTGCGCAAATGCGCGGCAACGCTGTCCTGCGTTACAGTCGTCTGCTCACCAGAGCGCAAGTCTTTAATCACCACATTACCTTCGGCCACTTCAGATTCACCCAGCACCAAGGCAACGCGTGCGCCCCACTTGTCTGCCCGAGCAAACTGCTTCTTGAAGTTACCACCGCCGTGGTTTGTCATCAGTTTGATGGCCGGCATTTGGTCACGCAGCTCTTCAGCCAGACGCAGTGCGGCGGACTGAGTACCGGTGCCAGAAGCGACCAGGTATATATCGACAACAGGATCGGCTTTAAATTCCGGGTTGACGGCCTGAACCAGTAAAACTAAACGTTCAAGACCCATCGCAAAGCCAACGGAAGGGGTAGCACGACCGCCGAGCTGTTCCACTAAACCGTCGTAACGGCCACCCGCACAAACGGTTCCCTGGGAACCGAGGCTGCTGGTCACCCACTCGAATACGGTGCGGTTGTAGTAGTCGAGACCACGAACCAGACGCTGGTTCACGGTGTAGGCAATCCCGGCATCGTCGAGCAGCGCGCACAGGCCTGCAAAGTGTTCACGGGATTCATCGTCAAGGTAATCGCCCAGCGCCGGTGCGTTATCAAGCAGCGCCTGAACGTCCGGATTTTTCGAATCCAGCACGCGCAGCGGGTTAGTATACATGCGACGTTTGCAGTCTTCGTCGAGTTGGTCTTTGAACTGTTCCAGATAGGCCACAAGCGCTTCACGATAATTCGCGCGGGCTTCCAGTGAACCGATGGAGTTCAGCTCAAGGCTAACATGTTCGGAAATCCCCAGCGCACGCCACCAGCGCGCGGTGAGCAGGATCAGCTCAGCGTCGATGTCCGGGCCCTGCAGGCCAAACACTTCACAACCCAGCTGATGGAACTGACGATAGCGTCCTTTCTGCGGACGTTCGTGACGGAACATCGGGCCGATGTACCACAGACGCTGTTCCTGATTGTACAGAAGACCATGCTCGATGCCGGCGCGTACGCAGCCCGCAGTCCCTTCGGGACGCAGCGTTAGGCTATCGCCATTGCGGTCCTCAAAGGTATACATCTCTTTTTCAACCACGTCGGTAACTTCGCCGATAGCGCGTTTGAATAACGGGGTCTGCTCTACAATCGGCAAACGGATTTCACTGTAACCGTAGCTGCCGAGCACCTGTTTCAGAGTGCCTTCAATGCGCTGCCAGAGAGCGGTTTCGCCCGGCAGGTAATCGTTCATGCCGCGGATGGCTTGAATGTTTTTTGCCACGTTTTTTCTCTTTATAGATACAAAAATGAACCCTGACGCCCGGGGCGTCTGCGGGTTCAATCATACACGGGAAGCGTGCAGCTTCCCAATACGTTATTTTGCTTCGACCTGCTGCACGTCGATACGGCGGGCTTCGTCAAGAATGCTGGCCTTGGCACGAATGCGGGCTTCGAGCTGGCTAATCATGTCGTTATTGTCGAGACGGTCTTTACGGACGCCGTCTTCATACAGGCCGCTTTTCTTATTGCCGCCGGTCACGCCGAGCGTGGACACCAACGCTTCACCCGGGCCATTCACCACGCAACCGATGATCGATACGTCCATCGGGGTGAGGATATCTTCCAGGCGCTGTTCGAGGGCATTCACGGTACCGATCACGTCAAACTCCTGACGCGAACAGGTTGGGCAGGCAATGAAGTTGATCCCACGCGCGCGGATACGCAGCGATTTGAGAATATCAAAGCCCACTTTGATCTCCTCGACTGGATCCGCCGCCAGCGAAATACGCAGCGTGTCGCCGATCCCTTCAGAGAGCAGCAAACCGAGGCCAATCGCCGACTTCACGGAACCGGCACGCGCGCCGCCCGCTTCGGTGATCCCCAGATGCAGAGGCTGATCGATTTGCTTGGCCAGCAGGCGATAAGACTCTACGGCGAGGAACACGTCAGACGCTTTCACGCTGACTTTAAACTGATCGAAGTTCAGACGATCGAGATGATCGACGTGGCGCATAGCGGACTCAAGCAGCGCCTGAGGCGTCGGCTCGCCATACTTTTCCTGCAGATCTTTTTCCAGCGATCCGGCATTCACGCCGATGCGGATAGGAATGTTTTTATCGCGCGCGCAGTCGACAACCGAACGAATACGCTCTTCGCTGCCAATATTGCCGGGATTGATACGCAGACAGTCCACGCCATACTCAGCCACTTTCAGCGCAATGCGGTAATCGAAGTGGATATCAGCGACCAGCGGTACGTTGACCTGCTGCTTGATGAGCTTAAAGGCTTCGGCAGCGTCCATGGTCGGGACCGAGACGCGGACGATATCCGCGCCAACGCGCTCGAGGGCTTTAATCTGATTGACCGTTGCTTCCACATCGGTGGTGCGCGTGTTGGTCATGGACTGCACGGTGATAGGAGCCCCATCACCGATTGGCACGTTCCCAACGTAAATGCGTTTGGATTTTCTACGTTGAATCGGAGCCTGGTTATGCATGCGAAATCTCCCGCGTTACGCGTCTGTTACTGAGCCTGTGCCGGTGATTGTTCGGCATTAAGCGTCAGACGTGCAACCTGGTTTGTTCTGATAAAACGGCTCAGGTCGACAGGTTTACCCTGGAACTGAATCTGAACGGCCGCCGGTGCGCCGATTTTGAGTTTGTACGGCGCCTGGCCTTCTAAATTGAGCGTGCCGTCTTTACGCTGTAAACCGCTGAACAGTTTTTTACCGGTAGAATCGGTGACTTCCAGCCAGCAATCTGCGTTGAAGTTCATCACCAGCGCGTTCGGGCTAGCGTTTGGCGTGACCGCAGCCTGATCGGTTGGCAGCGTGGCTGCCGGGGTAGCCGCCGCCGTTGCGGTGCTATCCACGTTAGCCTGAGACGGCGAGACGACCGCATTGTTTTGCGGATTCGTTTGTGCGGTGCTCTGTGCATCTGGCGCGGTTTGCGCCGGTGCAGTCTGTGCGCTTGCCGCAGGTGCGTTAGCATCCGCAGCAGGGGCTGATGGTGCAGTGTCAGCCGTGGCGTCTGGCGCCTGAGTCTGTGAACCGCTGGTATCCAGCGGGACATTTTGGCTGCTGTCGTTAGCATTCAGTTCAGCACTGGACTGATCGGCCATTGTGGTGATTTCTTCCTGCTGCGCTTTGTGGTTCTGCCACCACCATGCGCCAGTCAGACCGACAACCACGAACAGGACCAGCCAGGTAAAGCTCATCAGCCAACCGTCTCGTTTCTTGCGACGTTTGCCCAAAGACATTCTCTGCATTGGTGCCATTTTGGCCGCGCGAACCGGAACCTCTTTCGCCAGAATAGGCAAAAGCTCTTCTTCAGGAATATGAACAAGACGGGCATAGGATCGGATATAGCCACGCAGGAAGGTTGAAGCGAGTGAGGCCGGCGCCTTGTCGTCTTCAATATCGCGAACGGTGGACACCTTCAGGCATAAGCGTTCAGCGACAGCTTGCTGGCTGAGTCCGAGTTGTTCACGGGCGTTACGCAGACGCGTCCCCGTGCTTTGTGCTGCTTGTGGGTCTTGAGTGGCTTCAGTATTCATTCGCTACAGCTGCTGCTACGTAAATTTAGGTTCTGGTGGCGGAAAAACCGCACCGCGAAACATCTGATTGCCCGTCATCCGACAGACAGTATAAACACGTTCGGCTAACCCCTTAAACGTAAGGCTAACCTGTTGTTGCCCCGCTACATACTGCCTTAATCCTGGCATAAACGCACCGTAATTATTAATCGGATCAGTGCGTTTCGGTTATTCCTTAAACATTTTAGACTCCGCGCAGAAAATCGTGCGCGGAGTACGGTCTATCAGACCGCTTTCACCTCAATCGGTTCACCCTGCATACGTTTACGCATTGTCCGCTTGGTACGGTCGATAACATCGCCCGCCAGCTGGCCACAGGCCGCGTCAATGTCGTCGCCGCGGGTTTTACGCACGATGGTAGTGAAACCGTAGCCCATCAGCACTTTAGAGAAACGATCGATTCGGCTGTTGGAGCTGCGACCATATGGCGCACCCGGGAACGGGTTCCATGGGATTAGGTTAATCTTACATGGGGTATCTTTCAGCAGCTCTGCCAGCTGATGCGCGTGGTCAGTTTCGTCATTGACGTGGTCAAGCATCACGTACTCGATGGTCACACGACCCTGATTGGCGTTAGATTTTTCCAGATAACGACGTACCGCACCGAGGAAGGTTTCGATGTTGTACTTTTTGTTGATCGGGACAATCTCATCGCGAATTTCATCGTTCGGCGCATGAAGGGAAATCGCCAGCGCGACGTCAATCATATCGCCAAGTTTGTCCAGCGCTGGCACAACGCCAGAAGTAGACAGGGTGACACGACGTTTAGACAGACCGAAACCGAAATCGTCGAGCATGATTTCCATCGCCGGAACCACGTTGGTCAGGTTGAGCAGCGGCTCTCCCATGCCCATCATCACCACGTTGGTAATCGGACGAACGCCGGTCTTTTTCTGCGCGCCGATAATTTTCGCCGCACGCCAGACCTGGCCGATAATTTCCGAAACACGCAGGTTACGGTTAAAGCCCTGCTGCGCCGTGGAGCAGAATTTACATTCCAGCGCACAGCCGACCTGAGAAGAGACGCACAGGGTGGCGCGATCGTCTTCCGGGATGTAGACCGTTTCAACGCGCTGATCGCCGACGGCGATAGCCCATTTGATGGTGCCGTCAGAGGAACGCTGTTCTTCCACCACTTCCGGGGCACGAATTTCAGCGACTTCTTTGAGCTTGGCGCGCAAAACTTTGTTGATGTCAGTCATCTCATCAAAGTCATCGCAGCAGTAGTGATATAACCACTTCATTACCTGATCGGCGCGGAAAGGCTTTTCGCCTAAGTTATTGAAAAACTCGCGCATCTGCTGACGGTTTAAATCCAGCAGGTTGATTTTGGCATCTTTATTGGGAACCGTCAGTGAGACGTTATCAGGTGTGACAATTTGTTCAGACATAGTGTATTCCGGCCTCGTTATTACACGTTATGGCCCCTGGAGGGTTGAAAAAGAAACGCCCCGGCGAGCAAGCTGCTCATCCGGGGGCGTTGCATTGTACAAATTCTGGCGCATGGATGCCACGTTTGCACGTGGCATTTACGAAATAATTAGCGGGTACGTGCGCAGACTTCGCCTTCTGCGAAGAAGTAAGCAATTTCGCGCTGAGCAGATTCTACAGAATCAGAACCGTGGGTGCCGTTTTCGGTGAAGCTGTCAGCGTAGTCAGCACGCAGGGTGCCAGCCAGCGCGTTCGCCGGGTTGGTTGCGCCCATCAGGTCACGGTGACGCTGAACGGCGTTTTCGCTTTCCAGTACGGAAACCACGATTGGACCAGAGGTCATAAACTCTACCAGACCGTCGAAGAATGGTTTGCCGTCGTGTTCTGCATAGAAGCCACGAGCCTGCTCAACGGTCAGGTGCAGCATTTTAGTACCGACAATCTTGAACCCTGCTGCTTCAAAGCGCGCAAAGATGCTGCCAATAACGTTTTTTGCCACCGCGTTCGGCTTGATGATGGAAAAAGTACGTTCAATAGCCATGATAACCTCTAATTTCTGTGCTGTTGTTGTGCATACGACTGTATGATCTGGCGCGCATTATAATGAGCAATAATGCCCCTGCATATGGACGAAGGTAACATTTTGTTAAAATAAGACGAATATCAGCAACACAACCGGGTAACTCGCTGAAATTCATCTACTGCAGGGTAAAACTGGCTGCCGCTATCTGGCCCGCTTCATCCATCACCACCAGCTGATACTCCCCGGTATTTTCCAGCGACAGCGTCACGTTCGGCCCGGTATTGTCCGTCGGCTCACCATTAATAAACCACCAGCGTCGCCCCTCTCCGCCCTGGGTTTGTAACGCCAGCGCCGCCAGTTTTTCACCCGGCAGGCGTTTGATGATTGCCCCCTCACGCACGCCGGATAAAGTCAGCGGGATGAGATCCTGCTGATGCATCGGTGGACAGGTTTTAGAGGCGACAGGTAATCGCGCAGCCCGCCGTTCAGACGGGGGTAACCACGGCTCCAGCGGTAGCGGCCAGACATCGAGCGTGGTCTGCCTGGCACCGGGACAATCCGCGGCCACCCGCTGGCCTTGTGCATCCAGCCATACCGGGAAACGAATGCCCCGCAGTCCATCCTGACCGGGCAATAACAGCGTCGGCGGCTGGCTGTTATCGAGCAGCCAGGTCGACAATCGGCGGCGGCAGTTGTTGTCCCCCACCGCCAGCGACTGACCGCCCGGCCAACAGATAGAGCCTGTACTCACCGAGGCCGGACGCGGATCCGCAGGCAGACCATTCTTCGCCGATGCTGCCCGCGACAGCAGCAAATTACTCACCTGATTGAGCAGGGGGATCGCGCTGATAAAGCCGAACTGACCGACCACCGGCGTGCCGTCCGGTCGCCCGGTCCAGATCCCTACCACGTATCGGGCGTTGATGCCGATAGCCCATGCATCGCGATAGCCGTAGCTGGTGCCGGTCTTCCACGCCAGCGGCACCACCGCAGGCATCGATCCATCCGGCAGCGGTTGATCCTCACCCGCCAGAATGCGTCGGATTATCCACGCCGAGCCGGGCGACAGCAGCGGTCGCTCAATCAATGGGTCCCCCGCGAGCATCCGCAGTCGTCCCGCCTGACCGTACCGGGCAAAGGCGCTGTAAGCAGCCGTAATATCCGCCAGGCGCGCCCCTGCTCCGCCGAGGATCAGTGACAGATTGGGCTCCGCGCCGTTAGGCAGAATCAGCGGCAGTCCCGCATTTCGCAGCCGCGCGGCAAACTGTTTCGGCCCATAGGCTTCCAGCACCTGAACGGCCGGGAGATTTAGCGAACGCACCAACGCATCGCTCATGCTTACCGGGCCGTGAAAACCGCTGTCAAAATTACCTGGGCGATAGTCGCTGAAACGGCGTGGCACATCCTGTAACAATGATGCCGGGTGAATCAGCCCGTCGTCCATCGCCAGACCATATATAAACGGTTTCAGCACCGATCCCGGCGATCGTACCGCGCTGACCATATCGACATGCCCAAAACGGCTGTCATCGCTGATATCTGCCGATCCCACCCAGCCACGGACTTTCATGTTGGTGTGATCGACCACAACCATCGCCAGCGAACTGCGCGGCGGCAGGCGTGATTTCCAGTTCAGCGCCATCTCTTCCAGTTGACGCTGTAAGGACGCGTCAAGCGTGGTGACCACTTTTTCGCTGCGACTTCGCGCCAGCGCGCGGCGGGAAAATAGCGGGGCCAGTTGAGGCATCTGGCGTGGGAACAGCCAGACCGGTTCCTGGCGTGCCTCTTTCACCACCTGCGCAGACCACACGTTCTGCGTCACCATCCGGGCCAGCACTTTATCGCGTGCGGCCTGCGCACGCTCCGGCCAGCGGTCCGGACGCAGACGGCTCGGGGCCTGAGGCAGAACCGCCAGCAGTGCAGCCTCGGAATAGCTGAGCTGCTTCGGTGGTTTGCCAAGATAAGCCCAGCTGGCCGCGCCAATCCCCTGTAACGTCCCGCCGAACGGGGCCCGATTGAGATACAGCGTCAAGATTTGGCGTTTATCCAGATGCCACTCCAGCTGAAGAGCCCGCCAGAGCTGGCGTACTTTCCCGCCAAAAGTGCGCGAGTGTGGGTCAAGTAACCGCGCCACCTGCATGGTGAGCGTGCTGCCGCCCGAAATAACTTTCCCGGCGCGAAGATCTTGCCATGCGGCGCGCAGCACCGACAGTGGATTGACGCCGGGATGCTCCCAGAACCAGCGATCCTCATACTGAATAAGCGCCTGCAGGTAACGCGGGGAAACGTCTTCAATGGTCACCGGATAACGCCAGATCCCTTCGGCATCGGCAAAACGCCACAGCGGCGTGCCATCTTCGGCAACCACCACGCGGGCAGGCGTAACCTCATTGAGCGGTAATGGCCACAGACGATCGGCAATAATGATCGCCAGCCAGATAAAAACGAGAAATCCCGCCAGCCACAGCCAGCGGGATTTTTTCAGACCAGAAAATGTCATCTTACGGAACGATAATCAGCGGCCCACTGGCAGCCCCGGTCGCACGCCACTGCGGAACATACATCGATTCCACCTGTGGCACCGGCACCGCGTAGGAGCCCGGCGTCACGGCCCGCGCCAGATACACCAGCGTCACCGGCTGCCCTTCATTCACCGCAACCGCTGCAACAAAGCGGTCATCGCGGAACTCAATGTGCTGCACATCCGCCTGCTGCATCTGGTTGAGCAAGTTCTGCACCTCAGCCCCGTTATCCTGCAGGCTGGCGCTGCTGTTCGCCAGGTTCTGGTTTTCCAGTTCCAGACCCGCGGGCAGCAGGTCAACCACTAAGGCATCCGGCACGTTCTGGCTGGCGTTAATTTGCAGATGCACCAGCACCAGGTCGCCACTGCGCAGCGACGACAGGGATTTAAGCTGGCCGTCAGTGCCGAGGAACTGACGTTCAATCCGCAGCACATTGCTGGCTGGCTGTGGCGCATACTCCGGATAGCCGCTGCTGTCCAGACGCAGCCACAGCGGCTGCGGGCCGGTGTTTGTCACGTTCAGGGACGTCAGCTGGTCGGCAGTCAGATTCCGCGACTGCGCTTTGTCTGCGATCAGCGGTTCCGTTTGCAGCGAGGTCTGCGCCTGCCAGTTGCCCGGTAAATCCTGCAAACCTTTTGCCGCCAGGAACAGGGCGTTCATCTCCTGTGTGGACAGCCAGCGCTCACTGAATGCCTGCTGAGACAGGGCATTGAGCAGCGTATTTTGCGCGTCCGGCAGCAGCTTGTTCTCTTCCAGCAGGCTGAGCATCAGCGCGTTATCGCGAAGCTGGCTGCCGTAGTCGGCCATCCAGTGATTTTTATCACTGCGCGGAGTGGTCTGCGCCAGCGCAATCGCCTCGTTACCGCGCGGGGTATCGCCCATCGCCTTCAATGCCAGACCGAGCTGAAGCAGCGGCAGACCGGCTTTCGCCTGAGCATGACGCTCCCAGATTTCGCGCAGGGCACCCAGCGGCGCTTTCTGCTGACGCGCCAGAACCAATGCCGCATAAGACTGCACCGCAAAACGGCTCGCCTGGCTGTCATCGGTGTAACGAATGGTCATCAGACCCGGCTCCTGCAAATAGCGCAGCAGGCGGTTATTGCCTTTGGCGATCGCGTCCGCCGAAACGCTGTAGCCCTGCTCGCTCGCGCGGGTCAGGAAATCCATCACGTAAGCGGTAAGCCAGTACTCTTCTGAACCTTCTTTATCCCACAGCGAGAATCCGCCATCGTCGCGCTGCATTTGCAGCAGTCGGGCGATACCGATATCCACCGCCGCACGGCGCTGCTCATCGCTGTCACCCTTGATGCCCAACGCTTTGAGCTGCTCGGCATTGGTGTACAACTGCGGGAACAGGCCGCTGGCAGTTTGCTCCAGGCAACCGTACGGATAGGCTTTCAGTTCGCGGATGTAGCGGCCCAGATTCAGCGGCGGCTTGCCGCTAAACAGCAGCTGGCTTTGCAGCGTTTGCGGAATAAAGCCCTGCAAATGCGAAGCCGGTGCCGTCCAGCTTTCACCAGGCTGCAAGGCAATCCCGGAATTCACGGTTTGCGCCGGGAACGCCGGACGGACGCCAATTTTCCACTCTTTTTGCAGCGGGGTGAAGGTTTCCCCCGGCAGCGTCAGGCCGCTGACGGTAGCCTGCACGGCTCCGTCACCAAAGCCATCCTGTGCGCTAACCGGAATAAACACCGTCATGCGCGCCCCCGGTGCGAGTTTGAACGGCTCTGGCTGTGCGCCCTGCAGTTGCAGCAGCCCGTTGGCGGTCAACTTCACGGTTAAGGTTTGCGGCTGATCGGTCAGGTTAGTGACATCCATCGTCAGACGGCTGTTGTCTCCGCCCGCCAGGAATCGCGGCGTGTTCAGCTCGGCAATCAGCGGCGCGGCAACGACCACTTTACTGTCGCTGCTGCCAAAATCATCGGCGGTCCAGGCCTGGGCCATCACCCGCAGTTCGCCGTTGAAATCGCCAATCGGCAGGGTGACCGTGCCTTCACCTTTGTCATCCAGCGTCACCGGCTGCGCCTGTTGTGCCACGATAGTGACGTGGTTCACCGGCGGTTTACCGCCGCGTTTAAGTTCATCGCCGTCGCCACCAAAACGCAGACTGGCCAGACGCCCCTGGCCTTCAATCACCTGACCGTAAATGTCATAGATATCGGCGCCGTAACGTTTCTGCCCGAAGAAGGCATTCCACGGATCCGGCGTGGTGTAATCGGTAATGTTCAGCACCCCGCTGTCCACCGCGGAGACCAGTACGTTCACCTGTTTAGGCAACGCGCCGTCTTTGGCACTGGCTTTGATTTTTACCGTGAGCGGCTGATTAGGGCGCATTTTCTGCGGCGCATCGAGCGCGATATTCAGACGACGATTTTCATCCCCGAGCGGTAAATGCAGCAGACCCACCGCGCGTTTCGGCGTGGCGGATTTGGATTTGTCGCCCGGACGGATAACCAGCGTGCTGAGATACAGGTCGTGTCGGTTCCACTTCTGATCGACCGGAATCGACAAGTCCATGCCTTGCGCCGGAACGTCAATTTCCTGCCACCACAGCGGGCCTTCACTGGATTCAACCATCGCATAACCTTTGCCTGCCGCCGGGGCCGCAATGTGTAACTTGATGGTGTCGCCTGGTTTGTACGACGGTTTATCGAGCTTCATGGTTACGCGGTCAGGACGCGCGGCCCCCGTACCGTCGCTGTTATCCTGCCAGCTGTACCCGGCCCAGAAACGCATACTGCTCACGGTCTCATCCGGCGCTTTGACTTCCAGGCGATAAGAACCCCACTCCACCGGGAAGCTGACCTTGCCGGTTTCATCGGCTTTCAAGTCTATCGTCTGCTCGCCTTCAATCAGGTCCTTTTGATCGAACTGGGACAACCAGCCATCGCTGTCTGACCAGTTCCAGTAATAGTCACGACGTTCACGGACCAGCCTGACCTGCAAACCGCTGACCGCCTTTTTCTCGCCCTGCGCATTGGCATACACGATATCGAACCCGGCGGTGCTGTTTTCATCGACCATCGGTTGATTAACGGTGGTGTCGGTCCGATAGTCGTACACCGCTTTACGGGTGAATTGTGGACGGATCCCCGGCAGCGTGTCGGCAGGCCAGACCGCCTGTTCCGCACGGCGCGTGACCGGGCGACCGCCGGATTCCAGCAGGCTCGCCTGCAGGATCACCTGCAACGGAGAATGGGTCTCCTGCCACTGGCTGTCGACATCGACGTTGCCACGCCCTTGTGCATCGAGTTTGATCTGTACTTCGTCCAGCGTACGGGAGAGATTGTCCTCGGCGATATCGCCAAATTCAAAGCCCGGCAGCGCGGGCACAGCGTCACGCAGCGGACGCAGGAACAGTTTGCCCTGCAGGGTATTGCCGTTGGCGGGTGCGCCATACAGGTAGTAACCGGACACGCCAAACTTCACGTTTTCGTCAGGGGATACCGGGGCTTTTTCCGGCGTCAGGTTCAGGGCCATGCGCTCAGGCATGAAGTCTTCGACGTGGAAATCCCATTCGCGTTTCTGGTTATCGCCCGCGCTGGCACGCACGTGCCACATTCCGGTCGCCGCGCTGGCATCCAGCGCCCAGTTGAACTGATACAGGCCGTTGACCGCCTTGCTCATAACGGTGCGAACCACCTGGCCGTCAGGCTGAACCACTTCGAGTTTCACCGGCTGATCGGGCAGCGGCTTACCGTCGCTGTCGCGCAGCAGGCCGTTCACAATCACCGTTTCGCCAGGACGATACAGGTCACGTGGGCCAAACATGAAGAACTGCTTGCTGTAGCCCGGCGCACCGGCGATATCAAATTCCGCCAGATCCAGGGCCGGGAGCTTCAGGTCGAGCAGCGTAGTCTGGCCGTCTTTTCGCGCCAGTAACAGGGCCGCTTCTTTATCGGTTTGCAGGCTTACGTGGCCTTTCGCATCGCTGTTGGCCTGCGCCAGGGTTTGCCCTTTGTCATTCAGCAGCTGGACGTCAATTCCGCTCTGCGCCGTGCCATTTTCCAGGCTCTGGGTAAACACATCCAGACGGTTATGATACCGGTGCGCGGAGACCCCAATATCGCTCAGGGTGAACAACGTCGCCGCATTGCTGTAGGTGTAATGACCCGCCTGATTCATCACCGCCACGTACACGCCTGCCTGCTGCAGCGGTTTAATATCGCTTAACGGCAGCAGCAGCTTTTCACGAGTGTTACGTTCAGGATTGAGATCGAAGCGCCCGGTGTAGACCAGGTCCGCCATTTTCAACAGCTCATCGGATTCCCAGTTGCTGAGCGAACTGCGGTATTCCCACTGGCTGACAAACGACGCCAGTGATTCGGGTTTGATGCGGAAGAAGTTCACGTCAACGTTATTGACGTTAAGCGCCATCACCGGTAGACCGGCAACAACTTTGCCCGGCAGCAGCGAGCCACGGCTGGCAAAGCCCACGCTAGGGGCGATATCGCGAGTGGCGATAGCCTGTTCGTAGTTTTTATCGAAGGTGGCTTTATTGACCGCGAGCAAATCAGGATCGATGGTTAAGACCAGATTACGCTTGGGCTCGAGGTGGCGCATGCGCAGTTCTTTTAGGTTCGGCGCCAGTTCCCAGGCCCCGTCAACCTTGCCACTTTTCTTATCGACCAGATGCACGCGGCCGGAAAAATCCTGTGAGGGATTAAGCGGAATGGAGAAAGTCAGCACCAGCGTCGCGGCGCCATCAAGCTGGACTTCGGAGGCATCGATCAGGGCCAGCGGTTTGCCTTTGCTTTGCGCCGCCAGTTTATCGAGCGTGGCCGCGTCTGGCGCAGTCGGTGCAGGTTTAGCCTGCGTTTCGCTGGCGGACGCGGCGGGTTTTGCGGCCTGCGGCTTGTCATCATTATCGCAACCAACCAGCGAAAAAGCGGTGAGCAACGCCAGTGACAGCGCTGCCAAACGATACGGTTTCATCCATTAACCCCTGGCCCAGAAAGCCTCAAATTTTCGTCAACACAGTATTATGCTTAATCTGGTGTTTTACCAACAGCATATAAATTCTGATTTGCGCAGCCTTCTACGTTTTAGACGACGTCAGGACAACCCACACTTCCCCACTGATACCCCGATCACAACGCCAAAGGTTACATGTTACCTTTGGCGTCATTTGTTTTTAAAACAATAAGATATCTGGATGTACTGGCCTTAAGCCTGCTAGCTTTAAGCCTGAAACGCACCCTGAGTGCGCGGTTCAATAAAGAGAGAACGTCATGAAACGAGCCGTGAATGCCCTACAAAACTTCGGAAAGTCATTATATGGACCGGTGCTTATCTTACCGATAGTCGGTCTTTTTATTGCTTTTGGTAACGTCCTGGGTAACGGCAACCTTGCCGAATATCTGCCCTTTCTGGGAAACCCGCTGATTCAGAACCTCGGTCAGCTGATTGCGAAATCAGCCGTATCGGTATTGGTCAATCTGGCGCTGGTGTTCGCCGTCGGGATCCCAGTCGGGCTGGCGGCACGTGATAAAGGCTACGCGGCCCTGATTGGTCTGGTGACCTTCGTGGTGTTTATCAATGCCATGAACGTCACCCTTCAGCTTCAGGGTGAACTCGCCCCCGCAGATCAGATGAAAGCCGCCGGACAAAGCATGGTATTAGGCGTGCAGGTGCTGGAGATGGGCGTCTTCGCCGGGATCCTGACCGGGGCGCTCTCCGGCTATCTGTACAACAAATATTCCGGCGTGCAGTTTAACGGAGCGATGGCTATCTATTCCGGCCACTGTTTTGTCGCCATCATCATGTTGCCAGTGTCGATGATCCTCGGGGTGCTGATGAGCGAGCTGTGGCCATTCGCACAGCATAGTATCAGTGCCCTGGCGCTGGCGATTAAAGGTTCCGGCGCGGTAGGGGTAATGATTTATGGTTTCCTCGAGCGCATTCTGGTGCCCACCGGGCTGCATCATCTGGTCTACACCCCGTTCCTGTATACCGAGTTGGGTGGTACGCAGGAGGTCTGCGGCACGCTGTATCAGGGCGCACGGAATATCTATTTCGCGGAAATGGCCTGTCCAGAGGTGAAACAGTTAAGCAGCACCGTGGTCTGGGATGCGCGGGGTATCAGTAAGATGTTTGGTCTGCCTGCGGCGGCACTGGCGATGTACATGACCGCCAAACCCGAACGCAAGGCCGCGGCAAAAGCCATTCTGATCCCGGCGGCGTTGACCTCCCTGCTGGTCGGCGTCACCGAGCCCATCGAATTCTCCTTCCTGTTTGTCGCCCCGCTGCTGTTTGTGGTCCATGCGGTGCTCACCGGGATCGGCATGATGCTGTTCTCCCTGCTGGGTGTTCACGCCATTGGTGCTAACGGCATTATCGATTTCATCCTCTACAACCTGCCGCTGGGTACTGAAAAATCCAACTGGCCGATGTACATCGTGGTCGGCGCCATTATGTTCGCGCTCTACTTCGTCGTGTTCCGCTTCTTGATCCTGCATTTCAACATGAAAACGCCCGGTCGCGAGGATGCCGATGAGGAGACGCGTCTGTACAGCAAGCAGGAGTATCAGGCCAAGGGCAACAACGACGGACTCGGCGCATCCATCGTGGCAGGCCTCGGCGGGCGAGAAAATATTGAAGTGGTGGATAACTGCTACACCCGCCTGCGGGTCACGGTGAAGGACGTCGATATCATCGATGAACCGCGGCTTAACGCGACGGGAGCCAAAGCCGTTATCAAACAAGGCAACAACGTTCAGGTGGTCTACGGGCTGCACGTCAAAAAAATGCGAGAAGCCGTTGAGACGTTTCTCTGAAGGAGCTAAAAATGTTTAAACCCCCCTTTATTCTCTCGATTGCCGGTGGCGGCAGCACTTACACCCCCGGGATTGTCAAAAGCCTGATGGTGCGTTTGCAGGATTTCCCCCTCGCGGAAATTCGCCTGTACGACATTGACGCCCCCCGGCAGAACACCATCGCCCCGGTGGTCGAGAAGGTCATCCGCGATCACAGCCAGGACATCAAGTTCACCGTCACCAGCGATCCGGAAGTGGCCTTTAGCGGAGCGCATTTTGTGTTCGCCCAAATGCGCGTGGGTCAGTACAAAATGCGCGAGCTGGACGAGAAGATCCCCCTGCGGCATGGCGTGGTCGGGCAAGAGACCTGCGGCCCAGGCGGGCTGGCATACGGACTGCGCACGATCCTGCCGATGGTGGAGCTCATCGATCTGGTGGACAGCTATGCTCACGCGAAAGCGTGGATCGTTAACTACTCCAACCCGGCCGCGATCGTCGCCGAAGGTGTACGTCGCCTGCGCCCTAACGCACGGGTGCTGAACATTTGCGATATGCCGGTCGCCGCGATGCGCAATATGGGCGCCATCCTCGGGGTCGATCGTCACAAACTTGAAGTGGACTATTTTGGGCTGAATCACTTTGGCTGGTTTACCCGTGTCCTCGTCGACGGTGAAGATAAACTGCCGGAGCTGCGTCGCCATATCGCGAAATACGGTTTACTGACCGAAGATGCGGCCAAAACCGATCCGCAGCACTCCGATCCGTCATGGGTGAAAACCTGGCGCAATATCAAGCCGATTATGGATAACTTCCCGGAGTATCTGCCGAACCCGTATCTGCAGTACTACCTGATGCCTAACCAAATTGTTGCGCACCAGAACCCGGACTATACCCGCGCCAACGAAGTGATGAACGGGCGGGAGAAAAAACTGTTCGCCGCCGCAGAAGAGTATAAGCGCACCGGCATTTTGTCTGACGCTTTCCACGTTGGCGTGCACGGCGAGTTTATTGTCGATGTGGCCCGGTCGCTGGCCTTCAACCTGCGACAACGCCATCTGGTGATGGTTGAAAACCGCGGGGCGATCGTCAACCTGCCTTACGATGCGGTGGTGGAAGTGCCGGCCTATATCACGTCGGAAGGGCCAGAACCGGTGCGGGTCGGCCAGGTGCCGCTGTTCCATCAGACGCTGCTGCAACAGCAGCTCGCCTCCGAGCAACTGCTGGTGGAGGCCACCATTGAGGGGAACTATGAAAAGGCCCTGCAGGCCTTTACGCTGAACCGTACCGTGCCGACCATGGAACACGCTAAGGCTATCCTCGACGAGATGATTGAAGCTAACCGTGATTACTGGCCCGCATTGCAAAAAGCCTGGCAGGATGGCGAAGTGATAAAAAAATAGGGCGTTGCTCGCGAGTTGAACGGGGTTTGCTTGTCGGTGTCAGAAAAAACACCGACAATCCGCTTTTCTGGATAAATACCCTAAATAATTCGAGTTGCAGGAAGGCGGCAAGTCTGAGAATCGCCAGGAGCTTACTCAGGTAAGTGACTGGGGTGAGCAGGCGTAGCCAACGCTCATGCAAGTTGAAGTATGACGGGTAAAGATGGAGGCAAACATGTCCACCTCATATTTTGTCGCAGCCGACTGGCTGATTGAACATAGCGACGATCCGAACGTCCTGGTCCTCGATGCACGTATGGCCCCACCGGGCCAGGAGCATCGTGATGTTGCCGCTGAATACCGCGCCGGGCACCTGCCGGGGGCGGTATTTTTCGATATTGAAGCCCTCTCCGATCATACCTCTCCCCTGCCGCACATGCTGCCGCGTCCGGAAGCATTTGCCGTGGCGATGCGTGAGCTTGGCGTGAGCCGTGATAAACATCTGGTTGTCTATGATGAAGGCAACCTCTTTTCCGCCCCGCGCGCCTGGTGGATGCTGAAAAAATTCGGCGTAGAGAACGTCTCGATTCTGGCGGGCGGTCTCGCGGTCTGGCAGCGTGATGAATTGCCGTTGCAGCAGGGTGATGTCTCGCTCCCGGAAGGTGAATTTGAGGCCACATTTGATGCCAGCGCGGTAAAACGTCTGACCGACGTGCTGCTGGTCAGTCATGAGAAGACCGCGCAAATTGTTGATGCCCGACCGGCGCCCCGTTTTAACGCCAAGGCTGACGAACCGCGCCCGGGCCTGAAACGCGGTCATATTCCTGGCGCGTACAACGTGCCATGGGGCGATTTAGTCTTTGAAGGTGAGCTGAAGACAACCGACGAGCTGCGGGCTATTTTCGAACGTCAGGGCGTGGATTTACACCAGCCGATTATCGCCAGCTGCGGTTCCGGCGTGACGGCGTGCGTGGTGATTCTGGCCCTTGCCACCCTGGGCGTCAGCGACGTGACGCTGTATGACGGAGCCTGGAGCGAATGGGGTGCCCGGGACGACCTGCCGGTTGAACCCGCCCAATAATGGATAACCGTCTGGCAACGCTGTTAACGCGCGGGGCATCCATGACCCGCGCGGAATACCGCGTGTTGGCTCATCTCACCGAGCACCCGCTGCTGGTGGGCAACATCACGGTGCGCGAGCTGGCACAGGCGACGTTTGTCTCCACCGCGACCATTATGCGTCTGTGTCAGAAACTGGGGTTCAGCGGCTTTAGCGAGTTTATCTGGCACTGTAAGCAGTTGCTCTCAGACACGCCGCACATTGCGCCCCAGGCCGAGAGTTTGCCGCAGCTGCCTGCCCTGTTTAATCAATTTATCGCCAATTATCAGCAGACTTTTCAGTGGGTGACGGAAGAGAAACGCCAGCAGTTTTCCGCCCTGTTGCGCCAGAAAGAGAGCTTTTTTCTCTACGGGGCCGGATTCTCATATCTGTTCGCCGAGTACCTGACCAAGAAATTACAGGTGTTAGGTAAGACGGCATTTATTTCAGGGCCAGGCGATAGCCGGAATATCTTCCTGAGCAATGCCGCGCGTTATCAGGTTTTTATTGCGGTTTCACGCAGCGGTGAAACGGAACAGGTGTTGGATAAAGCGAAGATCGCCCAAAACATCGGCATGACGGTGGTGGCTTTTACCCGTGCATCGGCCAATTCCCTGGCGAGCATGGCTGACCTGCATTTTGCCCTGTATGACGAGGCGGTGCATTACGCTGCCGAAGCCGCAGGCGTGACGTCGTTTGAGTCGAATCTGGTGTTACTGATGGATTTGTTATTGCTGGAAGCAACGGGGTGAGGGCTCACCCCGCGTGAATCAGATAATCCGATTCTGCTTAAAGTCGCGCAGGAAGCTGCCCCAGCGCTTTTCGTAGAACGGCGTGATGTGCGCCAGCATGAAGTGGCTGATGCCCTTCTCGCCTTCGACCACCTGACAAATATCAATCGGCTCATCGCCCGGTAGCGTATCCGTTGCCACACTGCCCGCAGCCTGGATAACCTCCTCGATATCGCCTTCCGCTTCAATACCAATCAGCAGGTTCGGCTGCTCGTCGGCATGTTCTTTAATCGAGCACAGAAACGCACGTTTGACGGTCTTGAGCGATTTGAACAGCGTGGTCAGGGAATCCACCATTTGCGCCGGCGGCTCGGTCACTTCGGACAGCAGCAGCGATGCGCCGCCTTCCAGCACCGTCTGGCTGCTCAGCGGGTTGCCTTCTTCGCCAATCAGATGGCTAATTTCACGCGGGGTGAACTCTTTCCCGGTCGGCAGTTTGGCATTGAGGAACAGCGTCTCGCCGAGGGTCATTTCAAACAGCGTACGCACCGGCATCACCACAAAAGCCTGCTCGTCTTCAACCGCCTGCTGTAATGCCGTAAGCGAGGTGAAGAACGGGACGACCGAGGTGCCGTCGTCTTTTTCCCAGTGCTGTAAATCCAGGGCACTGTCTTCCACCACCTGCTCGCCTTCCGCCGCCGTGCCTGGCACCCAGACCGTGGACTCAAGCAGTGCGCGGAAGAAAGCCGGACGGTGAGCGGGCTCGGTCGCCGCCTGTTCCAGTAAAGTTTCTAATTCGTTTTTGGTTTCGGACATAAGCTCGCTACTTCACAAAAATATCGGGTGGCGCGGCGCTTACCCGGCCTACAAATCCGTAGGCCCATGCAAGCGCCGCGCCGCCCGGCAAGACGATTACTCAGCGGTCAACAGATTCGCAATAGTGCGCACGCCAAGACCGGTTGCACCTGCGGCCCACTGCTCTACCGCCGATTTACGGTAGGTCGCGGAGCAGTCAATATGCAGCCAACCTTCATGGTAGTTTTCCACAAAGTGAGACAGGAAGCCTGCCGCCGTGCTGGCGCCTGCCGGATAAGCGGCGCTGGCGGTGTTGTTCAGTTCAGCAAAATTAGACGGCAGCTGATTGCGGTGGAACTCCGCCAGCGGCAGACGCCAGAACGGCTCGTTTTCCGCCGCCGCGCTGGCCATCAGGCGCGCAGCCAGTTTGTCGTCGAAGCTGAACAGCGCATGATAGTCGTTACCCAGCGCGGTTTTCGCCGCACCGGTCAGGGTGGCGGCATCAATGATCAGTTCCGGTTTCTGCGCACAGGCGTCAATCAGGCCATCGGCCAGGACCAAACGGCCTTCGGCGTCGGTGTTCATCACTTCAACGTTTTTGCCGTTGCGGTAGCGGATGATGTCGCCCAGTTTGAAGGCGTTGCCGCTGACCATGTTGTCTGCACAGCACAGGTACAGCTTCACGCGCTTGTTCAGGCCACGGGTGATAGCAAACGCCAGTGCCCCGGTGACCAGCGCCGCGCCGCCCATGTCGGACTTCATGGAATCCATGAACGCACTCTGCTTGATGCTGTAGCCGCCGGAATCAAAGGTGATGCCTTTGCCCACCAGGCACGCGTACACCGGCGCGTTATCGTCCCCGGTCGGGTTGTAGTCCAGCGCCAGCAGCACCGGCGGACGTTCAGAACCACGGCCTACGGTGTGGATCCCCATGTAGCCCTGCTCGCGCAGATCTTCGCCCTTGGTGATGCGGTAGCGAACGTTGTCACAGCCAAAGCGGCACAGCAGGTCCACCGCGCGGGCGGCAAGCTGTTCCGGGCCTAACTCTTCGGCGGAGGCGTTGATGGTGTCGCGAACCCAGTCGACGATCGCCAGACGGTTTTCCAGCTCGCTCTTCTGCGCGTCGTCCAGCGCCGCCCATTCCACGTTACGGCTGCCTTTCGGCCCTTTGTAACCGGCCCAGAAGGACCAGCTGCGATCGGTATCCCAGCCTTCGCCCGCCAGCGCGACATGTTTGATGCCCATGCCGTCGATTTTGCGCGCTGCACGCTGGATCAGGCCCAGATCGTCTTTGCCGTTCAGGTGCAGGGTAATGCCGTCGGTGTTAATGCTATACGTGGCTTTCTCGCCCCAGCGCGCATCGGCAGGCTGGGTCGACAGCGTAATCTTCATCGCTTCGGTCATAGGTCTTATCCTTATTGAGCAAACGGGCCGCCAAGAGGCAGCCCTGATGATCATTTAGCGAAAATTATTCTGCTTCGTCTAACCAGACTAACAGAATCGCCTCGAGAATTTTTTCATTGGATGCGTTGGGATCATCCTCAAAATCTTCCAGAGCGCAAATCCACTGGTGCATATCTGTGAAGCGGACGGTCTTCGGATCGGTGTCCGGGTACGCGTCGTACAAGGCTTCGCCGATTTCACGGCTGTCGGTCCATTTCAGCGCCATATCAGTGCTCGCGTGCGTGGTTGATGGTGTAGCGTGGCATCTCGACGACGAGGTCCTCGTCAGCCACACGCGCCTGGCAGCTTAAACGGCTTTCCGGCTCCAGACCCCAGGCTTTGTCCAGCATGTCGTCTTCGTCTTCCGTGCTTTCTTGCAGGGAGTCGAAACCTTCACGAACCACGCAGTGGCAGGTGGTACAGGCGCAGGATTTCTCACAGGCGTGTTCAATCTCGATGCCGTTACGCAGGGCAACGTCAAGAATGGTTTCACCGCTCTTCGCTTCTAAAACTGCGCCATCCGGACACAGGTCCTGATGTGGCAGAAAAACAATCTTTGGCATATTAAACCTCGTCCACGGACTGGCCTTTCAGCGCTTTACGGACCGACTGGTCCATGCGGCGTGCGGCAAATTCCTGGGTTTGTGTGTCGATATTTTTAATGGCTTCTTTAATGTCGTCGGCATTATCGCCTGCGGCGGCAATCTGCAACGCAGAGATACCGTCGTCAATCGCTTTGCGTTCTTCGGCGCTCAGCAGTGCGGCATCCGCGGCCAGTGCACCGCTCAGGCTTTCCAGCACGCGCGCGGCTTCGACTTTCTGTTCGGCAAGCATACGCGCCTGCACATCGTGTTCAGCGAAACTCATCGAGTCCTTAATCATTGAGGCGATTTCGGTATCGCTCAGACCGTAGGATGGTTTCACCTGAATCGAGGCTTCTACGCCGGTGGATTTTTCCATCGCCGTAACGCTCAGCAGGCCATCGGCATCCACCTGGAAGGTAACGCGAATATGCGCCCCGCCCGCAGGCATCGCCGGGATCCCCCGCAGCGCAAAGCGCGCCAGAGAACGGCAGTCCTGCACCAGCTCGCGCTCACCCTGCATCACATGGATGGACATCGCGGTCTGACCGTCTTTAAAGGTGGTGAACTCCTGCGCACGCGCCACCGGAATGGTGGTGTTGCGTGGAATGACTTTCTCCACCAGGCCGCCCATGGTCTCAAGACCGAGCGACAGCGGGATTACGTCCAGCAGCAACATTTCGCTGTCCGGCTTGTTGCCGACCAGAATATCCGCCTGAACAGCGGCACCGATGGCAACCACTTTGTCCGGGTCGATGGAGGTCAGCGGCGTACGGCCAAAGAATTCGCCCACCCGTTCACGCACTAATGGCACACGCGTTGAACCGCCGACCATCACCACGTCTTTCACTTCTTCGAGTTCTACGCCCGCATCTTTCAGCGCACGACGACACGCCAGCAGCGTACGTTTAACCAGCGCGGAAATCAGTTCGTCGAACTGGGCACGGGTGACTTCCCCCTGCCAGCCCGCGACGTCAACGCGAACGCGGTCGGCATCGCTGAGCGCAATTTTGGCGGCAATGGCGGCGTCTAACAGTTCACGCTGCACGCGGTTGTCGCTGCGCGAGGTGATGCCTGCCTGTTCGCGGATGAAATCTGCCAGCAGGTGGTCGAAATCGTCGCCGCCCAGCGCGGAATCCCCGCCGGTGGCTAACACTTCGAACACCCCACGGCTGAGGCGTAGAATTGAGATATCAAAGGTGCCGCCGCCGAGATCGTAGACCGCAATCACCCCTTCCTGACCGGAATCCAGACCATAAGCGATGGCCGCCGCGGTTGGTTCGTTGAGCAGACGCAGCACGTGCAGGCCTGCCAGACGCGCGGCGTCTTTGGTGCCCTGGCGCTGCGCATCATCAAAATAGGCCGGGACGGTGATCACCACGCCATCCAACTGGCCTTCCAGCGCTTCGGTCGCGCGGGCAGCCAGGGCTTTGAGGATATCGGCGGAGATGCGAATCGGGTTCAGCAGGCCGGCGTTGGTCGCCAGCATCGGCAGGCCGTTTTCACTTGCCTGCAGCTGATAAGGCAGATGCGGGTAGCGCGCCTGCACATCGGCAAGCGAGCGGCCCATCAGACGTTTTACCGAGCTGATGGTGTTGACCGGATCCAGGGCAGCGTTAGTGCGGGCGTCATAGCCCACGTCATACCCCTGCGCGTGATAATGCACCACGGATGGCAGCAGGTGACGGCCTTGATGGTCGGCCAGCGTTTCGGCCTGGCCGCTACGCACGGTAGCGACCAGAGAATTGGTGGTGCCTAAGTCAATACCCGCCGCCAGACGACGCTGATGCGGCGCAGCACTCAGACCAGGCTCACTGATTTGCAATAAGGCCATATTGATAAGCTTCCAAAATCAAAAATCGAGCAGCTTTTCTTCGAGTTGTTCTGCTGAGCTGCGCAGTTTATCGAGAAAACGCAGTTTACGCACTGTGTCCGCCGCGCTGTCCCACGTTTTATTATCGAGTTCCGCCACCATCTGCTGATGGCGCGTGTCGAACATGCTTTTCACGCGGCGCATGAAGGCGTCCAGACGGGCGCTATCTTTAGCACGGTCAATCTCATCCAGCTCTTCGCGAAGCTCCAGTTGCTCCATCAAAAATGCCGTGTCGCGCACCGTGTGCTGTTCGCTTGCCAAATCAAAACCGTGCAACGACAGCAGGTATTCCGCGCGGGTCAGCGGGTTACGCAGCGTCTGCCAGGCCTGATTAATGGTTGCGGATTGTTGCACCGCAGCAAGCTGGTCTGCAGAGGAGTGGCTGGCGAATTTGTCCGGATGGAACTGGCGCTGTAAATCCTGAAAGCGTGTGGCGAGCTGCTGGCTATCGAGGTGATAAGAGGCAGGCAGGCCAAAGAGCGTGAAGTAGTCCATAGCTATCTCTGAAAAAGCAAACCCCACAGGCAGCCAGGCTACCGTGGGGTTATCTTACGCGTGATTAAACGTGGAAGCTTTCGCCGCAACCGCACTCATCTTTAACGTTCGGGTTGGTAAATTTAAACCCTTCGTTCAGGCCTTCTTTGACGAAGTCCAGCTCGGTGCCATTGAGGAACTGCAGGCTTTTGCCATCGACCACAACCTTCACGCCTTTGTCTTCGAACACCGTATCTTCTGCTTCCGGTTGATCGACAAACTCCAGCACGTAAGCCATACCAGAGCAACCGGAGGTCCGCACACCCAGACGCAGACCGAAGCCTTTGCCCCGGTTAGCCAGGAAGGCACTTACTCGCGCGGCAGCGCTGTCGCTAAGGGTAATCGACATAACAACAACCTCAATTATTTTGCTTCACGTTTGCTTTTATAGTCCGCAATGGCGGCTTTGATCGCGTCTTCTGCCAGGATAGAGCAGTGAATTTTTACCGGCGGCAGTTCGAGTTCTTCGGCGATATCGGTGTTCTTGATAGCCTGTGCTTCGTCCAGGGATTTCCCCTTTACCCACTCGGTGACGAGAGAGCTGGACGCGATAGCTGAACCGCAGCCGTAGGTCTTGAAGCGCGCGTCCTCAATGATACCTTCATTGTTGACTTTAATCTGCAACTTCATCACGTCGCCGCAGGCCGGTGCGCCGACCATGCCGCTTCCGACGCTATCGTCGCTGTTGTCAAAAGAACCGACGTTGCGTGGATTCTCGTAATGATCGATAACTTTTTCGCTGTAAGCCATGATGAATTCTCCTTATAGGGTTCCGATTAGTGATGCGACCATTCGATGCTGTTCAAGTCCACGCCCTGCTTAAACATATCCCACAGTGGAGACAGTTCACGCAGACGACCGATGGATTTCTGTACCAGCGCGATGGTGTAGTCGATCTCTTCTTCGGTAGTGAAACGACCTAAAGAGAAACGGATAGAGCTGTGTGCCAGCTCGTCAGTCATGCCCAGTGCGCGCAGCACGTAGGATGGCTCGAGGCTCGCAGACGTACAGGCAGAACCGGAGGACACGGCCAGGTCTTTCAGGGCCATGATCAGCGACTCGCCTTCAACATAGTTAAAGCTGACGTTGAGAATGTTTGGCGCGCCCTGCTCGAGGTCACCGTTCAGGTACACCTCTTCCATATCTTTCACGCCTTCCCACAGACGGTTACGCAGCTGACGCAGGCGTGCCATCTCGGTTTCCATCTCTTCTTTGGCGATGCGGTAAGCTTCACCCATGCCAACAATCTGATGCACAGGCAGAGTACCGGAACGCATGCCGCGTTCGTGACCGCCGCCGTGGATCTGGGCTTCGATACGAATACGCGGTTTACGACGCACGTACAGCGCACCGATACCTTTCGGACCATAGATTTTGTGGCCGGAGAAGGACATCAGGTCAACTTTCAGCTGGCTCAGATCGATAGGCAGTTTGCCCACGCTCTGAGTCGCATCCACGTGATAGATAATGCCACGTGCGCGGCACATTTCGCCGATGGTCGCAATATCCTGCACCACGCCGATTTCGTTGTTCACGTGCATGATAGAAACGAGGACGGTGTCATCACGCATCGCCGCTTCGAGTTCTTTCAGGTCAATAATACCGTTGCGCTGTGGGGCGAGATAGGTCACTTCAAACCCTTCACGCTCCAGCTGACGACAGGTATCCAGCACCGCTTTGTGCTCGGTCTTGCTGGTGATGATGTGCTTGCCTTTTTTCTGATAAAAGTTGGCTGCACCTTTAATCGCCAGGTTGTCAGATTCGGTCGCACCAGAGGTAAAGACGATTTCGCGTGGGTCAGCGCCCACCAGCTCTGCAATCTGATTACGGGCGATATCAACCGCCTCTTCAGCCTGCCAGCCGAAACGGTGAGAACGGGAGGCCGGGTTGCCAAACGTTCCGTCGAGGGTAAGGCACTGCATCATCTTCTCGGCAACACGCGGGTCCACCGGCGTGGTTGCGGAGTAGTCGAGATAAATCGGTAATTTCATTGCTCTTAAACTCCGTACATCACTCAATGCAATGAATCAGGCAACCGGCTGGATGTACGACCGTGTTGACGGGGCGTAATGCCCCGGCCTGATTCTGAAATTCTATTATTATGCGCGTAACTTGACGTCGATAGCGTCTTGACCGCGGGTGCTGCGTTGGGATTCTTGCGTGTGCTGACGGTCAGAGACGTCCAGCACTTCCTGGTTATTAACCAGTTCACCGAGGGTGATGTTATTCAGGAAGCCGGTCAGACGATCGCTCAGATCACGCCACAGCGCGTGGGTCAGGCATTTATCGCCGCCCTGGCAGCCGCCTTTACCCTGACAACGGGTCGCGTCGACGGATTCGTCTACTGCGCTGATCACTTCGCCAACCGCGATGCTACCGGCTTCTTTACCCAGCAGATAACCGCCGCCCGGGCCACGTACGCTGGAAACCAGTCCATTTTTACGCAGGCGGGAGAACAGCTGTTCCAGGTAGGAAAGTGAAATTCCCTGACGTTCAGAAATATCAGCCAACGGAACCGGGCCCGCTTCGGAGTTGAGCGCAACGTCCAGCATCGCGGTCACGGCATAACGCCCTTTAGATGTCAGTCTCATGTCTTACTTAACCTCAAACTCGCCCCTGCCCGGGGTTGTTATTAAAATGGTGGTATCGCATAGCAGGGCCAAGTCTGACATTCCCGACTAAAATGGTCAACTATTTACTTGACTGTTTTAGTCAGGTATTTAACGTTCCGTGCGCTCTCTTTCGTCGACTATTTATTCTTCTGTTCAATCGACGCCAGAATGCCGCGCAGGATGTTCAACTCCTGGCTTTCCGGGCGGGCGCGGGTGAACAGACGACGCAGTTTGTTCATCACCTGGCCCGGATGATCGGCGCGGATAAAACCGGTCGACAGCAGGGTTTGTTCGAGATGACCGTAGAAACGCTCCAGATCGTCGACCAGCGGATAAGCCACGTCGTCTTCCGCTGTAGCGCTTTCGCCTTTTTCCTGGGTGGCCAGCCACGCCATACGCACTTCGTAGGCAATGACCTGCACCGCCATCGCAAGGTTCAGCGAGCTGTATTCCGGGTTGGCGGCAATCGCCACATGGTAGTGACACTTTTGCAATTCGTCGTTGGTCAGGCCCACGCGTTCACGACCGAAGACCAGCGCGACCGGCGCCTGCTCCGCTTCGCTGATGCTTTTCAGCCCGCATTCACGCGGATCGAGCATCGGCCACGGCAGCGTACGCGAACGTGCGCTGGTGCCCACTACCAGGCTACAGCCCGCCAGCGCTTCGTCCAGCGTATCCACAATTTGCGCATTGCCAATCACGTCGCTGGCACCCGCCGCCAACGCGATAGCCTGAGAGTCAGGTTTGACCAGCGGATTGACCAGCCAGAGGTTGGTTAACCCCATGGTTTTCATCGCGCGAGCCACGGAGCCCATGTTGCCGGTGTGGGAAGTTTCTACCAGTACGATTCGGATATTTTGCAGCATTGTCTGTCTTCGGCTAAAGATTATTCATCGCATATTATCATAAAGCGAAGACAGAATCCGAATTCGCTGCTATGATATGCGCCGTTTTTCCCGTTCTTTAACATCCAGTGAGAGTGACCGATGCAACATCCTATGTTGACCATCGCCGTGCGCGCAGCGCGCAAGGCGGGTAATGTTATTGCCAAGCACTACGAGACACCTGATTCCGTAGAGACCAGCCAGAAAGGCAGCAATGATTTCGTGACCAATGTCGATAAAGCCGCAGAAGCGATTATTATCGAAACTATCCGTAAATCTTACCCGCAGCACACCATTATCGCCGAAGAATCTGGCGAAGTAGCAGGCGAAGATCAAGATGTTCAATGGGTTATCGATCCACTGGATGGCACCACCAACTTCGTTAAACGCCTTCCTCATTTCTCTGTTTCCATCGCCGTACGCATTAAAGGCCGTACTGAAGTGGCCGTGGTTTACGATCCAATGCGTAACGAACTGTTCACCGCTACCCGCGGTCAGGGCGCACAGCTGAACGGCTACCGTCTGCGCGGCACCAACGCTCGCGATCTGGATGGCACCATTCTGGCGACCGGCTTCCCGTTCAAAGCCAAGCAGCATGCTCCGGCTTACATGAACATCCTTACCAAACTGTTCACCGAATGCGCGGACTTCCGTCGCAGCGGTTCCGCCGCACTGGATCTGGCCTACGTGGCTGCCGGTCGCGTTGACGGCTACTTCGAACTGGGCCTGAAGCCGTGGGATTTCGCCGCAGGTGAGCTGATCGCGCGTGAAGCGGGTGCCCTGGTATGCGATTTCACTGGCGGTCACAACTTCATGACCACCGGTAACATCGTGGCAGGCAACCCACGCGTCGTGAAAGCGATGCTGGCGAGCATGCGTGACGAACTGAGTGAAGCGCTGAAGCGTTAATTCTGTGGTTTAGCCCGGTGGCACTCATGCTAACCGGGCTACACCCTCCGTAGGCCGGATAAGCGCAGCGCCATCCGGCACTGTCAAAACGGCCTCAATCCCCTGCCCTCCGGCACCGCACTTAGCCACATCACCACCGCAGCCATCACCAGTACCGCACCGCCGGCAAACGCCAGCGTCGTCCAGCCAACCTGTCGCCACATCACCGGCGCTTTATTCCCACTTAACCGCACTGCCAGCTGACGAAAACTGTGTACCAGCAGCGCCAGGGATGAAATCGTTATCGACGTGCCCAACGCCATCGCCAGCGCAGATGCCACCCCCCAGCTAAAGACGCCAATCACCTTACTGAACAGCAGCACCATAATCGCCCCGGAACAGGGCCGCATTCCCATCGACAGGACGATAACCAGCCGCGCGCGCCAGTCGTTACCGCTCTCCATTTGTTTCGGGTCCGGCAAATGCTGATGCCCGCAGCCGCAGTGGGCGTGATGCTCATGGTGCGGGGTAAAGGCGGTAAACATCGGCTTGCGCAGGATCTGCCGTAGCTTTTTTAGCGCCCGCCAGCACAGTAACCCCCCGAGCAGCCCGACCAGAGCATAGCTGCCCTTTTCCAGCCAGAAACTGCTGAGATGCAGCTGGCGAGCGGGCAGCGCCAGTAAGGTCAACACCACCACCACCAGCCCAATTGCCACCAGGCCCTGCAACAATGACGCCGCCAGGGTTAAACCGATGCTCGATTTAAGCTTCGATGGATGGGTCGTAAGCCAGGTGGTAATCACGATTTTTCCATGCCCCGGCCCCAGAGCATGCAGCACGCCGTAAATAAAGCTGAATACCAGCAGCGACCCGCCCGCTTTGGTTGGGTTATCCGCCACGGCCTGCAACAGGGCGCTCATCTGCTGATTCAACTCCCGTTGCCAGAGGATGCTTTTCAGCAGCACCTGCGGCCAGGCGTGCCACAGCCAGACGCCACCGGCCAGCGCCAATATCAGGAACAGCGCCAGCGGCCAGAGTTGTGTCCAGCGGCGCGAACGCGAAGGGGGAGAGAAGACTACGGACATGTCAGCGTCACCTGTTGAGCAAACTGTTTGCCTAAATCCATGTCCTCGGGCGGGGCATCGGCCTTGTCGAGCGACAGTGCATAGGCAGTTAAATCTTCATTCGGTTTCGGGGTGTGTACGTTGAGCTTACAGCCTGCCGGCGCATCGGCAGGCAGCGTAACGTTCGCCTCTTTGTCGTAATGCATATCGACATAATAGGTTGGGTCGAAGGTGGAAAACCGATAGGTCTGCCCTGCGAGCGGCTGCGGCATGGCCAGCGGCAGCGTAAAGGTCAGTACCGCCTTATGCCCATCGCGGGAAAGCCCGTACGCCGTCGGGCGATTTTCAAATTTCACCTTCTGCTTGCCGTGCCAGAACTCAGTGAAATAGTGCTGCCCCAGCACGTTGGCCATCACTTCCGCCGCCAGTTGCTTCCAGACCACATCGCCCGGTTTGGCGTTCCCCGCGTCATACAGCAGGTCGGCGGAGGTGATTTCATCCATCGTCCAGCGCATATCGATGGCGGTGAGCTGGCCATCTTTGGTGACCAGTTGGCTGTGCATACTGATAAAACTGTGCGGGTGCGCTGTCGCTTGCCATGATAAAAGCGCGCCAACCGCCAGAACTAAGCTCTGTTTCACTCTCGTCATCGCATCCTCAGTGAAAAATTCTGTGACCGACCCCAGCAATCCTTGCGCAAAGGCATCCCGGCTGGCTTTCAGGCGGTCATCCTTTAGCTATTCTTATCAAAAACCTTTTCTGGAACCTGACAGATGATGACCGTGATTGAACCGCCATCTGTGCTTTCCAGTCCACAGCGCCGCTGCCAGATCCTGCTGATGCTGTATCTGCCAGGGCAGTCCGTAACCCCAGCGGTAATAGGCCGTGCGAACAATGTTGATGACGTTGTCGCCCGCCAGGATATCGCCGATATCGGCCACGTTATCCAGCGCTATCACCGACTGAATATCGTGACGCTAGCAGACGGCAGCTACCGGATTGAAGGCACCACACTTGACCAGCGCTTATGCCTGATCCACTGGCTGCGCCGTGCCCTGCGGCTGTGCCCGGCCTTTATCAGCGAGCAGTTTACCCCATCGCTCAAAATGCAGCTTAAACAATCCGGCATCTCGCGCATTCTGTACGACGATACCAATCTGCGGGCGCTGGTCAATCGCTGCGGACAGAACCTGCAGCGCCAGTTCGACAGCCGCGACGCGGCGTTTCTCGGGCTGTATCTGCAATATTGCCTGCTGCTCCAGCATCCGCCACAGGCCCCTGAGTTTACCGACGGACAGCGCAAATGGGCACAGGCCAGCGCCGAATATCAGGTGGCGGCGGAAATTGCCCGTCACTGGCAGCGCCGTACGCTGAAGGACGCCCATCCGGATGAACATCTGTTTTTGACGCTGCTGTTTATGATGCTCAAAGTGCCGGATCCGAAACGCGATCATCACACCCAGGAAGTACGGCTCTATCGCAGTATTAACCAGCTAATTGACCGCTTCCAGAAGCTTTCAGGCCGCCAGTTTAGCGACAGGCGCGGGCTGCGCGATCAGCTGTATGTTCATCTGGCGCAGGCGATTAATCGCTGTCTGTACGGGGTCGGGATCGATAACAGCCTGCCAGAAGAGGTGCAGCGGCTTTATCCGCGCCTGATGCGCACTACCCAGCAGGCGCTCACGGACTTTGAGACCCACTATGGGCTCCATATTTCTGATGAAGAAATGGGGCTGATTGCGGTGATTTTTGGCGCGTGGCTGATGCAGGAAAGCGATTTGCAGGAAAAACAGGTGCTGCTGCTGACCGGAGACAATCCGCTGCTTGAACAAGAAATCGAGCAGCAGCTGCGGGAACTGACGCTGCTGCCACTGAATATCAAATACCAGACGCTGACCGCCTTCCAGAAGGAAGGAGCCCCGAAAGGGGTAGCGTTGGTTGTCACGCCTTACACGCTGGCGCTGCCGCTGTTTTCCCCGCCGCTTATTCACGCCGGGGAACCGCTTAGCGAGCGGCAACGGCAGCACATTTGTCAGATGCTGGAGGCACCCGGCTGAGCGCTGATTTTGGGTCGGACAAACATCGCCGGAATAGCCAGTATCGCCATCACCCAGAACACGCCCTGGTGCAGGTGCTGATAGAGGAACCCGGCAACCACGGTCATGATAGCAATGCTGCCGCCCATCGCCACTGCGGAATATACTGCCTGGAGGCGGATAACTTCCGCCCCCTGCCGCGCCGCAATGTAGCGCATCGCCGCCAGGTGGCAGACGGTGAAGGTGCCACAGTGCAGAATTTGCGCCACGATAAGCCACGGTAATTCAGTGGTCCAGCCCATGATCCCCCAGCGCAGCAGGCCGCAAAATGCGGAGAGCAGCAGCAAATCGCGCGCGCCGAAACGGCGGAACACCTTCTTGCTGACCGCAAAAATCACCACTTCAGCCACCACCCCGAGCGACCACAAATAGCCGACCGCCGAAGCGGAATACCCCGCCTGCTGCCAGTAGATGGCGCTAAAGCCGTAATAGGCTGCGTGCGCGCCCTGCAACAGACATACGCAGGCCAGGAAGCGCCAGCTCTGCACCACCAGCGAACGCCACGCGGGCCAGCCCGCCGCTTCCTGATGGCGGGTTTCCCCCTGCGGCATTACCGATGGCGTAATCATCATCCCCAACAGCATGGAGGCAATCCCGATGCTCAGCAGCAGCAGAATGGCATGATAGTCAAACAGGCTGACCAGTTTGCCGGTCAGCGCCGAGCCAATCACAAACGCAATCGAACCCCACAGCCGCACCCGCCCATAGTCCATGGTTATCTGTTTTTGCCAGGTATTAGCCAACGCATCGGTCAGCGGCACCAACGGCGAGAAGAACAGGTTAAAGCCGACCATCATCGCCATCAGCCACGCCACGTGGGTTCCGGCCCAGAAGGCGAGAATAAACAGCAGCGTCAGTAAGGCGAGAATGCGTAAGGCGCTGATTAAGCGGGACGGGTCGCTGACCCGGGGCGCAATCAGCAGGCTGCCGAGGAAACGAGCCACCAGCCCGGCGCCGAGCAGCACGCCGATGGTTTCCGGTGTCAGGCCGGTGCCTGCGAGCCACACGCTCCAGAAAGGTAGAAAGATACCGTAGCTAAAGAAGTAGGTGAAATAACTGAGCGCCAGCCAGCGCGTGGAATGCAAGACCATGATTCCCTCCAAAATGTTGGCGTTAGTCTGGCGACAAACGCACCGGCTGGCAAGTGGCTTTAACAACCCTCTAACATTTATCGTGCGACGTTATGCGCACGCTCGAAGAAAAGCGCCATTTTTCTCCGCTCATCAGCAGCATAAGTCCGGGCATACCCGGCATGTTATGCGCATTGACCGGATGGGTTTGCGGCTCGAGGCATACGAACGGTTCACCCGGCATCCGAAACAGCATCAGCCAGTTGGTCGGCGCACACAGGGTGACCGCCATCCGCTCATGCACGATGGTAGCCCTGCCGTTCCAGCCGGAATAGCCGACGTTTAGCCAGTCATCCTCCCCGTGGCGGGCGACCGAAAAGTCAGCCGCGGCGGGCAGGGAGTCGGTCCACGCTAACGGCAGATGCGATTCCCCCTCCGGCCAGTAACCGCTGGCAGCAAACTGGATCCGGGTTTGCGGCGTGAGGTGGAAAAAAGGATGCACCCCGCCGCCGTAGACCATTGGCGTGTCGCCCAGGTGCGTCAGTTCTAACGAAACCACCAGGACGTTTTCCCGCAGTCGGTAAACCAGTTCAGCCTGATAATCGAAGCCGCAGGCATGCCGCTGGCGCAGGTATAACACGCAGTGTTCCCCGCTCTGTTCCGCCACCTGCCAGGGTGCTAGCCAGCCGTCGCCGTGCAGGAAAAAGTGCGCGTCGACCGGGCTGTCGGGCAGCTGGATTTCTCGTCCGTGCAGCATGAAGCGGTTGCCCGCCACCCGGTTGGCCAGCGGCAGCATCGGGAACAGGCCAACGTATCCCGGAGCTTCACCCTTGCCTGCCCGCAGCACTGGCTGCTGAAACTTGAGTGAATCGAGGCTTAACACCGCGCCGCCCTGCGGGGCGACGCGCATCCGCAGATGCGCGTTTTCCAGGAGCAGAGTCTCCGCCATTACTGCGCACTCCGCTGCTTGACCCTCGACGTACCCTGATGCCGCGCCGCCAACTGTGCTTCCAGCGCCTCAAGGGTGACACCTTTGGTTTCCGGCACCGTGCGCTGAATATAAATCCAGCCCAGGGCACAAATCACGCCGTAGAGGAAGAAGCTGCCTGACGCTCCCAGCCCGGCATTGAGCAGCGGGAAGGTGTAGGTCAGCAGGAAACAAGCAATCCACAGCGCCAGCGTGCCGAGCGACATCGCCAGCCCGCGCACCCGGTTGGGGAAAATTTCAGACAGCAGCACCCAGGTTACCGGGGCGAGGGTCAGGGCATAAATCGCAATCGCCGCCAGTACCAGGCACAGAACCGGCCAGCCCATAATGCCCAGCGCGTAGGCCCCGGCAATTAGCATGTAGATAACCGTCAGCCCGCAGGCGCCCAGTTGCATCAGCTTGCGACGGCCAATTTTGTCCACCAGCGGCAGGGCCGCGAGGGTAAAGACCAGGTTGATGATACCGGTCGCCACGATCGACTTCAGCGTGCCGTTAATATCAAACCCGGCGGAGGCAAAAATCTCCTGGGCGTAGTTGAAAATAACGTTGATGCCGCACCACTGCTGGAACACCGCCAGCACCATGCCCATGATCACCACCGGGCGGATCTCCGGCTGCAACAGCGTGGAGAACGACACCCGATGGGTATCTTTTGCCAGTGTTTGAGCAATGTCCTTCAGGGTTTGACTGGCATACGCCGGGGAACCAATAAGCTCCAGCGTCTGACGAGCGCGCGCCTCTTTCCCGGCCTTCATCAGCCAGCGCGGCGATTCCGGCACCACAAACAGCAGCAGCAGGAACGCCAGCGCCGGAACCAGTTCCGCACCGAACATCCAGCGCCAGCCCGTTTGTCCGTTCCAGCTCTCCAGCAGCGCCTGCTGCGTCGCGCCCGCCGCTACCGGCTCGGCGATCAGCAGGTTAATCAGCTGCGCAGCCAACACCCCAATCACAATGGTCAGCTGGTTAATCGCCACGAAGCGCCCGCGTTGTTCCGCCGGGCTGACTTCTGCGATGTACAGCGGACTGAGCGCCGAGGCGAGGCCAATCCCCACCCCTCCCACGATGCGGTATACCACGAACATGTCGAAATTATTCGCCATCGCGGTCCCCCACGCCGAGGCGCTAAACAGAATGGCCGAGGCAATCAGCGGCAGGCGGCGGCCGAATTTATCCGCAGACCAACCGGAAATCAGCGCCCCGAAAATACAGCCGATCAGCGCCGAACTCATCGCCCAGCCCGACTGCGCCGGATCGGTAATATTAAAATACGCTTCATAAAAGGGCTTCGCCCCGCCGATCACTACCCAGTCATAGCCAAACAGCAGACCACCACAAGCCGCCACCAGACAGATGGTCCAGACATAGCCCATTTTTAACGTCGTGTTTTGCATCGTGATTTCCTCATCAGGAAAACCCAGGTTCAGGGATGCCCGGCCTGGCCTTGCCGCCGGGCCAGTGCGTTAGTTCAGGAGTCCGTTATTCAGCGCATGACGCAGCAAATGTGCCTTGTCGTGCGCAGGATTGAGGGCCAGCAGCGCCTCCAGTGCGCGGTTCCCTGCCGCAAACTCGCCGAGACCGAGAGAGCCCAGCGCCTCAATAAACAGGCAGTGCTGTTGATGGCGCTGTTCGGGGTTACCGTCCAGGGCAACCAAATCCGGTAAGGAGACAGCGAAGAAATCCGTATCCGGCACCGCATTTTTCTGCGCTGCCACCCAGGCGTGGAAGCGTTGGAAATGGGCCTTCGCCCGGGCTTCATCGCCCAAGCGGCGCTGGGCCATGCCCTGCCAGAACAGGTAATCCACCGGCTGATCGTTGTAGTAGCGGCCAGCATCCAGGGCAGCGTCGCCGCGCGTGGCCTGGGTGAAGCAGCGCTGTGATTCAGCCACATCGCCCTGCTGCTGCGCACAGACCCCCAGCAGATACCAGATGTCGTTGTCGGTCTGGCCGGGCAAACGCCCTTCTCCGAGATTGTGCGGATAGCGCAGTGCCTGATGCAGCAGGTCGGCAGCATGCTCGGTTTTCCCCGCGCGCATCGCCGCCAGCGCCCGGTGCATCTGGTTGAGCAGATACTGCCCGGTCACTTTGCCTTCGCCGCCCTCCCACGGGTGGAATATCCGGCGGCTTAACACCTCCGCCGCCTGCGTCCACTGCCCACTGGCGTGCCACAGGCTCAGCAGTTCGGCGGTCAGATCGTCGCGCTTAAACACCACGCTCTCCCGCGGCTCAAGCTGTGCCAGACGCGCCTCCACCGGGGCGGCGTTCAGTTTTGCCAGGCAATCGCGTTCAAAGAGGAAGCGCGCGTTGTCCGGCTCCAGCGCCACGGCCTGCGCCAGATAGCGCTCGGCGGTCTGCACATCGTGCAGCTTGTTCCAGTGATAAATCCCCAGCAGGCGGTGCGCTGGCGCAAAATCAGGTTCCCGTTGCAGAGTGTGCTGCCAGCAGGCCAGCGCCTGCGCATAGCGACGTTTGCTATACCAGAAGCAGCCCAGCAGATAGCTGGCGAAAGCATCATCCGCCGCCAGCGGGTGCAGCATCTGGATTTCGTCAAGGGTATTGGGGAAACGCACCCGCCGGGCAAAGCAGGCGCGCGCCTGTTGCAGGCTCACCGCACGATCGTCCCCCAGCGCGGCACGCCACAGCATCGGTAGCGTTTCCTGACTGTCGAGCACCTTCAGCAGCGCCAGCGCCTCAGTTTTTTGCCCCAGCGACAGCAGCCAGCCCGTCAGATAGCTGGCGTTAATACCGCGCCGCCCAGTGACTTGCCGCAGTGCCTCGCGGTCAGCCTCTTCACCGCGAACGGCCCAGCGGGCGTAGTGCAGCGGATAACTTAGCGGATAGGCCAGCAGTTGGTCGGCAATCCACGTCATGGCGTCGTTTTCACGCCCCAGTTTTGCCAGCACCAGCGCCTTCAGGCCCATCGCCAGATTGTTGCTGCCGTTGAAGCGCAGGCTCTGCTCTACCTTGGCCAGCGCATCGGCGTAGTCGTGCTTTTTCATCGCCAGACGCGCCAGCGCCCAAAATGCCGCATCGCGACAGTTGCCGCTCCAGCTGGCTTTGTAGTAGCGATCCCAGGCCTGAACGTCCTCACCCTGGCGTTCCAGGGCGGTGGCAAGCAACATGCTGGCTTCACCGTCGCGCGGGTTTTTGTTCAGCTTATGCGCCCGCAACAGAGCGGCTTCGGCACACTGCTGCGCGCCCTGCCAGTCGGCGGCGTTGAGTAATAGCGTGCCCAGCGCCACGTTACTGCGATAGTCCTGCGGGTCGATTTCCAGCGCCCGACGGTAGTAATCCTCGGCGTGGCGGCTGGCGTGGTTATATTGCTCCAGATGCTGGCCGATAAAGTACAGCTCATCGGGATTGGTCAGTTCTTCGGGCAACAGCGGTGCGGTGGCCGCATCCGGCAATGGCGTATCCCCGGCGATATGTTCGTCGTAGCGTAGCAAGGTTGTGCCTTCGGGGCTGCTGACCGTCAGGGTCAAACGCTGTGGCCCGACGTCCGGCAGCGTTTGCAGCCAGTGTTTACCCGGCTCAAGTGAAATCACCGTTTCCCATAGCGGCACATCGTCGATGCTGAGCCCCACGTTCACCGCGTGCAGCGGTGCCACCGCGTAGACCCCGAGCTGGATCTGCTGTGCGTCGCGTTCCAGTTTGACAGCCAGCGTCGCACTGGCGTTGTGGATGCGCCCTAACCCGCTGTACGGCAGGAAGTTTTGTACGAATACTTTTTCTTCGTAGGGCGCAAGCCAACTGAAATCCGGCTGGTTATCGGTAAACACGCCGGTCATCAGTTCGATGTACGGGCCGTTGTCATCCGTCAGGTTGCGATCCCAGGCCTGGCCGAAATCGCCGTAGCCCCAGCTCCACTGTTTTTTACCGGGTGAAACGTGGTGATCGGCGACGTGCAGCAGCCCGCCCTGTTCTCCGTGGTGATAAGCCCCGACAAAATCGTATTCTGATTTTTCGGCCATGTATGACGTCGGCACTGGCACATTTTTATAGCGCGAGATATCGACCCCGGCTGAATAGTCAACTTTGTAATAGGTGCCGGTGGCAATCGGGAAGGAGGACACCGCGCGTTTGCCATGATCGAACACCGCAGTCACGTCCGGGGGGAAGATACTCTGATGATCGTCGCCGCCTTTGACCGCCGGGTTGGCCCACCACAGGAAATGGCGTGGGGTAGCGTTGGGGTTGAACACTTTGCCGGTGATTTCCACCCGCGCCTGATCCGGATACAACGTAAAACCGGCCATCACCTGCAGGCCGCGCATCGGCTCCACTTCGCCGAGCCAGACGGTTTGCTCTCCGTTGTCGCCCGGCTGAATGCGAATATCGACCGGCTGGAAGGTGGTTGGACGATGATGCTGCGGCCAGTTGAATTCGATCCCACCGGAGATCCACGGCCCCAGCAGCCCGACCAGCGCAGGTTTCACCACCTCGTTGTAGTAAACGAAATCGCGCCCGTTAACCTTGTCATACGCGCGATGAATACGACCGCCTAACTCTGGCAATAGCAGAATGCGGATAAAGTCGTTTTCCATCCACACGGCCTGGTAGTCGCGCTGCTCTTTTTTCCCGGTCAGGGTGTCGATAACCCCGTACGGATAGACCGCCCCGGACGAGCCCTGATACACGCGATTCTCGAGAAACATCGGATTCGGATCTTCAGCCCCGACGGTCCAGGTAGGCAGAGACAGCGTTTCCTGCCAAACGTTGACGACTCCGTACATAACCATTCTCCAGTAAATAAATGATAGTGAATGAGGGAATGGCGACAGTTTGCCGGAGCCGATTATGTTTTAATCGCTCAAAGCTCACGCAATACAGTTAACGAGGTTTAGTGAAATGCAGGATTCAGGTCTGAATAATCAGCGGGTGCGCCAGATGAACCGCCAGACGCTGCTGCGCCTCGTGTGGCGGCATAAGCGCTTGAGTAAATCGCAGTTTGCCCATCACACCGGACTGTCGATCCCGGCGGTGAGCAAAATCCTTGATGAACTGGTGCTCGACGGTAAACTCGGTCATTCAAGCGAGAACCTCAGCAGCCGGGGCCTAAATGGCGGCAGCTATCAGATCCCACCGCAGGGGGATTACATTCTTTGTATGAATGTCACCCCCACCAGCATCGAAAGCCAGCTCTGCGATGCCCAGCTATCGGCCCTCGGCGAGTTTGAACGCTGCGCCATTACCGCCCCGACGCCGCAGGCGCTGCTGGCAGCTATCGAGTCCGTCTGGCAGACGCACGGCAAGCACTGGCCGGGCAAAACGGTGCATCTGGCGTTAGGCATTCATGGCCAGGTGGATCCGGTCACCGGCGTGTCGCAGACCATGCCGCAGGCCCCGTGGCGCGAGAACGTGGAAATCAAATACCTGCTGGAGGAAAAGCTCGGGGTGACGGTGCGGCTTGATAACGACTGCGTGATGCTGGCCCTGGCGGAAAAATGGCAGAACCCCGGCAATCGGGAAGATTTTTGCGTGATTAACGTCGATTACGGGATTGGTTCCTCGTTCGTAATTAACGGCCATATCTATCGCGGGAACCTGTACGGTAGCGGACAAATCGGCCACACCATCGTCAACCCGGACGGGATGCTGTGCGACTGTGGGCGCTATGGCTGTCTGGAAACAGTGGCCTCGCTGTCGGCCCTGAAAAAGCAGGCACGAGTCTGGCTAAAAGCCAACCCCGGCGCGTATCCTCTGGATCCGGAAACCCTCAGTTCCCAACAGTTGGTACAGGCCTGGCACGCCGGAGACGAGCGCGTCCTGCGCTGGGTGGAAGAATCCGCCAATGCGGTTGGCCTGAGCCTGTATAACTTCCTCAATATTTTAAATATCAATCAAATTTGGTTTTATGGTCGCAGCTGTGGCTTCGGCGAAAGCTGGCTGGAGGCGATTAAACAGCGGATCGGATTTAATCCCTTCGATCATGGTGATGGCTTAAAGCGCAATGCCACGCAAATTAATTTTGGCCAACTGACCCGGGCGCAACAGGTAATGGGCATTGGTTATTTATATGCCGAAGCCGCGCTCGAAAATGAAGGCTAGTGCGATTCCTCTCTCATTCCCTTATTTTATTTTCGGGAATGATTCCGCCTTTAATTGACTTCTATGACTTTTTAGCGATTCGCTTAGTAATCTGTGTTTACTGAATTATAAAGTGTCGCGCAATATCCCTTCTCTTTTTACCCCCTACAATCCCCTACGCTCACATCTCCAATACCTATGACTAAAAACTAAATCTTATGTTTTTTTGACTCGGGAGTGTACAGAATGGAATCAGTTCAAATAAGTGATAGCTCACCATCAGAACGTGATAAATATGCGCGGGACAGAGTCTCCTGGACTACCGCCATTTCCTACGGAATAGGCAGTTTTGGCGCGAACGTCATGTACGCCTTTATTGCGATTTATCTTATGCTTTACTACACCGACAGCTTTGGCATCAAAGCGGCAGCGGTCGGTTTACTGTTTTTAATTGCCCGACTGGTTGACGGGGCGACCGATGTCGCCCTCGGGATTCTGGTTGATAATACCCATACCAAAATGGGTAAATTCAGGCCGTGGATTTTAGTCGGCAGCATTCTGGTGTCACTCACCACCGTCGCCTGTTTTCTCAGCCCGGACCTGTCCGAGGCCGGAAAGCTGGTGTATGCCTATTCGACTTATATTTTGTGGAGTATTTGCTTTGCCATTATCGATATTCCCTACTGGTCATTGTCAGCAGCGATAACTCAAAACCCCACCGAACGTACCAAAGTGATCACTATTCCCCGCACCATTGCGACCTTCGGCTTTTTGTCAGTGAGTGCCTCAACCCTGTGGCTGGTAAAATATGTCGGCAGCTGGTGGGCGGTAGCGTTAATTTATAGCGTAGTTTTTTTGGTGTGTATGCTAATTACCTTTTTTGGTGTCAAAGAAAAACATACCGTGCCGCGTAAAGAGCGCCAAAGCTTTAAGGGTTTCTGGATTTTATTAAAACAGCACCGTCCGCTCCGCCTGCTGCTTGTCGGCATGTTCTTATTGGAAATGATCGGCGTTATTCGTGGTACTTTTCAGCTTTACTTCTTTATTTATAATCTCAATGCCGAAATGATGCTCGGCGTATTCTTAACCGTGTCAATGATTGCGCAAGTACTGGGCGCAGTAGCCTCGCCGTTTATCTCCGCCAAAATCGGTAAGAAAAATACCGCGCTTTATAGCAGCGCGGTAATGGCGATGGCCTGTATGGTGTTATTTTTCTTCCAGGCCAACATCACGATGATCTTTATCGTTGGGGCATTAGCGCCGTTCTGTGGCGGTATTGGGCAGATCTCGCTGTATTCAATGATTGCCGACTGCGTCGAATATGGCGAGTGGCGCAGCGGGAATCGATCCGAAGGAATGGTCTTCTCACTCAATATCTTCAAAACCAAGCTCTCCGGCGCGCTGGGAGGGGCGATCGGCGGCTTTATGCTGTCGTGGGCCGGTTACATTCCGCATCATGTGCAGGCCACGCAAACCGCGATGTGGATTGGCCTGCTGTTTACGCTGATCCCCGGGGTGTTAACCCTGATCAGCCTGATCCCACTGGCCCGCTATGAAATTACCGAAAAACGCTTCTACGAAATCCTGAGTGAAATCCATCAGCGTAACGCCAGTCAGACCGTCGAGGTGAAAGCATGATTACCTGGAACGCAGAAAAACAGTTCTTCCATTTGCAAAATCAGCAGGTGAGCTACGTGCTTGGCCTCGCCCATCAGCGTTATCTGGTGCATTGCTACTGGGGGAAACGCATCGCCAGCTTCAGCCAGGCTGACGATTATCCAAAGCTGGACAGGTCATCGTTTTCCCCGACGCCCGCAGGCTGGCCGGATCGCACCTTTTCGCTGGACACCGTGTTGCAGGAATATCCGGGTCACGGGGCGGGAGACTATCGCGAACCGGCGTTTGAGGTGCGCTACGCCGACGGTAGCCAGGTCAGTAATCTGCACTATGTTTCGCATCAGATTGTGGTCGGTAAACCGGCTCTGGACGGGCTGCCCGCCACCTGGGTTAGCGTCGGGGATGAAGCAGAAACGCTGACGGTGACGCTGCAAGATCCCGTCACGCAGCTGCAGGTCGAGCTGAGTTACACCCTGTTCCGCGACCTGCCGGTGGTGACCCGCAACACACGGTTGACCAACGGCGGCACAACGCCGCTGCGGCTGCTGCGCGCCCTGAGCTGTGCGCTCGATTTTCCGGACAGCGACTTTGAGCAGATTCAGTTTCCCGGGGCGTGGGCACGGGAACGCCAGCAGCATCGTCAGCCGCTCAACCCCGGCATCACGGTGCTCGACAGCAAACGCGGGGCGAGCAGCACCCATCAGCAACCGTTTATCGGCCTGGTGCGCCCGGAAACAACCGAAATGCAGGGGGAGGCCTGGGGACTGCATCTGGTCTACAGCGGCAACTTCACCGCCCGTACCGAAGTGGATGCCTTCCAGCAAACCCGCGTCCTGCTGGGGATTAACCCGCACGGCTTTGGCTGGCAGCTTGAACCCGATGCCCATTTCCAGACTCCGGAAGCGGTGCTGGCCTGGTCGGACAGCGGCCTGAATGGGCTGTCGCACGCCTTTCATCATCTTTACCGCGATCATCTGGTGCGCGGCGAACACCGGCATAAAACCCGGCCCATCCTCGCCAATAACTGGGAATCAACCTACTTCGATTTCGATGCGGAGAAACTGCTGCGTTTTGCTCACAACGCCAAAGCGCTGGGCGTGGAGCTGTTGATGCTGGACGACGGCTGGTTCGGCGAGCGCAATGACGATACCTCTTCGCTGGGCGACTGGTTTGTTAACCGACAGAAATTCCCCCACGGACTGCGACCACTGATTGACCAGGTTCATGCCCTGGAGATGAAGTTCGGCCTGTGGTTTGAGCCTGAAATGATTTCCCGGCGCAGCGAGCTGTTCGCCCTGCATCCGGATTGGGTGATCCGCGCCGGGCAGCAGCCGCTTTCAGAAGGGCGCAATCAGTACATTCTCGACCTGGGCCGCCCGGAAGTTCGCGACAACATTTTACAGCAGCTGAGCCACTTCCTTGATGAGCACCCGGTCGATTACATCAAGTGGGATATGAATCGCAATATGACCGAGGTCGGTTCCTTCCCCGTCCCGGCGGCGCAACAGCAGGAGACGGCGCATCGCTATCTGCTCGGCCTGTATGCGCTGCTTGAGGCGTTGACCCAACGTTTCCCGCACATTCTGTTTGAATGCTGTGCGGGCGGTGGCGGGCGCTTTGATCCAGGGATGCTGTATTACATGCCGCAAGCGTGGGTCAGCGACAATACCGATGCCGCCTCGCGGGTGCACATCCAGTACTCCACCAGCCTGATGTACCCACCGATTATGCAGTGTGCACACGTGTCGGAAGTGCCGAATCATCAGATGGGCCGTTCAACCAGCATGGCGATGCGTGGCACGGTGGCGATGAGCGGCAACTACGGGTTGATGCTCGATCTGATGCACAGCGATAGCGAGCGCGATGAGGCGGTGCGCCAGCAAATCGCCTGCTACAAACAGCACCGTCAGTTGCTGCAGTTCGGCACCTTCTGGCGACTGGTCAGCCCATGGGAAAATAGCGAAATCGCTGCCTGGATGTTTGTCGCCCCGGATCAAAGTGAAGCGCTGCTGATGGCCTTTTCGCTGGTCAGCGTCGCCTCTGCCCCGCTGCGTAAACTCCGTCTGGCCGGTCTTTCCCCTGATGCGCGTTATCGGCTGGATGACGGCCTGCAGTCCGTTGGCGGTGACGAACTGATGTATCGCGGGCTGTTTATCGACCCGCCGCTGAGTCGCGATTACATCAGCCGAATCTGGCATCTGACGCGCCAGCCCTAAGCTTTGGGGGCAGTCGCCCCCGTCTTATTCCCGTTGTTTCATTGGCTTATCTTCACATGGAAGAGGAGTACCTCTATGCGTTTTTTACGCCCTTATTCGCTGCTCATCGCCCCGCTGGTGGGCCTGCCTGCCGCCATTTTCTCCGCCCCGCTTCTGGCCGAAGGCTTTATCGACGACGCCCAACTGAGCGGCGGAATTTACTATTCCCAGCGCTATCGCGATAAGCGCGATATGACCGTTGGCAGCCCGGATTACGGGCACTACGTGGAAGACCTCCACCACGCGACCTTCAACGCTAACCTCGATTTCGTATCCGGTTATGCGGCGGATTTTATTGGCCTCGACGTGGCGGGGTTTGGGGCCGCCAATCTGGCGACAGGCAGCGCCGCGCATCCGAACGAAATCAGTCTCAGCTCGGCGAACCAGCGCTGGAGCGAAGACTGGTCCGGGGATAAAGGCGGTTTTAACCTGTATAAAGCGGCGCTCAAAATGAAGGTTGACGATTACTGGATGCGCGCCGGGTACATTCAGCCTTCCGGGCAAACCCTGCTGGCGGTGCACTGGGGATTCGTGCCAGGCGCCTATCAGGGTGCAGAGGCGGGCGGCAACTGGGACTTTGGCAAATACGGTGCGCTGTCGGCCTCTTATCTGTGGTCCGACAAATACAAAGCGCCGTGGTATACCGAAATGTATGAATTCCGCGGGGCCGACAACACCACCAAAATCGACTACGTTCACTCCCTGGGTCTGCGCTACGACTTCAAAAACAAACTGGTACTGGAAGCCTCAATGGCGCAGGCCGCTGATTTTATGGATCAGTATTTTGGCAAACTCGCCTACAGCTTTCCGATTGCCGGGAACGACCTGCGCCTGAGCTATCAATTTTACGGGGCGCGGGACAAAGTGGGCGATAACAGCCTGGCTGCCTACGGCTCGGTAAATGATGAATACGACGGGCTGGCCTGGCTGCAGGGCATCACGCTCGGGTATACCGTCGACACCCTCGACTTCCGCCTTGAAGCGCAAACGGTTAAAGCTGAAGGCAATCAGGGCTTCTTCCTGCAACGTATTACCCCGGCCTATGCCAGTTCCAACGGACGCCTCGATATGTGGTGGGATGCGGCGTCCGACTTTGACGCCGACGGCGAAACCTCGGTGTTTGCGGGCGTCAGCTACGACCTGAAAAACTACGATTTACCCGGCTGGGCCATTGGCGCGGGGTATGCCTATGGCTGGGATGCAAAACCCTGCACCACCTGTACCCTCGACGGCGTACTGGCCGATCAAAGCCAACGCATCGATGAATCCGCCTGGACTTTCAACCTCGCTCACACCGTTCAGACCGGCCGCCTGAAAGGCACCCTGTTCAATCTGCACTACATCAATTACGACAACCACGGCAGCAACCCGAACTACAGCGGCGGCTATAACAACATGTTCCAGGACGAAATCGACATCAAATTCAACGTCATTGCCCCGTTTACGATTTTCTAAAGCGGGCTGAAGGAGGAAGTGGATCATGAAAAAGAACCTGTTTTCCGGGCTGGCAATGGTGTTTATGCTGATGGTGCTCACACTGATGCCCCCCGCCAAGGCCGCAGAGTTTTCCCGGCAAGGGGAAAGTGTCACCGTCCGTCACGGGGCGTGGACGCTGAACTATGCGCTGGATAACGGCTCCGGGGAGGTCACATGGCAACAAACGCCGGTGCTGAAAGCCTTTCACAGCGAAGCTGAACTGGCTCATAGCGCCTCTGCGCTGAACAGTGAAAATGCCACCTCACGCGATGCACGTTGGGAGAACGTTCAGGACGCGCACTACGGCGTGGGTGAAAAGTTAACGCTGACCAGCCATTTCACCGGGGGCACGTCGCTGGCGCTGCATCTGTGGTTTTTCGAGGATACGCGCTGGTTTCTGAGCGATCTCCAGGTCACCGCCGGGCAGGTGCTGACGGTCATGAAGCTGACCCCGTTCAGCGCCCGCTTTGCTGATATCGGCAAGGGAAACGACAAACGGATTTACACCACGCCGTATTCCAATAATTTCGACTTTGGCGTGGCACCGGTCAATCAGTTTGGTCAGAGCCAGAACGGGACCGACCGCTTTGCCAACCCCGTCGAACCGATGGTCACCTTCAACGGCGTCAGCCATTGGGTGATGGCCCTGTTCGATAACCAGACGCGACAGGGGCTGGTAGCCGGAGCGGCCTCGGTGCAGACCTGGAAAAGCAGCCAGCAGTTGGGCGAAGCCCGCGAAGCCAACGGCCCGCTGTCGGGATTCGCGCTCTATAACTGGGGCGGCACCCAGCGTGGCAAAACGGTCGACTCCGATCGTTTTTTTATTGGCTATTTCAGTGATTATCGCGACGGGCTGGAGACCTACGGCAACATCTACACTCAGGGCGAACCGCGACTGAGGTGGTCCGGTGCGGTGCCTGTCGGCTTCAACGCCTTTTACTCCCATGACAGCTATGGCAAAGCGCGCGATATGGAAGATATCACCGATTATGTGGCCGCCCATCTCAAGCCGCTGGGCTATCAGTACGTCAATATGGACGGCGGCTTCCAGCCTGAGAGTTACCCGCAGGGGATGAAAGACTTTGCGGACTATGTTCATCAGCGTGGTTTGAAAGCGGGCGGCTACCTGACCCCGTTTACGATCTACGAAAACTGGCTCGACCTGCCAGTGGACAACACAGGCTTTACGCATCGCGATGCCTGTCTGCGTGACCAAAATGGACAACTGGTCAAAACCTATCTGGGCACCTACGCGCTGGATATGTCACACCCGGCGGCGCAGTACATCGTGCGGCGCAACATCAAAAACTATCTGGCATGGGGCTATGACTACCTCAAGCTCGATTTTCTGGATATGGGGCTGTATGAGGGCCGCCATCACTCCCCGGCGATTAACGGCATGCAGAACTACCGCATCGGGATGAAAATCATGCGCGATGAAGTGCTGGCCAGCGGGCGTCAGGTTTACCTCAACGCGTCGATCGCCCCGCTGCTGCCTGCGGCCTTTACGCATGGCCGCCGTGCCGCCTGCGACACCTCGCTGGGCGTGGCCGGGTACAGCGGCATTGAGCGCCAGGCCTTTAACAGCGCCGCCTCCTGGTGGAGTAACGGCACGCTGTATGACTATAACGATGCCGATATGTTTCTGCCGGAACAGCTGTTAATGGGCGCCGGGCGGCTGAGTCAGCTTGCCGCACTGCGCCTGGCTACCACCGTGGCACTGGGCGGCGGGCACTGGCTGGTGGGCGACAATTTACCCTTTATCGACGAAGACAGACGGACGTGGATCGAAAACAAATCCCTGCTCGAGGTCGCCCGCGCGGGCGTTGCCGCGCGTCCGCACTCTATGACCAACTTCTATCACGCGGGTGAGCATAGCCCGGCTGTGTTGACGCGCTCAGACGGTCACGGCGGGCGCTACGTCGGCCTGAGCAACTGGCATGATACCACCCGGCACTGGCGGCTGACGCCTGCACAGCTGGGGATGAAGGCAGACCGCCAGTATCAGATAATCGAACTCTACAGCGGCAAACGCTGGCCCGCACCGCGCGGTAACGTGGAATATTCGCTGCAGGCTGGTGAAACCGCCCTGCTCCATTTCAGCCAATCGACAAGCAGCCCGACGCCTGCCGCACACAACCTGGCTGAGGGGAAAATCATCACCGCTGGCGTGAACCGCTTCGAGCTGGATCTGGGCAGAGTGAAACAGTTTAATCAGGTTGTTATCAAAGAGCCTCAGCCGTCGGCAATCCGCAATTACACCCTGGCCTATCAGGAGGGCGATGCGTGGCGCCCACTCACACACGGCTTTATCCTCGGCGACCAGCGGCATTTCGCGTTCCCGGAAGTCACGACCCGCCGTTTACGGGTTCAGTTTGAATACCACGACGGTGAAGTCAAAGTGCCCACCATTGAGACTTATTCGCAGGCTACGACAATCCCGCCGATGCGGGTGGTTCAGGAGAGTATTGCCCCCCACCACCCGCGTAGCGATTTGCAGGGAGAACAGCAGTTGATGCAGACCTTCACCCTAACGCAGCCGGATTTACCTAAGCTCGATTTCTGGCTGTCTGAACGCTATGTCGATGCTGTGCCGGGGGATAATTTGCGTTTACGCCTGGTGGTGTTAGATGCCAGTGGCCAGCCTGCTCAAACGCTGTTTACCGCTGCGCTGCCGCCGTTTAATCTCCCTTCTCGCCCGGCGATCTATTCCCTGTTCCCGCGCCTGACCGGGCTGGATACCGCGAAACGCTATGCCCTGATCTTCAGTTCAGAAGGATCGACCTCACAGCTTTCGGGAAAAAACAGCTACGCTATCGCAGTCAGCACAAATAATCCTTACCCAAACGGCGAACTTCGCCATTCTGTCGACCTCGGGAAAAGCTGGCAGACCGATACCGGCCAGGATCTCCTATTTGCGCTCTATAGCAGTGCACTCGTCAAATGAGGAATGAAATCATGTTCAAAGCTGTAGCGATCGTGTGTGGAATGTTATTAGCGGGATGCGCCGCCCAGAGCGGCAGCACGCCGCCCCCTATGTCGCCGATGGACGAGTGCCGACAGGCGCAACAAAGCGGCGACACCACGACCATTGCGCAGAAGTGTGCGGCCATCATGCGGGACCAATAGCGCTGAAAACAACAAAGCCCACGCAAGGTGGGCTTTGAATCAACTGACAAATTCAGTACAGGAACGTTACGCGTAAACCGGGAAACGGGCGCAGATATCCAGCACTTTACCTTTGACGCGCTCAATAACCGCTTCGTCATTGATATTGTCCAGCACGTCACACATCCAGCCAGCCAGCTCTTTCGCTTCGGCTTCTTTGAAACCGCGACGGGTGATTGCCGGGGAACCGATGCGGATCCCGGAGGTCACGAACGGGCTCTTCGGATCGTTTGGTACGCTGTTTTTGTTAACGGTAATGTTGGCACGGCCAAGGGCTGCGTCAGCTTCTTTACCGGTCAGGTTTTTATCGACCAGATCGAGTAAGAACAGATGGTTCTCAGTGCCGCCGGAGACCACTTTAAAGCCGCGATCCAGGAACACGGCCACCATCGCTTTGGCGTTTTTAGCAACCTGCTGCTGGTAAACCTTGAACTCTGGCTCCATCGCTTCTTTCAGCGCGACCGCTTTCGCCGCGATAACGTGCATCAGTGGACCGCCCTGCGCGCTTGGGAACACGGCAGAGTTCAGCTTTTTATACAGATCTTCATCGCCACCTTTGGCCAGAATCAGACCGCCACGTGGGCCTGCCAGGGTTTTGTGAGTGGTGGTGGTGACAACGTGAGCATGTGGAACCGGGTTAGGGTAAACGCCAGCGGCAATCAGACCCGCCACGTGCGCCATGTCGACGAACAGGTAGGCGCCGATGCTGTCAGCGATTTCACGCATTTTAGCCCAGTCAACCACGCCGGAATAGGCAGAGAAGCCACCGATGATCATCTTCGGTTTGTGGGTCTGCGCCTGCTTGGCCATGTCTTCATAGTCAATTTTACCGGACTCATCAATACCGTAAGGGATGATGTTGTACAGCTTGCCGGAGAAGTTAACCGGGGAACCGTGCGTCAGGTGACCACCCTGCGCCAGGTTCATACCCAGCACGGTATCACCCGGCTGCAGCAGAGCGGTATAAACGGCGAAGTTGGCCTGAGAACCGGAGTGCGGCTGGACGTTAGCGTAGTCGGCGCCGAACAGCTCTTTGGCACGATCGATAGCCAGCTGTTCAACGATATCCACGTATTCACACCCGCCGTAATAGCGTTTGCCCGGGTAGCCTTCTGCGTACTTGTTGGTTAACTGAGAACCCTGAGCCTGCATCACACGCGGGCTGGTGTAGTTTTCGGAGGCGATCAGTTCGATGTGCTCTTCCTGACGTACTTTTTCCTGCTCCATAGCCTGCCACAGTTCGGCATCATAATCGGCAATGTTCATTTCACGCTTTAACATCTCGCTTCTCCTGACTCAGCTAACAGTAGTTTTACCGCTAAAAAAGGGGGCCCGTTTGGGCAACGGCGAACAGTATAACTGATAAGTTCTGTGATAACAGGTCTTGACAAACGATTTTACGCAAACGATTACCTACGCACCCGGCAAGGGTTTGAGCCATAAAGCCTCGCCCTGCTCAAGCGGATTTCTTTTCAGGTTTGTGATGCAAATTTTTCACCTGACAGCGAACCCTTTACAGGGTAGGGGTATTTTTATAAGATGCATTTCAGATGCATTATTAAGAATAACCTCAAAAGGACATTGCTATGCTCGACGCCCAAACCATCGCCACGGTAAAAGCCACCATTCCCCTGCTGGTCGAAACTGGCCCAAAACTCACCGCCCACTTTTACGAAAGAATGTTCGCTCATAACCCGGAGCTGAAAGAGATCTTCAATATGAGCAACCAGCGCAACGGCGATCAGCGTGAAGCGCTGTTCAACGCCATTGCCGCCTACGCCAGCAATATTGAAAATCTGCCTGCCCTGCTGCCTGCGGTGGAAAAAATTGCCCAGAAGCACACCAGTTTCCAGATTAAACCTGAGCAGTACGATATTGTCGGTGGCCATCTGCTGGCGACGCTCGACGAACTGTTCAGCCCGGGTCAGGAAGTGCTGGACGCGTGGGGGAAAGCCTACGGCGTGCTGGCCGGGGTGTTTATTCAACGCGAAGGTGAGATCTATAAAGATAACGCCGCGAAAAACGGCGGCTGGGCAGGCACCCGTCCGTTCCGGATTGTCAGCAAGACGCCGCAAAGCGCGCTGATCACCGCCTTTGAATTTGCCCCGGTTGACGGCGGTGCCGTGGCGGACTATCAGCCGGGTCAATACGTCGGCGTGTGGCTGAAGCCGGAGGGTTTCGCCCATCAGGAGATTCGCCAGTACTCCCTCACCCGCCAGCCGAACGGCAAAAATTATCGTGTTGCGGTGAAGCGCGAAAACGGCGGTCAGGTTTCAGAATGGCTGCACGATCAGGCGCGCGTGGGCGATACCGTGCATCTGGCAGCTCCGGCGGGTGATTTCTTTATGTCAGTCGATGCCACTACCCCCGTGACGCTGATTTCCGCCGGGGTCGGTCAGACACCCATGTTAGCCATGCTCGACACCCTGGCCCACCGCGTACACCCGGCGCAGGTGAACTGGTTCCACGCCGCTGAAAATGGCGCGGTTCACGCCTTCGCGCAAGAAGTGACCGCGCTGGGGGCAATGCTGCCGCGCTTCCGGTCACACGTCTGGTACAACACGCCAGCGGATGCCGACGTGTTCGACAGTCACGGCCTGATGGATTTAGCGGCTCATGAAGGCTCGTTCAGCGATCCGGCGATGCAGTTTTACCTCTGCGGCCCGGTGGGCTTTATGCAGTTCGCAGCACAACAGCTGGTGACGTTGGGTATTAGCGCAGATAACATCCACTACGAGTGCTTCGGCCCGCATAAAGTCCTGTAAGCCCCGGATTCACCCTTCGCAGGTCAAAAAAGGGGGTACCCGGGTATGATATGATTAAGACTTTCCTGCAGTCATATTTGGGCCCCTTTTTTATGCAACAACCTGTTGTCCTCATTGGAGAATGGCTGGTTTCGCCTGCCATTAACCAGATAAGCCGTCAGGGTCGCCAGCTTACCCTTGAACCGCGCTTAATCGATCTTCTGGTCTACTTTGCCCATCATCCCGATGAAGTCCTGAGCCGGGATGAGCTTATCGACAACGTCTGGACGCGCAACGTGGTGACCAGCCACGTCGTGACCCAGAGTATTTCTGAGCTGCGCAAGTCGCTCAAAGATGGCGATGACAGCAGCCCCGAATACATTGTTACGGTGCCCAAGCGCGGCTATAAGCTGACCGCCACCGTAATGTGGTGTACGGAAGAAGGGAAAGAATTAACCCCGGTCACGCCGACGGTTCTCCCAACGCCCGCCCCCACTGAATCTGCCGCTACCTCACAGCCGATGCCGTCTCCTACCGCGCCCACACCCGTGCCGGAAAAACGCCGCAGCGTAACCACCTGGTGGGTCTGGGGTCTGTTCCTGCTGGCACTGTTCAGCTGCGTGGGGCTGGTGGCGATGTCGACCATTGATTCACATCCGCCGGTAACTAAAACCCGTCTGCTGCTGAACCCGCGTGATATCGACATTCGCCTCGCCAACGGTAATTCCTGTAACAACGCGGCCTCACAGCGCGCCTATGCGGTGGGTCTCGGCAGCCTGATCACAACCTCCCTGAACACCTACTCCACCTATATGGTGCATGACAAAACCAACTATAACTTCAACGAGCCGAGCAGTTCGGGCAAGACGCTGACCATTGAGTTCGTCAATCAGCGCCATTACCGCGCCCAGCAGTGCTTTATGTCTGTCCAACTGGTAGATAATGCCGATGGTTCGACGATGCTGGATAAACGCTATTTCGTCACCAGTGATAACCAACTCTCGATTCAGAAAGACCTGATGAGTAGCCTGTCAGAGGCGTTAACCCAGCCGTGGCCGGAGAACATGCAGGCGATGCTGTGCCAGTATCAGCCGTCGAAAAGTCAATCGCTGGCAGATTTTTATCAGGCCCATCAGCTGCTGATGAACGGCGATATTGATTCCCTGAGCAAAGCCAGCGTGCTTCTCGAAGACGTGATTAGCGATTCACCGGACTTTATCTATGCGCAGGCGGAAAAAGCGCTGGTCGATGTTTTACGCCGTTCCCAGCAGCCGCTCGATGAAAAACAGCTGGCGGCGCTGGATGCCGAAATAAATCATGTCACCGCCATTCCCGATATAAAGCACACCTCAGTCTTCTTCCAGATTAAAACCATTAATATGCTAAGCCTCGGCAAAGTCGATGACGCATTTGAAGCCGTTAATGCCGGGATCGACCTGGAAATGTCGTGGATGAATTATGTGCTGTTGGGTAAAGTCTACGAAATGAAAGGTGAGAATCGTCTGGCCGCCGACGCCTATATTACGGCATTCAATCTACGCCCGGGTGAAAACACCTTGTACTGGATTGAAAACAGCGTATTCCAGACCTCAGTAACCCGCGTTGTACCTTATCTCGATAACTTCCTCGCTGCAAAATAACGCTACTACATTGAAAACCTCATCATGCTAAAAAGGCCCGGCGTGATGAGGTTAATAATATGTTTATCATGACACCTCATATTGTTATCCTTTTCAGCCAGAAACCGCCTGCCTGCAACAGATTCGCAACTCAATGCGATACCAGTAAAGATATGTAAAATAACGATATTTACCTCTTCCTGATATCAACATGTCATCCTGATGTGTTAACGGCAAAAGGTCAGGATGTCATTTGTCTGATGTTTGCGATTACTTCACTTTATCTTTAGGACTTCTCTGCTGGAGATCATTAACCTTGAACTCAGTCGGTCGAGTCATTAGCAATTTATGAGTCATGATTCGGTCCTCCCAATTTAATATCAGGAGAAAACAAACCATGAGTTCTGCCAAAAAGATCGGGCTATTTGCCTGTACCGGTGTGGTAGCCGGTAATATGATGGGGAGTGGGATTGCTTTATTACCTGCGAACCTCGCCGGCATCGGTGGCATTGCCATCTGGGGCTGGGTTATCTCTATTATTGGTGCAATGTCTCTGGCGTATGTTTATGCCCGACTGGCAACCAAGAATCCTCAGCAGGGTGGTCCTATTGCGTATGCGGGTGAAATATCCCCGGCATTCGGTTTCCAGACCGGCGTCCTTTATTATCATGCAAACTGGATTGGTAATCTGGCCATCGGCATTACCGCCGTCTCCTATCTTTCTACTTTCTTCCCGGTATTAAATAATCCCGTTCCGGCAGGGATCGCCTGTATCGCTATCGTGTGGATTTTCACCTTTGTGAATATGCTCGGCGGAACCTGGGTCAGCCGTCTGACCACCATTGGTCTGGTGCTGGTGCTGATCCCGGTTGTGGTCACGGCGGTGATCGGCTGGCACTGGTTTGATATGGCCACCTATCAGGCGAACTGGAATACCTCGCAGACCACTGATTATCATGCGGTTATCAAAAGTATTCTGCTGTGCCTGTGGGCCTTCGTCGGCGTGGAATCTGCGGCGGTGAGCACCGGGATGGTGAAAAACCCGAAACGTACCGTCCCGCTGGCAACCATGCTCGGGACCGCGATGGCGGGTGTGATTTATATTCTGGCGACTCAGGTGATTTCCGGTATGTATCCTGCATCTGAAATGGCAGCCTCCGGTGCACCGTTCGCTATCAGCGCCTCCACCATTATGGGCAGCTGGGCTGCGCCGATGGTTTCCGCCTTTACCGCTTTCGCCTGCCTGACCTCACTGGGCTCGTGGATGATGCTGGTCGGCCAGGCCGGGGTCCGTGCCGCCAATGACGGCAACTTCCCGCAGGTGTATGGCGAAGTTGATGCCAACGGGATCCCGAAAAAAGGCCTGCTGCTGGCCGCCGTGAAAATGACTGCACTGATGATCCTCATCACCGTGATGAACTCCAGCGGCGGTAAAGCCTCTGACCTGTTCGGTGAATTAACCGGGATCGCCGTGCTGCTGACCATGCTGCCTTACTTCTACTCCTGCGTTGACCTGATTCGCTTCGAAGGTGTCAACGTTCGCAACCTGGCAAGCCTGGTGTGTTCCGTCCTCGGCTGCGCGTTCTGCTTCATCGCCCTGATGGGTGCCAGCTCCTTCGAATTGTCCGGCACCTTCATTGTGAGCCTGATAATCCTGATGTTCTACGGCCGCAAAATGAACCAGCGCGAACACCGCGACGACAACGCCGCCAGCGCCCACTAAGCCCTAACCCCCTTTCTCAGGCTCCTCTCTTCACCTGTCACACCGTGGCGGGAGGGGCCTTCTACGCCTGGAGAGTCGACTATGAACGTTATCGCAATCATGAATCACATGGGTGTCTACTTTAAAGAAGAGCCCATCCGTGAACTGCACCGCGCCCTTGAGCGCCTGGATTTCCGCATCGTTTACCCTAACGACCGCGAAGATTTACTGAAACTTATCGAGAACAATGCCCGTCTGTGCGGCGTGATTTTCGACTGGGACAAATACAACCTTGAGCTGTGCGAAGAGATAAGCAAGCTGAATGAGTACATGCCGCTGTATGCGTTCGCCAACACCTACTCAACCCTCGACGTCAGCCTGAATGACCTGCGGATGCAGGTGCGCTTCTTTGAATATGCGCTGGGTGCAGCAGAAGATATCGCGGCGAAAATTCAGCAGAACACCGATGAGTACATCGACACTATTCTGCCCCCGCTGACCAAATCGCTGTTCAAATATGTGCGTGAAGGCAAATACACCTTCTGTACCCCAGGCCATATGGGCGGCACCGCGTTCCAGAAAAGCCCGGTCGGAAGCCTGTTCTATGATTTCTTCGGCTCCAACACCATGAAGTCTGACGTGTCGATTTCAGTGTCTGAACTGGGCTCCCTGCTCGACCACAGCGGCCCGCACAAAGAAGCGGAAGAGTATATCGCCCGCGTGTTCAACGCCGAGCGCAGCTACATGGTGACCAACGGCACATCCACTGCCAACAAAATTGTCGGCATGTACTCCGCCCCGGCGGGCAGCACCGTGCTCATCGACCGTAACTGCCATAAGTCGCTGACCCATCTGATGATGATGAGCAACATCACGCCGCTCTATTTCCGTCCAACCCGTAACGCCTACGGGATCCTGGGCGGTATTCCGCAGAGTGAATTCCAGCACGCGACCATCGCCAAACGTGTGAAAGAAACGCCGAACGCCACCTGGCCTGTACACGCGGTTATCACTAACTCCACTTACGATGGCCTGCTGTATAACACCGACTACATCAAGAAAACCCTGGATGTGAAATCGATTCACTTCGACTCCGCGTGGGTGCCTTACACCAACTTCTCACCGATTTATGCCGGCAAAAGCGGCATGAGCGGCGGCCGTGTGGAAGGGAAAGTGATTTACGAAACCCAGTCCACGCACAAACTGCTGGCGGCGTTCTCTCAGGCATCGATGATCCACGTGAAAGGGGATGTCAATGAAGAGACCTTTAACGAAGCCTACATGATGCATACCACCACCTCCCCGCATTACGGGATCGTGGCGTCCACCGAAACCGCAGCGGCAATGATGAAAGGTAACGCCGGTAAGCGCCTGATCAACGGCTCTATCGAACGTGCTATTAAGTTCCGCAAAGAGATCAAGCGTCTGAAAGGCGAATCCGAAGGCTGGTTCTTCGACGTCTGGCAGCCGGAGCATATCGACGGGGCGGAATGCTGGCCGCTGCGCTCTGACAGCGCATGGCACGGTTTCAAAAACATCGACAACGAACACATGTACCTCGATCCCATCAAAGTCACCATCCTCACTCCGGGCATGAAAAAAGACGGTTCGATGGACGACTTCGGTATTCCGGCCAGCATCGTGGCGAAATACCTCGACGAGCGCGGGATCGTGGTTGAGAAAACCGGTCCGTACAACCTGCTGTTCCTGTTCAGCATCGGTATCGACAAAACAAAAGCGCTAAGCCTGCTGCGCGCGCTGACCGATTTTAAACGTGCGTTCGACCTGAACCTGCGGGTGAAAAATCTGCTGCCGTCGCTGTACAGTGAAAATCCTGAATTCTACGAGAACATGCGTGTTCAGGAACTGGCCCAGAACATCCACAAGTTGGTTGAGCATCACAACCTGCCGGACCTGATGTTCCGTGCGTTTGAAGTGCTGCCAAAAATGGTGATGACCCCGTACGACGCGTTCCAGAAAGAGCTGCACGGTGAAACCGAAGAGGTGTATCTGGAAGAGACCGTGGGCCGCGTGAATGCCAACATGATCCTGCCGTATCCTCCTGGCGTTCCGCTGGTAATGCCAGGTGAGATGATCACCGAGGAGAGCCGTCCGGTGCTGGAATTCCTGCAGATGCTGTGCGAAATCGGCGCTCACTATCCGGGCTTCGAAACCGACATCCACGGCGCTTATCGCCAGGCTGACGGGCGTTACACCGTTAAAGTGCTGAAAAACAGCAAGTAAGAAACGAGGGAAGTGGCTTGCCACTTCCCTTTTTGCCGGGTGGCGCTGCGCTTACCCGGCCTACACAATACCTTCACCCCGTAGGCGCAGGGAGACAACATGCAAACACCCTCACAACCGCGCGCGATTTACTACATCGTGGCGATTCAAATCTGGGAATACTTCAGTTTTTACGGCATGCGTGCCCTGCTCATCCTTTATCTCACCCACCAGCTCGGCTTTGACGACAGCCATGCTATCGGCCTGTTCAGCGCCTACGCCTCTCTGGTTTATGTCACCCCTATTCTCGGCGGCTGGATTGCCGACCGGCTGCTCGGTAACCGCGTGGCGGTAATTGCCGGAGCCCTGCTGATGACGCTGGGTCACATCGTGCTGGGCCTCGAATCCGACAGCACCATGAGCCTGTACCTGGCGCTGGCGATCATCATCTGCGGCTATGGTCTGTTCAAATCCAATATCAGCTGCCTGCTCGGTGAACTGTACGACGCCAACGACAGCCGTCGCGACGGCGGATTCTCGCTGCTGTATGCCGCGGGAAACGTCGGGTCTATCGCCGCGCCGATTGTCTGCGGCCTGGCGGCGCAGTGGTACGGCTGGCACGTCGGCTTTGCGCTGGCGGGGATTGGGATGTTTATCGGGCTGATGGTGTTCCTCAGCGGGCACCACCACTTCCGCGACACCCGCGGCGTCAATAAACCGGCGCTACAGGCCAGGCGTTTTGTGCTGCCAACCTGGGGTTGGTTGCTGGTGATGCTGTGCCTTGCCCCGGTGTTCTTCACCGTGTTGCTGGAAAGAAACTGGGCCGGTTATCTGCTGGCGGCGGTGTGTCTGATTGCCGCGCAGATGGTGGCGCGGATTATGATTGCCTCACCGCAGCATCGGCGCGCGCTGTGGCAAATTGTGTGGCTGATGCTGGCCGGGACACTCTTCTGGGTGTTGGCCCAGCAGGGCGGGAGCTCCATCAGCCTGTTCATCGACCATTTCGTCGACCGGCGCTGGTTGAACGTTGAGGTGCCTACCGCGCTGTTCCAGTCGGTGAATGCGGTAGCGGTAATGGCGGCAGGCGTGGTGTTGGCGTGGCTGGTGCGTCCGGGCGGCAGCTCTGCCCTGCGGGTGTGGCTGAAGTTTGCCTTTGGCCTGACGCTGATGGGGGCGGGCTTTATGCTGCTGGCGCTAAACGCGCATCAGAGCCAGCTGCACGGTCATGCGTCGATGAGCATGATGGTCGCGGGTCTGGCGCTGATGGGATTTGCCGAACTGTTTATCGATCCGGTCGCGATGGCGCAGATCACCCGTCTGAACATGCCGGGCGTAACCGGGGTGCTGACCGGGATTTATATGCTCGCCACCGGGGCCGTTGCCAACTGGCTGGCGGGCGTGGTCGCGCAGCAAACGACCGAAGCGCAAATCAGCGAAACCGCCGTCGCCGCCTACGGGCACTTTTTCGCACAAATGGGCGAATGGACGCTGGGCTGTGTGGCGGTGATACTGCTGATTATTGGGGTCAGGAGACTGCTGGGAAATTCAGCGCCGCGAATGGCAGCCAGCGAAGACTAACGCTGTTCGCTGCCCGCGGAACGTGGCGGGCAGCGACATCACGCCCCGGGGAGAGGCGCGCAGACATCAGATTGCCGCGTCGTCTTCTTCACCGGTACGGATACGAATCACACGGGCTACGTCAAAGACGAAAATCTTGCCGTCGCCGATTTTGCCGGTCTGCGCTGTGCGGATAATGGTATCCACGCAGGTATCGACGATATCATCGGTCACCACAATTTCAATTTTCACCTTCGGCAGAAAATCGACCATGTATTCCGCGCCGCGATACAGCTCGGTATGACCTTTCTGACGACCAAAGCCTTTCACTTCCGTTACCGTCATCCCGGTGATGCCGACTTCCGCCAGCGCTTCACGCACATCATCGAGTTTGAAGGGTTTAATAATCGCATCAATCTTTTTCATGGTTTCCTGTCTTATCCGCGTAACCGGTTGCTTACCCTATCATAACGTTGGAGCGCATGCCGGGCTACTCTTTAAAATCGTTGGCGTCGAGTTCATGGCGCGAGAGCAATTTGTAGAATTCCGTGCGGTTGCGCCCCGCCATTCGCGCGGCGTGGGTCACGTTGCCCTTGGTGATTTGCAGCAGTTTGCGCAGGTAGACGAGTTCAAACTGATTGCGCGCTTCAACAAAGGTCGGCAACGCGGTGTTCTCGCCCTCCAGAGCCTGCTCGACCAGCGCATCGCCAATCACCGGGGAGGACGTTAAGGCCACGCACTGTTCGATAACGTTCACCAGTTGGCGCACGTTGCCCGGCCAGTTGGCGGTCATCAGTCGCTTCATCGCATCGGTCGAGAACGCGCGTACAAACGGCTTATGGCGATCGGCGGACTGGCGCAAAAGATGATTCGCCAGCAGTGGGATATCTTCGGTTCGCTCGGCAAGCGTGGGAATTTTCAGGCTCACCACGTTCAGGCGATAGTACAAATCTTCACGGAACTCGCCGCGCGCCATCGCTTTGGGCAAATCGCGGTGGGTGGCGGAAACGATCCGCACGTTGATGTCGATATCGCGATTGCTGCCGAGCGGGCGAATTTTGCGTTCCTGTAACACGCGCAGCAGTTTGACCTGCAACGGTGACGGCATGTCGCCAATTTCATCAAGGAACAGGGTGCCGCCTTCCGCCGCCTGGAATAGCCCTTCGCGATTGCTGACCGCGCCGGTAAACGCCCCGCGCGCATGACCAAACAGTTCCGATTCCAGCAGCTGTTCCGGCAATGCGCCGCAGTTAATGGCAATGAACGGGTATTTCCCGCGCGGACTGGCGTTGTGAATCGCCTGGGCGAAAATCTCTTTCCCGGTGCCGCTCTGGCCGTTGATCAGCACGCTGACGTCCGACTGCGCCACCATCCGCGCCTGCTCGAGCAGACGCAGCATCACCGGGCTGCGGGTCACAATCGATTCCCGCCACTGGTCATCGCCCGCCGCGGCGGTATGCACCAGCGCGTCATCAATGGCCTGGTACAGCGCGTCTTTATCGACCGGCTTGGTCAGGAAGCTGAACACGCCCTGCTGGGTGGCCGCGACCGCATCGGGAATCGATCCGTGGGCGGTGAGAATGATCACCGGCATCCCCGGCTGCACTTTCTGGATCTCGGCGAACAGCTGCAGGCCGTCCATTTCATCCATTCGCAGATCGCTGATGACCAGATCTATTTTTTCCCGCGCCAGGACGCGCAGGCCTTCCTGCCCGCTTTCTGCCGTGACCACCGAAAAGCCTTCGCTGGTCAGGCGCATCCCGAGCAGCTTCAGCAGACCGGGATCGTCATCGACCAATAAAAGGTGTGCGGGCTTGCGTCCGGTCATGGTTTGTCCTCTCCGGCGGGGGCGTCTTTGGACGCAGATGATGGGTCAGATGAATGCCCCGAATCCGGGCTAAAGTTGCTGCCCGCCGGTTTCCGGCTGGAGAGCTGACGTTCGATATCGGTCAGGTTCTCCAGCTTGCGGGTGGTGAGCTCGAGCTGGCTGCTCAGGTGCAGCTGCTGTTGGCGCAGAATTTCCAGCTCGGCGTCAGAGGACTGCTGTAGCTTGCTGTAGCGCGAACGTTCCTCGGAGAGCTGTAACAGCGACGCCTGGCCATCGCGCCAGACCTGATACAGCGGTCGCACCTGGGACGGGATCTGGGCGCTAAAGCTGTCGAGCCGGTTGACCGCTTCACGTCGTTCCACCGGGGTAATTTTGGCGTTATCGAGCAAAATGCCGCGACGGAAGGCGTCCTGCCAGCTGTCTTCGCTATGCAACCGGGCTTCGGTGCGCGCTATCTCTGGCGACAGACGCTCAGAACAGTCCATGCTGCGCAGCCAGTAGAGCGGATTTTTGTCGGTGGTTTCACCGTGTAATGACCAGACATCCATGCAGTCGGTCGAGAGAAAATCGGCCACCTGCTGCTGCGGCAGTTTTTCCTCATCGCTGGCATTGGCGGCATGTTGCGCAGAGGTGCATCCGGCCAGCAATAAACAAGACGCTCCGGCCAATAGCGAAAGTAATTTAGGGGACATATTCACCAGACATTGCTTCATTTAATGGGTTTATCCGTGTCTGAAAGAGAGAGCGTGATGCGGAAACAAACGTAGCCTTCCGGCGCATCGACCAGTTGCAGGGTTCCCCCCATCCGGCGGATGCAATCCCGGGCGATACTCAATCCCAGTCCGCTTCCCTTCACAGCCCCTTTACGTTGATGACTGCCCTGATAAAAAGGCTCAAAAATCATGGTCTTTTCAGCATCCGGGATCGGTGTCCCGCTGTTCTCAACCTCAAGAAAAATCGAATTGCCCTGCTGATGGCTACGCAGATAAATGCTACCGGATCCACTGCCGTAGTGCACCGCGTTGGAGTAGAGATTATCCAGGGCGCTCATCAGCAGCATCGGCTCGGCCCAGCACACATCGGCGTCGAGTTGAACGCGGGTATGCATCATTTTAGCTCTTGCCGGCAGACTGTGGGCGGAGACCACCATTTCTACCAGGGGTGACAGCTCAACCTTTTCCATTTCGACCGGACTGTCGGCCAGTTTACGGTTGTAATCCAGCAGTTGTTCAATCAGTTTTTGCAGATTGCGACTGCTATCATCCAGAATGGCGACCACTTCTTCTTGCTCCGGCGTGAGCGGGCCGACGACCCGATCGGCCAGCAACTCGGTGCCTTCACGCATACTGGCGAGCGGCGTTTTTAACTCATGAGAGAGATGGCGTAAAAATTGATGGCGCTGGGACTCCAGCCAGGAAAGACGTTCGCTCAGCCAGATGATGCGCTGCCCGACGGAACGCAGCTCGCGCGGGCCGGTAAACATCACCGCACTGCCGAGCGATTTACCTTCCCCTAAGCGATTAATCATCCGCTGAATGCCTTTCACCGGGCCGATAATCATCCGCGTAAACAGCAGCATCATGGTCAGGCTGACGAGGAACAGCACCAGCGCCTGCCAGCCAAAGAACTGGCCACGTTCGGCAATTTCCTGCTGGAGCTGCTGCCCGCGTGAGAACACCACCGTGCGCGTGGCCTGCACCAGGTCGGTATTAGCGGAGGCAAACGCCTCTAGCGCCGCAGCGGATTTGTCATCCGGGCCGCTGTTTTTACAGCGCAACTCCGCCAACGCGTTCAGATCCTGGCGCAGGGCCAGATAGAGCTTATCGTCCGGCAGCACGCCCGCGTGGGCATCGAGCATGTCGGTGTAGCGTTTGCGCTGTCCCTGATAAACCTTAGCCAGCATGGCGTCGTCCAGCACGCAGTACTGGCGATAGCTGCGCTCCATTTCCAGCGCGATGTTGGTCATCGCTTCGCTGCGTCGCGCGTCAATCAGCGTCGTGCGGTTGGTCTGCGCCGCCTGGGCGCTGAGCGCATTCAGGCTCTGCCATGCCTGCCACGCCAGTACCAACAGCGGCAGCAGAATAAGCAGAAATGACAGCATGACCAACTGACGCAGCGAGCGGGGAAAAAGAGACCAGCGTTTCAATGAGTTCGCCCTTACACATGAGAGTAAAAGCAGGGTAACTGAGGAAAGGCTTCAGATACAACAACGCCGGGCATAACCCGGCGTTGTTATTGAATAAGGCGGTGCCTAACTCCACGTTTCGCCCGATGGTTGATATAGCCAGGCTGATATCAGATGTTGGACGGCAGGCACCTGGTTGTGCGTCATTCGAGGTTTATGTAGCGCGTCCCGAAGGGGCTGACATAAGAAGGTGAATGAGCCACTGCGCAGTATTATGCAGTAAGCGTGCCATAAAGCAAAATGTATTATTAAGCGTTTGATACAAAAGTGTTTTGTAGTTATTAACAGCCTGGGTTGATGTGCGTGTTTTTTCATCACACTGTCGCCATAAAGAGACGCATTCGAAGCGGTAAACCAGAACCCGATAAATATCATCAACATAAATGTCACCTTTTGGCGACACCTGAAAACCACGTCTGTCGCCATTTTCCGACACTGTTGTTGCCCGGCGTCACAAAGTTGCCCGGCGTCACAAATAAAAAAGCCTTCCTTTAACAGGAAGGCTTTACAGCGTGCGGGAAAAATTAACCCAGCTGTTTACGCGCGTTGCGGAAGATGCGCATCCACGGGCTGTCCTCGCCCCAGTTTTCCGGGTGCCAGGAGTTGGCCACCGTGCGGAACACGCGTTCCGGGTGCGGCATCATCAGGGTGACACGCCCGCTTTCGCTGGTCACAGCGGTGATACCGTTCGGGGAACCGTTCGGGTTCGCCGGGTAGTTCTGCGTCACGTTGCCGAAGTGGTCAACGAAGCGCAGCGCCACCAGCCCTTTGCTTTCAAGCTGTGCCAGATGGGCGCCGTCACGGACTTCCACCCGGCCTTCGCCGTGGGACACCGCGATTGGCATCTGCGACCCGACCATCCCCTGCAACAGCAGCGACGGGCTCTGCGTGACCTCCACCAGGCTGAAACGCGCTTCAAAACGGTCAGAATGGTTACGCACGAAGCGTGGCCACAGGCTGCTGCCCGGGATCAGGTCACGCAGATTGGACATCATCTGACAGCCGTTACACACGCCCAGCGCCAGGGTCTGTGGACGATGGAAGAAGGTTTCAAACTCATCGCGTACGCGTTCGTTGAACAGAATCGATTTCGCCCAGCCCTCGCCCGCGCCCAGCACGTCGCCGTATGAGAAGCCACCGCAGGCCACCAGCGCCTGGAAATCGTCCAGCCCGGTACGACCGGCAAGCAGGTCGCTCATGTGGACGTCGATGGCATCGAAGCCCGCACGATGGAACGCCGCAGCCATTTCAACGTGAGAGTTCACGCCCTGCTCACGCAGGACCGCCACTTTCGGACGGGCACCTTTGGCAATATACGGTGCGGCAACGTCCTCGTTGATGTCGAAGGTGAGCTTCACGTTGAGGCCCGGATCGTTGTCGTTGCGCTTGGCTTCGTGTTCCTGATCGGCACACTCCGGGTTATCGCGCAGACGCTGCATCTGCCAGGTCGTTTCCGCCCACCACATACGCAGCGTGGTACGGCTTTCGCTGTATACCGAATGACTGCCAGCGGTGATGACGAAGCGATCGCCCTCGGTGGCTTTGCCGAGGAAATGCACGCATTCGCTCAGACCATGGGTGGCGAAAATGCTTTCGACCCCTTCGCGGTCCTCGGCGCGAATCTGAATCACGCCGCCCAGCTCTTCGTTAAACAGCGCGGCGAGTTTGTCTTCACCCAGCGCGGCGATGTCCACTTCCACGCCACAGTGGCCGGTGAAGGCCATTTCAGCCAGGGTGACCAGCAGGCCACCGTCGGAGCGGTCATGCCAGGCCAACAGTTTACGTTCGGCTACCAGCACCTGCATCGCATCCCAGAAGCCTTTCAGCTGTTCAACGCTGCGCACGTCTGCGGTTTTGTCGCCGAGCTGGCGGTAAACCTGCGCCAGCGCCGTGGCGCCCAGCGCGTTGTGGCCTTTACCAAGGTCAATTAACAGCAAGGCGTTGTCTTCGGTCGAAAGCTGTGGGGTGACGGTGCGACGCACGTCTTCCACACGGGCAAAGGCCGAGATCACCAGCGACAGCGGGGAGGTCATTTCGCGCTGCTCACTGCCTTCCTGCCAGCGGGTTTTCATCGACATCGAGTCTTTCCCGACCGGAATGGTCAGACCCAGCGCCGGACACAGCTCTTCACCGATGGCTTTCACCGCCGCGTACAGGCCCGCGTCTTCACCCGGGTGCCCTGCCGCCGCCATCCAGTTTGCCGACAGCTTGATACGTTTGAGATCGCCGACCTGGGTGCCAACGATATTGGTCAGCGCTTCACCGACCGCCAGACGGGCTGACGCCGCGAAGTCGAGCAGCGCAACCGGGGCACGTTCGCCAATCGCCATCGCTTCGCCATAGTAGCTGTCGAGGCTGGCGGTGGTGACCGCGCAGTTAGCCACCGGGATCTGCCACGGGCCGACCATTTGATCGCGGGCGACCATGCCGGTTACCGTACGGTCACCGATGGTCACAAGGAAGGTTTTCTCTGCCACCGTTGGCAGATGCAGTACGCGATTCACCGCTTCCGCGATGGTGATGTCCTGACGGTCCAGCGCATCGCCAGTGGCGTTCAGCGTGGCGACATCCCGGGTCATCTTCGGCGTTTTGCCGAGCAGCACATCCAGCGGCAGGTCGATAGGCTGGTTGTCGAAATGGGTGTCGCTCAGGCTCAGATGCATCTCTTCTGTCGCGTCACCAATCACCGCGTACGGGGCGCGCTCACGACGGCACAGCTCGTCAAACAGCGGCAGCTGTTCAGCGGCCACGGCGAGCACATAGCGCTCCTGAGATTCGTTACACCAGATTTCCAGCGGGCTCATGCCTGGTTCATCGCTGAGGATATCGCGCAGGTTGAAGCGACCACCGCGTCCGCCATCGCTCACCAGCTCCGGCATGGCGTTGGATAAACCGCCCGCGCCCACGTCATGGATGAACAGGATCGGGTTGGCGTCGCCAAGCTGCCAGCAACGGTCAATAACTTCCTGGCAGCGGCGTTCCATTTCCGGGTTGTCGCGCTGAACGGAGGCAAAATCCAGATCGGCATCAGACTGGCCGGACGCCATGGAGGAGGCCGCCCCGCCGCCGAGACCGATATTCATCGCCGGGCCACCGAGGACAATCAGCTTCGCGCCAACGTTGATCTCGCCTTTCTGCACATGATCGGCGCGAATGTTGCCGATCCCACCCGCCAGCATAATCGGCTTGTGGTAGCCACGCAGCTCTTCGCCGTTATGGCTGTTCACTTTCTCTTCGTAGGTACGGAAGTAGCCGTTCAGCGCCGGGCGACCAAATTCGTTGTTGAACGCCGCGCCGCCCAGTGGGCCGTCGGTCATGATATCCAGCGCGGTGACGATGCGATCAGGTTTGCCGAAATCTTCTTCCCACGGCTGTTCAAAGCCGGGGATCCGCAGGTTGGAAACGGAGAAGCCCACCAGCCCGGCTTTCGGCTTCGCGCCGCGCCCGGTGGCACCTTCATCACGGATTTCGCCGCCGGAACCGGTGGCGGCACCCGGCCACGGAGAGATGGCGGTCGGGTGGTTATGGGTTTCGACCTTCATCAGAATATGCGCGGCTTCCTGGTGGAAGTCGTAGCGCTTGCCGTCATGGGAGGCATAGAAGCGTCCCACTTCCGAGCCTTCCATTACCGCAGCGTTGTCTTTATAGGCCGACAGTACGTGTTCAGGGTTTTTCTCGAAGGTATTCTTGATCATCTTGAACAGCGACTTCGGCTGCTGTTCGCCATCAATAACCCAGTCGGCGTTGAAAATCTTGTGACGGCAGTGTTCTGAGTTCGCCTGCGCGAACATGTACAGCTCGATGTCGTTCGGGTTGCGGTTAAGCTTAGTGAACGCCTCGTGCAGATAATCGATTTCATCTTCCGCCAGCGCCAGGCCGAGACGCTGATTGGCCTCCACCAGCGCCTGACGCCCTTGTCCCAGCAGGTCGACGCTGGCAACCGGGGTCGGTTGATGATGGGCAAACAGGTTTTCCGCATCCTGTAGCGCACCAAAGACGGTTTCCATCATGCGGTCGTGCAGCTCTGCCGCGACCAGGCTCCATTGAGCGTCGGTCAAGGTGGAGGCGTCAACGTAATACGCTACGCCGCGCTCGAGGCGGTCAATCTGGGCCAGGCCGCAGTTGTGGGCGATGTCAGTTGCTTTTGAAGACCAGGGGGAGATGGTGCCAGGACGGGGGGTGACGAGCAGTAATTTTCCGGCGGGGGTATGGCTGTTGAGGCTTGGGCCATACTCCAGCAAGCGAGCCAGTCGGGCATGTTCCTCGTCTGAAAGCGGCGCGTTCAGACTCGCGAAGTGCACGTACTCGGCATAGATGTTGCTGACCGGAAGGTTGGCTGCCTGAAAGCGTGCCAGCAGTTTAGTAATACGAAATGCAGACAGTGCAGGCGAACCACGCAGAATTTCCATCATAAGTCTCTCGTCTTCTGGGTTTCAGTGTGCGCAATGGCGGAAAACGGGCGCCATTATAGAGGATCCTGAGCAGCGACGTAACCGTTTGCGTCAAAATAAAATCGCCGCTGCGTTTTACCAACCGATGCGGCCAATCGCATGAATAGGTTGCCAACTGTCGCTTGTTTAAGCAAAATGCCGCTCATTCTGTAGTGCCCCTAAACTTTAACATGGTAACTATTGCCTGAGATCGCTCTCGTCACAGAGAATTAACTAATTGAAAAAATTAAAGATTAATTATCTGTTTATTGGCATTGTCACCCTGCTACTGGCAGCGGCGCTATGGCCTTCTGTTCCCTGGTTCAGTAAACCAGAGAACCGCATCGCCGCCATTCAGGCGCGCGGTGAGCTGCGCGTCAGTACCGTGGTCTCTCCCCTGACGTTCGCCAACATCCATGAAAAAGATTACGGACTCGACTACGAACTGGCTCAGCAGTTCGCCAACTACCTTGGCGTTAAGCTGAAAGTCACCGTTCGCCAGAACATCAGCCAGTTGTTTGATGACCTCGACAATGGTCGCGCCGATATGCTGGCCGCCGGGCTGGTGTACAACAGCGAACGCGTCAAAACCTATCAGGCCGGACCAGCCTACTATTCGGTTTCGCAGCAGTTGGTGTACCGCAAAGGGAGCCTGCGCCCGCGCTCGCTGGATAACCTCACCGCCCAACAGCTGACCATTGCGCCGGGGCACGTGGCGATTAACGACCTGCAGGCGCTGAAAGCAACAAAGTACCCGGATCTGAACTGGACCGTCGACGATAAGCGCGGCAGCGTGGAGTTGATGGAAGACGTTATCGACGGCAAGCTTGATTACACCATTGCCGACTCGGTGGCGATCAGCCTGTTCCAGCGCGTACATCCGGAGCTGGCAGTGGCACTGGATATTACCGATGAACAGCCGGTGACCTGGTTCAGCCTGAAGGACAGCGATAACACCCTGCCCGCAGCAATGCTCGATTTCTTTAATAACATTAATGAAGACGGCACCCTGGCGCGACTGGAAGAGAAGTATCTCGGCCACGGCGACGATTTCGATTATTTCGATACCCGCACCTTCCTGCGAGCCGTGGATAACATGCTGCCCGACCTACAGCCGCTGTTCCAGAAATACGCCAGCGAAATTGACTGGCGTCTGCTGGCGGCGATCGCGTGGCAGGAATCGCACTGGGATCCGCTGGCAACCTCGCCCACCGGGGTCCGCGGCATGATGATGCTCACCAAAAATACCGCCCAAAGCCTTGGCCTTACTGACAGGACCGACGCCGAACAGAGCGTTAGCGGCGGGATGCGCTATCTGCAGGACATGATGGATAAGGTGCCAGATACGGTGCCAAAAGAAGAGAAAATCTGGTTTGCGCTGGCGGCGTACAACATGGGCTATGCCCATATGCTCGATGCCCGGGCGTTAACCGCCAAGCAGAAAGGCAACCCGGACAGCTGGGCGGACGTAAAGCAGCGTCTGCCACTGCTCAGTCAGAAACCCTACTACACGCGCCTGACCTACGGTTACGCACGTGGGCATGAAGCCTACGCCTATGTGGAAAACATCCGTAAATATCAGATAAGCCTGGTGGGGTATCTGCTGGAGAAAGAAAAGAAAGAGGCGCTGGAGCGGGAGTATGCGCAGGATTACCCTGCGGTCAGGCCGGGCGAGTTAAATCATACCAGCCTCGGCGTGCTGCCGTTTATCTCGCTGCACACCGAGCGCAGCGGTCAAATTGAAGTGAAATACCCGAATACGTTGGTGGATATTCTGCGTCACTGAGGCTGGGCGGCACGCTTGAGGGCCTTTTTCTGCTCGCGGCGATGCCGGAAGAAATCGCTTAGCATCGACGAACAGCTTTCCGCGAGCACGCCTTCGGTAATCTCTACCCTGTGATTCATGCCCGGATGATGCAGGACGTCAATCAGTGAGCCAGCCGCCCCCGTTTTCGCATCCCGCGCACCAAACACCAGTTGACCAATCCGGCTATGCACCATCGCCCCGGCGCACATAACGCACGGCTCAAGGGTGACATACAGCGTGGTGTCGATTAAACGGTAGTTCTGCAACACCAACCCGCCCTGACGCAGGGCCATAATTTCAGCATGGGCGGTCGGATCATGACGCCCAATCGGTCGGTTCCAGCCTTCGCCAATAACCTGATTCTGATGAACCAGCACCGCACCGACCGGCACCTCCCCTTCATCCCAGGCACGCTGGGCGAGAGTTAGCGCGTGACGCATCCAGTGTTCGTGGTTCAATTCATTGTCAGACACAGCGGCTACTCCGGTAGAAAAAGCGGGGCGCATTATACACAGCGGGGCAGACTTTATTCCAGCTGTTGCAGTTCCCCGCCTGGCGTAACCCGCCAACGGTGCTGGCAGAAATAGAGCAGCGGGTTGTCCTGATTGCTGTCGCTGTAGCCGCTGTACAGCCGCAGCGGCGTGCCGATTTTTTTCTCCAACTGCGCCACTTTTTCATGACCCAGACAACGCAGCGTCAACACCCAGCCGCCATACCGGCGCTCGGTCATGCTGGCAATGAGATTCACGCGCGGCAGCCACGGCGTGTCGACGTACACCTGCTCCACCAGCGATTTTGGCGAACCGGTGATAAGCCAGACGTCGGCATCAGAGCTGGTCAGATATTCCGTGAGGCGCTGGTGCACCACCGGGAAAGTGGTCACATGTCCACGGAACCATTGCACAAACTGCGCTTCGATGGCCTTGAGACGTGCTTCACTGTGCCCGAAGGTGGCGGCCCAGAGCAGCAGGCTCATCGGCCAACGCGCCGCCCGGCCTTTCACCAGCAGCGCCACGCCAATCACCGGCAGCACAGGGAGCACCAACAGCGCGTTGAGCGGATTGTGGCGCAACAGATAGCGTAAAAAGCTGCCAAACATATCCTGCTGATGCAGCGTGCCATCCAGGTCAAAAAACACTACCCGACGCGAATTACTTACCAAACTGTTCTCCTTAAAAGGTGAGCGCGTGTGAGTCATTCCTGTCAACAAGCCTAACAGCCATAACCTCACATTTCCAAAAACGATACTGATTGCGCCTTTCCCTTAGGATGCAGACAGCGTATCCTTTTGATTAGAATGATGAATCGGCTAAGAATGCAGCACATTTTCCTACACTTCCGATAGTGCTTGCTTCACAATCCCCTATAATCAAAGACAAATTTCTGACAGGCGGCCGCCAAAAAGCCCTCTGGAGAACCCATGAACTGTTTGATTCGCATCCGTCAGCGCTACTCTGGTCTCGCGCAAAGTGACAAAAAACTGGCGGATTTTATCCTGAACCAGCCAGACGAGGCACGCCATCTCAGCTCTCAACAGTTAGCGAGCCTGGCGGGTGTCAGCCAGTCCAGCGTGGTGAAGTTCGCCCAGAAGCTGGGATTTAAGGGATTTCCAGCGCTGAAACTGGCGCTGAGCGAGGCGCTGGCCAGCAATCCTCATCCGCAGTCGGTGCCAGTACATAATCAGATCCGCGGCGACGATCCGCTGCGCCTGGTGGGCGAGAAGCTCATTAAGGACAACGTGTCGGCGATGCACGCCTCGCTCGATGTGAATACCGAAGACAAGTTGCGGGAAAGCATCGGTCTGCTGCGCAGCGCGCGCCGCATTGTGGTGACCGGGATTGGTGCATCGGGTCTGGTGGCGCAAAACTTCAGTTGGAAGTTGATGAAGATTGGCTTTAACGCCGTCGCCGAGCAGGATATGCACGCCCTGCTCGCCACCGTGCAGGCGATGACCTCGGACGATTTGCTGCTGGCTATCTCATATTCCGGGGAACGACGCGAAATCAATCTGGCGGCAGACGAGACGCTGCGGGTCGGCGGCAAGATTCTGGCGATCACCGGCTTCTCACCTAACGCGTTACAGCAACGGGCCAGCCATTGCCTGTATACCATTGCCGAAGAACTGGCGACGCGCAGCGCGGCCATTTCCTCCACCAGCGCACAGATGATGCTCACCGATTTACTGTTTATGGGGCTGGTGCAGCAGGATCTGGAACATGCCCCAGACCGGATTCGCCACAGTGAGGCGCTGGTGAAAAAACTGGTGTGAGTAAGGAATGAGCGTATAATGCCCGCCCTGTTTGTGTTGTTTCTGAGAATTTCCTTATGGCGCTGTTAATTACCAAAAAATGCATCAATTGCGATATGTGCGAACCGGAATGCCCTAACGAGGCGATTTCGATGGGCGACAGCATTTATGAGATTAACAGTGACCGCTGCACAGAGTGTGTCGGCCATTACGAGACGCCGACCTGCCAGAGTGTGTGCCCCATCCCGAACACCATCATTCACGATCCTGAGCACCTCGAAAGCCAGGAGCAGCTGTGGGATAAGTTCGTCCAGCTGCACCATTCAGACAAAATCTAGTCTGACAAAATCTAGCTTTCCATGATAACCGTTGCGCAAGCGTAATGACGTTCATCCGCCAGCGTGACGTGGATGTGCGTGACGCCCATCTGCGCCGCCAGGTCGCTCGCCGCGCCCCATAGCCGTAACTTCGGTTTGCCCAGTTCATCGTTGTAAACTTCAAACTGTTCAAACGCCAGGCCATTACGAATGCCAGTGCCGAGCGCTTTGGACGCCGCCTCTTTTACCGCAAAGCGTTTGGCCAGAAAACGCACCGGCTGCTGGTGCGTTTCCCAGATTTTCCACTCGTAATCGCTCAGCACCCGGCGGGCCAGGCGATCGCCGCTGCGGGCGATCACCGCGTCTATACGGGTAATCTCAACGATATCGGTGCCGATACCGACGATAGCCATTAGCTGCGCGCTTCCTGCATCAGACGTTTCATTTCCGCCACGGCCTCTTTCAGGCCGCTCATGACGGCACGACCGATAATCGCGTGACCGATATTCAACTCGTGCATTTCAGGCAGCGCGGCAATGGCTTTGACGTTGTGGTAGGTCAGCCCGTGCCCGGCGTTCACCTTCAGGCCGAGGCTTGCGGCATAGGTCGCCGCTTGGGCGATACGCTCCAGCTCTTTAGCCTGCTGGGCTTCGCTTTCTGCGTCAGCATAGCAGCCGGTGTGAATTTCGATGTACGGCGCACCGACGTCAGCTGCCGCTTTGATCTGCTCGCGATCGGCATCAATAAACAGAGAAACGAGGATCCCGGCGTCCGCCAGACGTTTGCAGGCATCACGCATTTTGTCGAGCTGACCCGCCACATCCAGCCCGCCTTCGGTGGTGACTTCTTGACGCTTTTCCGGCACAAGGCAGCAGAAATGCGGTTTTGTGTCACAAGCAATCGCCAGCATCTCTTCGGTGACGGCCATTTCCAGATTCATGCGGGTATCAAGGGTCTGGCGAAGAATACGCACGTCGCGGTCGGTGATGTGACGACGATCTTCGCGCAGATGCACGGTGATGCCGTCAGCACCAGCCTGCTCGGCGATGAAGGCCGCCTGAACCGGATCGGGATACGCCGTGCCGCGCGCGTTGCGCAGAGTCGCGATATGGTCAATGTTGACGCCTAACAGTAATTCAGCCATGACAATCCTCGTTATTGATTCTGGTTCTGTGTGTATTCTTCAACCGCGCTTCGGCACAAACTGCCGGAACAGTTCGCGGCTTTTTAGCGGCTTTCCGCCAAGATAAGGTTTAAGCGCCATGCGGGTGAAGCGCTTGGCCGCCCGCAGGGCATCCGCATCGGGAAATTCCCGGCTGGCAAGCGCTTTTAAATGGTGCCCGGTAAACGTGTTGTTATCAATGACCACGCTCGCGATAAATCCTTTTTCTTCACGATAGCGGTAGGTCATGGTGTCATCCACCGGCTCACCGCTGCCCGCACAGTGCAGAAAATCGACGCCGTATCCCAGATGGGCCAGCAGCGCCAGTTCAAAACGGCGCAACGCCGGCTCTGGCGTTCCGGTTACTCCGGCCAGCGTCTGGAGACAGTGCAGATAATCGAAGAAGAGTTCGGAGAAACGAGTTTCGTTTTCCAGCACGCGAGAAAGGAGTTCGTTGACGTAGAGACCGCTGTAGAGCGCGATACCGCTGAGCGGGAGTGCCAGGGAAACGGCTTCGGCGCTGCGCAGCGTTTTAACGTCGCCACGGCCACCAAACCGGACCAGCAAGGGAGTAAAGGGCTGAAGCGCACCTTTGAGATTTGAACGTTTGGAACGTGCGCCTTTAGCCACAAGGCGCACGCGGCCCGACTCTTCCGTGAAGACGTCCAGCATCAGACTGGTTTCGCTCCAGGGACGACTATGCAGGACAAAAGCGCGCTGCCAGCCTTCCATTCTTATTGATACTCAATGGATTTCATGTTGCAGGAAGGCGGCAAGCCTGAGAATCCCTGGGAACATAGATAACTATGTGACCAGGGTGAGCATGCGCAGCCAACGCCCCTGCGGCGTGAAAGACGACGAGTATTAGAGATCGTCGACATAACCGAGACTGCGTAACGCACGCTCGTCATCGGCCCAACCGGATTTCACTTTCACCCACAGCTCAAGATGGACAGCAGCTTCAAACATCTCCTGCATATCTTTACGGGCTTCAATACCGATGGTTTTGATTTTGGAGCCTTTGTTGCCGATAACCATTTTCTTCTGACCTTCGCGCTCGACGAGGATCAGACCGTGAATGTCATATCCGCCGCGTTCGTTGGTCTGGAAGCGTTCGATTTCTACCGTAACGGAATACGGCAGTTCGGCCCCCAGGAAACGCATCAGTTTTTCACGAATGATTTCGGATGCCATGAAACGCTGTGAACGGTCGGTAATGTAATCTTCCGGGAAGTGATGCGTCGCTTCCGGCAGGTGCTTGCGCACGATGCCCGCCACGGTATCGACATTGAAGCCAGTTTCCGCAGAGATTGGCACGATATCGAGGAAGTTCATCTGGCTGCCCAGGAACTGCAGATGCGGCAGCAGGTCCGCTTTTTCCTGAACGTTGTCCACCTTATTGACCGCAAGGATAACCGGGGCACGACCACCACGGAGCTTGTTGAGCACCATTTCGTCGTCAGCGGTCCAGCGCGTGCCTTCCACCACAAAGATGATCAGCTCTACGTCACCGATGGAGCTGCTCGCCGCTTTGTTCATCAGGCGGTTAATCGCGCGCTTTTCTTCCATATGCAGGCCCGGGGTATCGACGTAAATCGCCTGATGTGCCCCTTCGGTATGGATCCCCACAATGCGGTGACGTGTGGTCTGCGCTTTGCGAGAGGTAATGGAAATCTTCTGCCCAAGCAGATTATTTAGCAGGGTAGATTTGCCAACGTTGGGGCGTCCAACGATGGCGATAAATCCGCAGTAAGTCTTTTCGTCGCTCATTCCAGCTCCAGTTTTTTCAGCGCCTGTTCGGCGGCAGCCTGCTCCGCCTTGCGACGGCTGGAACCTGTGCCAACTACGGGTTCACTCAGGCCACTGACCTGGCAGTGGATAGTAAATTCCTGATCGTGGGCTTCGCCACGCACCTGCACAACCAGATAAGAAGGCAGCGGCAAATGACGACCCTGTAAATATTCCTGCAAACGTGTTTTCGGATCTTTTTGCTTATCGCCTGGGCTGATTTCATCCAGTCGGGTCTGATACCAGCTCAGGATCAGCCTTTCGACATTCTGAATATCGCTATCGAGAAACACGCCACCAATCAGCGCTTCAACGGTATCCGCCAGAATGGATTCACGGCGGAAGCCACCGCTTTTCAGTTCACCAGGGCCAAGGCGCAGACATTCACCCAGTTCAAATTCACGGGCGATTTCAGCCAGCGTGTTACCCCGCACAAGCGTGGCGCGCATCCGGCTCATATCACCTTCGTCCACGCGTGGGAAACGGTGATACAGCGCGTTGGCAATGACGTAACTTAAAATGGAATCACCCAGGAACTCGAGACGCTCATTATGTTTACTGCTCGCGCTTCGATGGGTTAACGCCTGCTGTAAAAGATCCTGATGTTGAAAAGTGTAGCCCAGCTTCCGTTGAAGCCGATTAATTACGATGGGGTTCATGTGTTACCAATAGATGAATGCGTCAATAATGCAGCACACGAAACCGACCTGAAATAGCCAACGCGGTTTCGTGTGCCGTGGATCCCTGATGGGTACCAACCTAAAACTTCGGGGGGACATTCTATACGCAACGACGAGTGATGTCGTTAGCTGCGAGGCATTTATGTCGGAAATAATTTATGCCGCCCTTATATCGGGGCGGCATAAATATAATTCAGGAATTAATGGATCCCACCGATACGACTTAAGCGTACGCCGGTCGGCCATTCGCCTTCCTGTTTTTCGAAGCTCATCCAGATGCCAACCGCTTTTCCGACCAGATTCGCTTCCGGGACAAAGCCCCAATAGCGGCTGTCGGCGCTGTTATCACGGTTATCACCCATCATGAAGTAGTGGCCTGGCGGAACAATCCACGTCGCCAGCTGCTGGCCCTGCTGATGGTAGTACATCCCCAGTTGGTCCTGAGCAATCGGCACGGTCAGAATACGGTGAGTGACATCGCCAAGCGTTTCTTTTCGCTCATTCAGACGCACGCCGTTGTCTTTGCTCTCGCCTTTCGGCAATTGCCAGAATCCGCTGGTCGCTTCACCACCGTTACGACGGGCAAAGGTCTGCACGAAATCGCTCGGCTCAACGTTGGAGTAAGTCACCGGCAGCGCGTTGCCACAGGCCTGACCAGAACTGCAGTTCGGCTGAATGGTCACTTCTTTGGCGATAGGGTCATAAGAGACTTTATCGCCCGGCAAACCTACCGCACGCTTGATGTAATCCAGACGTGGATCTTGCGGATATTTAAAGACCACCACATCACCGCGTTTCGGGTGACCGGTTTCAATTAACGTGTTCTGATAAATCGGGTCTTTAATTCCGTAGGCAAATTTCTCTACCAGAATAAAGTCACCGATCAGCAGCGTAGGCATCATTGATCCGGATGGGATCTGGAACGGTTCGTAGATAAACGAACGTACAATCAGCACGATAGCCAGCACGGGGAATACGGATGCCCCGGTTTCCAGCCAGCCCGGTTTCGGACCGACTTTCTTCAACGTCTTTTTATCCAGTGTTTCGCCCGCTGCAACCTGTGCAGCGGCCTGACGTTCACGGCGTTTTGGTGCGAAAATAAATTTGTCCACGCACCATAAAATCCCTGTCACCAGGGTCGCAATGACCAGGATCAGGGCAAACATGTTCGCCATGCCAACTCCTTAATGGTTATTTACCGTCTTTACCAACATGCAGAATGGCAAGGAAAGCTTCCTGAGGCAGCTCAACGTTACCCACCTGTTTCATGCGTTTTTTACCGTCTTTCTGTTTCTGCAGCAGCTTTTTCTTACGGCTAACGTCGCCGCCGTAGCACTTGGCCAGAACGTTTTTACGCAGCTGTTTCACGGTGGAACGGGCAATGATGTGGTTGCCAATAGCGGCCTGAATCGCGATATCAAACTGCTGACGCGGGATCAGTTCTTTCATTTTCTCAACTAATTCACGACCGCGATATGGCGCATTATCGTTGTGAGTGATCAGAGCCAGCGCATCAACACGCTCGCCGTTGATCAGCACATCGACACGTACCATGTTGGACGCCTGGAAGCGCTTGAAGTTGTAATCCAGTGACGCATAGCCACGGGAAGTAGACTTCAGACGATCGAAGAAGTCGAGAACCACTTCGGCCATTGGGATTTCATAGGTCAGCGCCACCTGGTTACCGTGGTAAACCATGTTGGTCTGCACGCCGCGTTTTTCGATACACAGCGTGATGACGTTGCCGAGGAACTCCTGCGGCAGCAGCATATGACACTCGGCGATCGGCTCACGCAGTTCGTCGATGTTATTCAGAGGCGGCAGCTTGGATGGGCTGTCGACGTAGATAACTTCTTTGTTGGTGGTCTGCACTTCATAGACCACGGTTGGTGCGGTGGTGATGAGGTCAAGATCGTATTCACGCTCCAGACGTTCCTGGATGATTTCCATGTGCAGCAGACCGAGGAAACCACAGCGGAAACCGAAGCCCAGCGCCGTTGAACTTTCTGGTTCGTAGAACAGGGAGGCATCGTTGAGGCTCAGTTTGCCCAGCGCGTCACGGAAGTTCTCGTAGTCATCGGAGCTTACCGGGAACAGACCGGCATAAACCTGTGGCTTCACTTTCTTAAAGCCAGGCAATGCGGTGTCAGCCGGGTTACGCGCCAGGGTCAGCGTATCGCCTACCGGTGCGCCCAAAATATCTTTAATCGCGCAGACCAGCCAGCCTACTTCGCCGCAGTTAAGCTCGGTACGGTCGATCTGTTTCGGGGTAAAGATGCCCAGTCGGTCAGCGTTATAGGTCTGACCGGTGCTCATCACTTTAACTTTATCGCCTTTGCGAAGGGTGCCGTTTTTCACGCGGATAAGCGACACCACGCCCAGGTAGTTATCAAACCAGGAGTCGATGATCAACGCCTGAAGCGGAGCTTCCGGGTCGCCCTGTGGCGCAGGGATATCACGCACCAGACGCTCTAATACATCCGGTACGCCTACGCCGGTTTTGGCGGAGCAGCGAACTGCATCAACGGCATCAATACCGACGATATCTTCGATTTCTTCCGCCACGCGCTCAGGATCGGCCGCTGGCAGGTCAATTTTGTTCAGAACCGGAACCACTTCCAGGTCCATTTCCATCGCGGTGTAGCAGTTCGCCAGGGTCTGTGCTTCTACGCCCTGCCCGGCATCAACCACCAGCAGTGCGCCTTCACAGGCAGCCAGAGAACGGGAAACTTCATAAGAGAAGTCAACGTGGCCCGGGGTGTCGATGAAATTCAGCTGATAGGTTTGACCGTCGGTCGCTTTGTAATCCAGGGTCACGCTCTGCGCTTTAATGGTAATCCCGCGTTCACGTTCCAGATCCATGGAGTCGAGAACCTGAGCAGCCATTTCACGATCGGACAGACCCCCACAAATCTGGATGATACGGTCAGACAGCGTCGATTTGCCGTGGTCAATGTGAGCGATGATCGAAAAGTTACGTATATTCTTCATATTAGAGTTAATTATGCCTTACGAATTCCTGGAGGCCGCGGGTCTGCGCCTGACGTTTTATCGTTCGAAAACGCCGCATTCTACACTACATCTCCGTCGCCAGGAAATGCTCTTCCGGCAAGCTTAGCGGTTAGTTGAGGGGAGATCCTGCTGGAGATGTAAATAAAGATAAAAGCCAGCGTATTTACTGGCTCAGTTCAGAAGAGGATGTCTCTACACGCAGCAGATCGGGCGGAAGGCCGACGCTAATAATCACCGGTTGCCACGCCTCTCGGGAAGCCAGTTTGGGTGATAAACCGCGGGCAACCAGGAAGCCGCCCACTCCGCCGAGAACACCACCGGCAAAGGCCGCCAGGTCGCTGCCGAATAGCAGCTGAAAAAGAGCGGCTATCACGAACAGACCAAACAGCGGCGTCATGTAAACCAGCATGGCGGAGGTCAACAGACTGCCTTCGCTGATCCCCAGCTCGACTTTCTGCCCAACCACCAGCGGTTCTGCGCTGGGTACACTAATAGTATGTTCGGTCTGTGGCCCTAATTTATTGAGCACCCGACTGCCGCAGCCTGCGCGCGAGGCGCAGCTACTGCAGGAGGCTTTAACATCACAGCTCACCCGTGCGAGACCGTCTTGCCAGGAGATAACCGTGGCCCACTCTTTAATCATTGTGCTGCCTTGAACTTGATGCTGTCTGCGACGCGTTTTGCCGTCGGCGGCGGCAATTCGCCTACCACGGTGATTTCCGCGTTATCGCGAACTGACGTGCTGACCGTTCTGCGCCCGGTACGCAACACCTGCTCACTGCTGTTGGCAGTCGCATGGTTGACGTTGACCGAGAAACTGAACAGCCCGTCGGAATAAAGGCGTGACTCCACTGGCGTATCAATCGTCGGCAGCGAGCGACGGCTTCCGGCCACTTCAACAAAACCTTGTGGTAGCCAGCTTGGCAACCAGTTGAAATTAACTTTATCACCGCCCGGCACCGACAACAGCGGCGGGAGGTTGGCCGTCGAGAGCGTCTGCATGTTGCTGCTCACCTGATCGCTGACGTTGAACGCAACGACGCGGAACTGCTCAAGCGTTTCGCCATCCCTGTCCAGCAGATCGACGCGCATCGGCAGTTTGGTTTCCGAATCCAGCCAGGCAATATAGCTGTAGCGGGTACCGTCTCGCGCGACAACGCGAATCACCTCACACAGGCGGTCGGCAATGCGGGTGCGGCCTACAGAAATGAAGTCGTAGTACGGCGCGAGGCGCTTGAAGTCGGTATAGACCAAGGATGGCAGTGAATCGACGATGTAATCGCCGTTCAGCGTAAAGGGATCGAGACCGGGTTCGAAATAGCTGATTTCATTTCCGCGCTGGACGACTTCACGGCGCGGACCGTCCATCTGCAGCAGTTGCGCCAGGGCCTGATTATTCAGACGCGCGTGGCGATAACGTAGTGACTCTACGCCCTGCTTGTTGATGCTGACGAACGACAGCTCATAGTTCAGAGACTGGCTGGCCAGATTCATCTGCTGCAACAACGCCCCGGACGATACATCAGCCGAGGCGTTGGCGGAGAAGAACAGGCTACCAGCCACAAGTGACATGGCACACCAAAGTTGCTTCATTACTGCGATTGCGTTCCTAACGTTTGATATCCCGGCACCTGAACAGCGGCTTGCTGAGTCTGGGCTTGTTCAAACTGAAGCTGTTCGGAATGGAGACGGCGCTGCAGCTCGTAATCCTGCAACATCGCATTGATACGACGACGCTGCTCCTGGACCTGCTGTTGCTGGCCTGCTGCACCCGTTGCGTTAGCATCGGCAGGAACACCCAGGCTAACCGGGCTGGCTTTACCCATCATCGGCAGTGTGTTGAACACCGGCGTTTCAGGCTGCTGGGTTGCATCAGTTTGTCCATTATACTGCTGGACGCCCACGATCACGGCTAGCGATACGCAAGCTGCGACACCCATTTGCGTCAGAGAGCTCGCCCACGGGCGAACCTTCTTCCAGAATGGCATATTCTGCCACTGGTGCGGTGCGGGTTGAGCTTCAGGGATAAGCGGCGTCGCCAGGCGAACAGGTTCATTCTCAATGGCGGCCATCACGCGAGCTGAGATATCAAAATTGAGAGTCGGCGCCGTCTCACCACGCATTGTATCGCGGATAAGGTGGTAGCTTTCCCAAGCTTTTTGCATCTCAGTGGAGTGAGTCAGCTCGTTGAGCAACTCGTTATCCAGCGTTTCACCATCCATTAAGGCGGAAAGTTTTTCTTTCTGCATGCCTAATACCTTTTCCAGTATTCCGCTATCGTCAACGCCTGATAAGCGGTTGAACTTTATTATCAATAGCTTCTCGTGCACGGAATATGCGCGAGCGAACCGTACCCACCGGACAATCCATGATAGCGGCTATCTCTTCATAGCTCAGGCCATCCAACTCCCGTAACGTGATTGCCATGCGTAAATCTTCCGGGAGAGACTCAATGGTACGGAACACTATCTGTCTCAGTTCTTCTGACAACATTAAGTTCTCAGGGTTCGAAATTTCTTTCAGCGCACCGCCACTTTCGTAATTTTCTGCTTCAATCGCATCAACATCACTCGCTGGCGGGCGGCGCCCCTGAGCAACCAGGTAATTTTTCGCCGTGTTCACAGCGATACGGTAGAGCCAGGTATAGAAAGCACTATCTCCCCGGAATGAATCCAGCGCGCGATAGGCCTTAATAAAAGACTCTTGTACTACGTCAGGCACATCGCCAGACGGCACGTAACGGGAAACCAGGCTCGCCACTTTATGCTGATAGCGTATCACCAGCAGGTTAAAGGCCTTCTGATCTCCCTTCTGGACCCGTTCGACAAGGACCTGATCCGGTAACTGCTCGCTCATCCGAGGTAATGTCTCCTCAAACCTTATTCCCATGCGTAATCAAAACGCCACTTCCACACACTGCACTATGAGCAAGCATCAGCTTAGAGTGGACGATTTATGTAAAGTTCAGTTACGCCTTTGCTTTTTGTTGAACGCGGATAGACAGTTCATTATCACTCATTATAAGTCTACCACTGCTAAATGAAGTGTCAGGCACGCAATAAACGGCTGAAATCTTTTTGCAGAGTACCGTAACGCAAGGTTTTTTTCATCATAAAATCTGAAGCTAACGATCTGCTTCGCAATAATTTTCATGGATTGACAAACCGCCACTCTCCCCGCCATCTGTTTAGCCATTACAACCCACCTGAAAAAAATTCGTGCTAATACGCACATTCCGGTGCTACATTGCCTGAACCTTGTTTAGTAAATTAAACACAGATTATGACAACGACACCTGACCTTTCCTGTGATGTGCTCATCGTCGGTAGCGGCGCTGCCGGTTTATCCCTTGCGCTGCGCCTGGCCGAACACAGTTCCGTTATCGTACTGAGTAAAGGCCCTATTAGCGAAGGCTCGACGTTTTACGCACAGGGCGGCATTGCCGCCGTGTTTGACGAAACGGACAGTATCGAATCCCATGTGGAAGATACTCTGATCGCGGGTGCTGGCCTGTGCGACCGCCACGCGGTGTCGTTTGTCGCCAGCAACGCACGACCGTGCGTACAGTGGCTTATTGATCAGGGCGTGCTGTTTGATACCGAAGTTCAGGCCAACGGCGAAGCCAGCTATCATCTGACGCGTGAAGGCGGACACAGCCATCGGCGCATTCTCCATGCCGCCGATGCGACCGGGAAAGAAGTCGAAACTACGCTGGTCGGCAAAGCGTTAAATCATCCCAATATTCGGGTGCTCGAACGCAGCAATGCCGTGGATCTCATCGTCTCGGATAAGATTGGCCTGCCCGGCACCCGCCGCGTAGTCGGCGCCTGGATCTGGAACCGTAATAAAGAAGCCGTCGAAACCTGCGCGGCAAAATCCGTGGTGCTGGCTACCGGCGGTGCGTCGAAGGTATATCAGTACACGACCAACCCGGATATCTCTTCCGGTGACGGCATTGCGATGGCCTGGCGCGCGGGCTGTAGGATAGCCAATCTGGAATTTAATCAGTTCCACCCTACCGCGCTCTATCATCCGCAGGCGCGTAATTTCTTGCTGACCGAAGCCCTGCGCGGTGAAGGTGCGTATCTTAAACGCCCGGACGGTTCGCGCTTTATGCCCGATTTCGACGAACGGGGTGAACTGGCTCCGCGTGATATCGTCGCCCGTGCTATCGATCATGAAATGAAACGTCTTGGCGTGGACTGCATGTATCTCGATATCAGTCATAAGCCTGAAACCTTTATTCGTCAGCACTTCCCGATGATTCACGAAAAGCTGCTTGGTCTGGGCATCGATCTGACGAAAGAGCCGGTGCCTATCGTGCCCGCTGCCCATTACACCTGCGGAGGCGTGATGGTCGATGACTTCGGCAGAACCGATGTCGATGGGCTGTATGCAATCGGTGAGGTGAGTTATACCGGCCTCCACGGCGCTAACCGCATGGCATCCAACTCACTGCTGGAGTGTCTGGTTTATGGCTGGTCGGCAGCGGAGGATATTAAGAAGCGGATGCCGTATGCCCGCGAGATCAGCACCCTACCCGCCTGGGATGAAAGCCGGGTAGATAATCCTGATGAACTGGTCGTCATTCAGCACAACTGGCACGAGCTGAGACTCTTTATGTGGGACTATGTCGGGATCGTGCGCACCACCAAACGCCTGGAGCGGGCGCTGCGACGAATTACGCTCCTACAACAGGAGCTGGACGAGTACTACTCCCGTTTCCGGGTATCCAATAATCTGCTTGAGCTGCGTAATCTGGTGCAGGTGGCGGAGCTGATCGTCCGGTGCGCCATGATGCGTAAAGAGAGTCGCGGCCTGCACTACACCCTGGATTATCCGGATCAGCTGGAAAACTCAGGGCCTTCGGTGCTCTCGCCGCTAACTCACATGAATAAATAGAACGCCTGGGTCAGCGCCGTGTAACCTTCGGAATATTGCTGCTCTGGCCCACGAATAGTCAGCCTGTCGCTAAAACACTCGCCAGCACGCGGAGAAAAAGCCAACAGTACTCGATGCGGCGGACGCAGATCGGTTTCCGCTACATCGGTACGTAACCGCAGATGCCAGCCCATCGACAGCGCCTGTTCGCTGAACGCATTGCCGATATCTTCAGGCAAAACCACGCAGAAAAAACCCTCTTCGGTTATTGCACTGGCCGCACAGTTCAGTAGCGTCACATGATCGAGCGTCGTAGTGTATCGCGCCTGTTCACGCGCGGGTGTGGCGCATTCCACGCCCTGCGCATAATAAGGTGGATTGCTGATAATCAAATCATAACGACTATTGGCTTCCACCAGCCACTGCCCCACATCCGCAGTATGAATTTGAATGCGATTGGTCCACGGCGATTCCGCCACGTTTTCGGCTGCCTGTTCTGCAGCATCGGCGTCCAGCTCAACGGCATCAATCACTACCGTACTTTCCGTGCGCTGCGCTAACATAAGCGCCAGCAGCCCACTGCCAGTGCCAATATCCAGGATCCGTTTTACCCGGGCTATCGGTGCCCACGCACCGAGCAGGATCCCATCGGTACCGACTTTCATGGCACACCTGTCGTGGGCGACGAAAAATTGCTTGAACGTAAATCCGTTGCGACGAAGCACGGATGCTGGCTGACTCATCTTCAACAACCTTTTTCCTGAAAAATCCCCTGAGCGTCGGGTATTGCACAATACCCGAGAACAGATAGCCATACAAACAGATGAAGATTGCAGCCATAACGTCTATAATCAGCGGCCCACACAGAGGTAGAACATGACTGTAACGACTTTTTCCGAACTAGAACTCGACGATAGCCTACTGGAAGCACTCCAGGAGAAAGGCTTCACACGCCCGACCGCCATTCAGGCCGCTGCGATCCCGCCTGCGCTCGATGGCCGTGATGTCCTCGGTTCTGCGCCGACAGGCACCGGTAAAACGGCGGCATATTTGCTGCCAGCGTTGCAGCACTTGCTCGACTTCCCGCGCAAAAAATCTGGCCCACCGCGAATTTTGATTCTTACCCCAACGCGCGAACTGGCGATGCAGGTAGCGGATCACGCTCGAGAGCTTGCGAAAAACACCCATCTGGACATCGCCACCATCACCGGCGGCGTGGCCTACATGAACCACGCCGAAGTCTTTAGCGAAAACCAGGACATCGTGGTAGCGACCACCGGACGTTTGCTGCAATACATCAAAGAAGAGAACTTCGACTGCCGCGCGGTTGAAACGCTGATCCTTGATGAAGCGGACCGGATGCTGGATATGGGCTTCGCCCAGGATATCGAAACCATTGCCGGTGAAACCCGCTGGCGTAAGCAGACCATGCTGTTCTCTGCCACTCTGGAAGGCGATGCGATCAAAGATTTCTCCGATCGCCTGCTGCAAGAACCGGTTGAAGTCTCAGCGGATCCGTCCACTCGCGAGCGTAAGAAAATCCATCAGTGGTACTATCGTGCTGATGATGTCGAGCATAAAACCGCGCTGCTTATCCATCTGCTGCAACAGGATGACGCCACCCGCTCTATCGTTTTTGTACGTAAGCGCGAGCGCGTGCATGAACTGGCAGGCTGGCTGCGTGAGAAAGGCATCAACAACTGCTATCTCGAAGGCGAGATGGTTCAGGCTAAGCGTAACGAAGCCATTATCCGCCTGACAGACGGTCGCGTGAATGTGCTGGTTGCCACCGATGTTGCCGCGCGCGGCATCGACATTCCGGATGTCAGCCATGTCTTTAACTTCGATATGCCACGCAGCGGTGATACCTATCTGCACCGTATCGGGCGTACTGGCCGTGCCGGACGCAAAGGCATCGCGATTTCGTTAGTCGAAGCCCATGATCATCTACTGTTGAGCAAAATTGGCCGCTATGTAGATGAACCGCTAAAAGCGCGTGTGATTGATGAACTGCGTCCGAAAACGCGCGTTCCGAGCGAGAAGCTGAAAGGCAAACCCTCGAAGAAGGTGTTGGCTAAACGCGAAGAGAAGAAAAAAGCAGAGAAAGAAAAACCACGCGTGAAGAATCGTCATCGCGATGCCAAAAACATTGGCAAACGTCGTAAGCCGAGCGCAGCTGAAACCGCAGCGACCGAGAAGAAGACCTCAGAAGAGTAAAAAAAGAAAAGCCGGGAAAATCCCTAATGCCGATCGTTTAAGGATCGGTTGACCGATCCGGTGGCTGGTGTAAAAAGGGTTCATGCTTATCATGGACCCTTTTTAAATGGAA